>JBAVYX010000459.1:0-14856 GCA_049588475.1 Silvibacterium sp. | reverse complement strand
AACCGCCAGCCCACACCTTTTGTCTGGACTGCCGATGCCGATCTTATCCTCGGAAAAATCCAGCGCCTTTCTAAACGAATCTCTGACTCAGGACACTAGAGGAAAGTCGGTCGCCAGTATCATCGACCTCAACGGACGGAAGCTTTGCGCACAGTGCGGGCCAACCACCAGCACGGGACAATGCATACTGCGGATGGCCTCTTCTGTCACAGAGCCCAACGCCATCTTTCCGATTCCGCTTCGGCCGTGTGATCCCATCACCAGCAGATCGATTCCTTTCATTTCCGCGATCTCAAAGATGGTTTCAGTCGGGGATCCGCATAATGCGATTTCCTCATGGCGCGTGGTGCGCACTTCGGGAATTCTTGACGCATATTCATGGAGTTTTTCCTGGGCGCGCTCAACCTCGACCTTCTGCAATTCAGTGGATAACGTGGCAGTGTCAGTTATATATAGTTGCGGCGCTACTACGTAGAGCACGTGTAATCGGCTATGGAATTGCTTTGCCAATCGCGCCGCCAATTTCAGCGCCAGCGTCGCTGATTCTGAGAGCTCAGTTGCCACCAGGATTCCCTTGATATGGAGCGGCGTCGTCTCCAAATGCAGTGTGGTTCTCGCCTGCTTGTGTTCGGTTGCAGAAATGCTCATGTTGTCCTCATGGGTTGCATCTATCGACTGACACGAAGCTATCGTCGATCAGCGTAAGTGAGCTTGTAGTCAGAGCGCAGTGATCACGGTCACAGCAACATTACGAAGGGGTGTGACACAGTAGATGCCTGAGTTCGGTCTTCTCGCAAGTGACGTGCAATTTGCCAAGCGCGTCAGCTTCGTAAGCGGAGGGACCGTCAGAAAGCGGGGACATTGATATGAACCAGCTAGCGGTTGCCAGCCACACACGGGAGTTGTCAGATGCGCTCTTTAAAAACCTGCTTGTCGCCTACGACGCATCCGAGGCCTCGGAAACCGCGCTGCAATACGCGATAACTCTCGCCCATAACTTTGGTTCTGTTGTAACCGTTGTTTCCGTTCCACCCCCTTCCGACCTTGCCATTGAGATGGAAGGCGGATTCGGCCGTTGGCAGGCGCACCGACAGACGATCGAGAATCTGGACGAAGTGGGAAAGCGGCTTGCCGCACAAGGTATTCGCAATCGCCTAGTGCATCGTGCCGGAGCTGTTTCCGATGTCCTGGTCCAACTGGCCGCGGAAAACAAAGTCGGCCTCCTCCTGCTGGGAGCGTACGGTCACCAAAGAATGGACCACCCCCGGCTGGGCTCAACTGTGGAATTTATGCTTCGCTCGATGCCCTGCGCGGTGCTGACGATCGGCCCCGGTGCTGTCCTCCACGGACGCCCGGTGCCTCCTACGCGGACACTGCTTTACGGATCCTCACTTCCCAAGAGAATGGGACCGGCACGGCGATTCCTGATGGCCTGGGCGAAGAAATCCGGGTCGCATGTAGAGATCATTCATGTAATCGACCCGCAAGTCGAAGCACACGACCACCGAAACTACGCGCAGATGAGGGCCGCGGAAGCCGCGCTGAGCAAGGAGTTGCAGGAGGCAGGCGTTAATGCCGCTTGGAGTTTAATCACAGGTCCCCAAGCTGAACAAATCATTGAACGATCGGACGCGATTCACGCCGATCTGATCCTCTTCGGACTCGAACATATACAGCCAAGGTTCGAGATCGTTGGTGCAATCAGCGCCGCCATCTGGCGGGCTTCATGCCCTGTGCTTACAGTGCCAGGACCGGCGTAAGCGCCGTTGCGATGGAGATGTCCCGCCCAGTGAATGGAGTTAAACGCATCGAGGGATGTTATGAACATTTCTGGGAAGTCGGTGGAAGTGAAGCTGGATAATATTCTGTTCTCCACGGACTTTTCGAAGAGCGTCGAGACCGCCAAGCTGTATGTGAAGGCTCTCGCAGAGCGTTATGGATCCGTCGTCCAGCTGATGCACGTGGTCGACCTTGGCGTGGCATTCAAGGCTCCGGACGCCGGCGTTAGCATTGATATCTTCCGAAGGTTCGGAGAAGAATCTCTAAAGCGTCTGCGCTGTGAAATGGCCGCGAAGAACATATGCACGGAAACGATACTGTGTGAAGGAACCGATCCAGCCAATGAAATTTTGAGAGCTGCACAAGATAATTCGGTCGACCTGCTGGTAGTCGGCACCCGCGCGCATAAAGGGTTGGCGAAGCTTGTACTTGGATCCACAGCAGTAGTGCTGATTCATAGGGCAACATGCCCGATTCTCACTATCGGACCGGAAGCCGGCTCGCCGGAGGAACCGCTAAACTTTCGGAAGATTGTGTATGCGACGGACTTCTCTGCTGAAGCCGCCAGGGCAGGCGCGTTTGCCTGGTCGTTCGCCCGGGACTTCGGGGCCCATATCTATTTGTGCCATGTCAGTCCGGCCCCCGATGGAACTATGCAGGTGGATGGTCAGGAACTGAACGACAGGTTCACGCGCGCCCTACAACAACTGGTTCCCGATCTTACCCGGGAGCGCTGCGAACCGGAGTGCGTTCTCGAGCACGGGTATGCGGCCGATGGCATTTTACTGCTCGCGCATCGCGTGAAAGCAGATTTGATTGTCCTGGGAACTCGACTTACCTCTCACTGGTTCGACAGTTTCAAGGCGGGCGTGGCCTTTCAGGTAATCGGCAGGGTCCACTGCCCGGTGCTTATCATTCGAGGATAAGGCTACGGGAAGAAAAGAGTGATTCAGGAATAGTCTGACTTTGCGATGCCCAACTTCTTCAATTTGGAGTTCAATGTCGTCCGCTTCAGTCCGAGCTTTTCTGCTGCTCCCTTGGGGCCGCCAATTGCTCCCTTTGTTTCCTTGAGGACGCGAAGGATATGCTCTCGTTCTGCGGCTTGAAGATTCGGGTCCGCTGGAATCGAGGCCTCGTCTTCAACGGCTTCCAGCTCAGCCAGCGGGGCGCGCAGGGTCGAGCCCGGCGTTAGAATCACGGCTCTCTCAATGAAATTCTCCAACTCTCTTATGTTGCCCGGCCATTGCCATGCGCAGAGAGCAGCCATCGTTTCCGGCGGTATCGTATCAATGCGCTTGTTCATGCGCCTGGCGTGCTTATTGACGAAATAATTCACCAGAAGAGGAACATCTACTGATCGCTCTCGCAGTGGCGGGATCGTGATGGGAAAGACTCTAAGGCGATAGTAGAGATCGCTGCGGAACTCACCGGCCTTGACCATTTTGGCGAGGTCGCGATTGGTCGCGGCGATTAGACGAACATCGACTGGAATCGTTCTTCTGCCGCCGAGCCGTTCTATTTCCTTTTCCTGCAGGGCGCGTAGAAGTTTTGGCTGGAGATCGAGGGGAAGGTCTCCTATCTCGTCCAAAAACAGGCTGCCCCCGTGAGCCAGTTCCAATCGCCCGATTCGCTGTGAGATTGCCCCGGTAAAGGCTCCCTTCTCGTGGCCGAAGAGCTCGCTCTCCAGAAGCCCGAAGGGAATCGCGGAACAATTCAACTTGACGAAGGTGTTGTCATGGCGAGGACTGAGTTGATGAAGCGATCGGGCGATAAGTTCCTTGCCCGTCCCCGTTTCGCCTAGAATCAGCACGGTCGCTTCGGTCGGCGCAACGGTTTCCGCCTGCTTCAACACTGTCCTCAGGCCGCGGCTTTCGCCGACGATTTCTTCGAAGTTGTATTCGGTGCGCAGCTCCTCCTCGAGATAGCGCTTTTCCTCCTTGAGCTTGTCGCTGAGTTCGAGAATTCGCCGATAACCATGATCGATCTCGATGGCTCCGGCTATCTGATTTGCGGCCTGGAGCAGCATTTCCATGTTTGTTTGCTCGAATGCGGCTTCGCGCCAGCTTCCAACGAACAGTGTGCCGATCATCTCACCGCGACAGTTCAATGGAACCCAGCAGCCCGACTTGACTCCCGCTTTAAGTTGAAGGATGGGTTCTCCAACTTTCCCATGATCAATTTGGCTCATCAGGAGCGGTTCCTGGTTGGTGAAAACCCAGCCTTCCGGCGTTCCTTCGATGGCCAGACTTGTTTCCTGGATCGGGCCGGATTCTTTCGCAGTAGACAGTATCTGCACATGCAGATAATTGGCTCTGCTTTCGTCGTAGAGTGCGATGGTTGCATAATCGTGGGGTATCAACCGCTGGATACTGGCCTCAATCGCGGCCAGCATCTGCCGGATATCTGGGTTAGCCAGCACCGCTTTGCTCAGTTCAAGCAGCAACGCTTCTTCCGCGCTCTTGCGATTGGTGAAGTCGCGCGTGACCTTGGAAAATCCGATGAGCCGGCCATCTTGTCCGCGCAGCGCCGTAATGATTACGTTGGCCCAAAAGCGTGAGCCGTCCTTGCGAATCCTCCACCCCTCATCTTCAAATCTGCCTTCCGCCGCCGCCACTTCTAACTCGTGCTGCGGCTTCCCGCGCTCGATGCTTTCCCGCGGGTAGAACTTCGAGAAATGCTGGCCAAGGATCTCTTCTGCGCGATATCCCTTGATTCGTTCAGCGCCAGGGTTCCACGTAACGACTCTTCCTTCAGGATCAAGCATGAAGATTGCATAGTCGCGGGCGCCATCTATAAGCATGCGAAAGCGTTCTTCGCTCGAGCGAAGAGCGGTTTCAGCCTTCTTCCGGTCCGTGATGTCTCGCACGACCGACAGGACAATGTGCTCTCCATTTGTCTCGACGGGACTGAGCATGATGTCTACGGGAAACTCCGTTCCGTCCTTCCGGCGACCGAAGAGTTCAAGGCCGGTACCCATCGGACGCACGCTTGGCTTGGCGGCGTAGCTATCGCGATGGTGCGGATGCTCACCACGAAATCGCTCGGGGATGAGCATCTCCACAAAGTTTCCGAGAAGGTCTGTCTGGGAGTATCCGAAAAGCCGTTCCGTTGCCGGATTTACCGCGGAGATTCGACCATCGCTGGCGGTCACTACAATCGCATCCGGGGAAGCTACGAAAAGCTTCTTGAACAGCGCCTGCACATGTTCAGCAACACCTTTCTCGCCCGCAGGTCCAGTCATCTGTTACCTATCGTCGCCCTCGCGGGTTGCTTCACAGCTGAGGCGCGAGCACTTGCGGCGCTCAATTCCTGAGGAAGTGAGTGCAACGTGCTCAGGAGTATAGCATTAGGGCGGAACGGGCTTGTGAACCAGCAGCAGATCTAAGGGGAACAAGGCGATTCCCCATGGCATACGGTGTTATGGGATAGAGCGTCTTCCGGCGTCAGTCTCCGCTGATCGCCTGCAAGGCTGCGCGATTGGGGATCATTACGGTTGTTCCCTTAAGCATGACCAGGTGCCTGTTTTTGAAGTCGCTCAGGGTCCGAGTGACGGTTTCGCGGGTTGCGCCTACGCACTCGGCAATCTGCTCGTGGGTGAACGGAATCTTGATGTGGGAGCCGTCCGAAGTCTGTTTCTCCTCGGCAGACCAATGCAGGAAGAGGCGTGCCAGCTTCTCATTCGCGGTTGTGGACAGCCCCACCGTCCGTAATTGTTCACAGGCATTGGCGTACTGAGAATTCAGCTGCCGGATGACCGCTTGGTACACCTCCGGGAAGCGATGGACGAAGCGGAGGAAATTCTCGCGAGGAATAAAGGCAATCTGCGACGGATAAAGCGTTTCGGCACTGACTTCATAGGGGATTCCTGCCATCGAGGCGCTCAAGCCGAGAATCTCGCCGGGCCGAGCGATCCGGAGGATCAGGGTCTTGCCGCCCTTGGAGCTTACCGAGAGCTTGACCTTGCCGGAGCAGACCAGAAAGACTCCCCGCACCGTCTCTCCCTCAAAGAACAGGATGGATCCCGAAGGGTGGGACGCGGAAAGCTTGATGGACTCGAATTCTCTCTCGGCCTCACGCGTTAGATGGCAAAGGAAGCCGTTTTCCTTCAGCTTGCAGTTTTCGCAGGTTGGGATTGTATTCCGAACTTCTGAGATGTGCATATTAACTCTCCTCGACTTGCTGAAGCGCCGGAACGCTCCTGGCCTGGTTGGCAAAATATTGAGTTAAGAGAGAGTCGGCCAAAACCTCCGCACCCGTCGCCCTGACAATTTCCCGGAGAATCCGCGTCCCGTCTCGATCAATGAAGGTGACGTTGCAAATATCCAGCCGCAACGTCTTCTGATTTGTTGAAGCCCACAGATGACGCCAGACCCGGTTCAACTCGGCAGCCCAGGGGCCAACAATTTTGCCCTCGACCTTGAGCGTCGCCGCGAACATGTCGTCGTTTATGGAGATCTTCAGCACTTATTCATTTCCCAACGCTCTCCTTAAAGCACTCTGGTGGCCAACCGGACAGAATTCGCTAGCACTCTTGAGATGTATGTTGAAAACAAACAACTTCTTATTTCATTCCTGCCATCTTGAGTCGGTGAGGCGGCGGATGCCGTGACGAAGGATGGAGACGATATTTCGTCGCGGAGGCGGACCATCGTCTCGCCTGATCAAAACGGATCGAGCAGTAGTGGTGTGACGCTCGTCACCGCACTTTTGAATGCCCCACCTTAGAGTCTGAAGTAGATCGAGCGATACCCGCCGGAATGCTCGGCAAGGAGATCCAAATGAATAACTCCAGACAGTTCCCATTCGAAACGATCGTTGTGGCGACAGACTTCTCTGAGAAGTCGTCGTCCACGCTTCGCTATGCGCAGGCTGTGGCGCGTTGTCATGGCGCCCATCTGGTGCTCGTGCATGTCATTGATCCCATTGGCTATGCATTTCCAATGGGAGTGCCCAGCTCCGTCTCCGTTGATCAAGCGGCCCGCGAGGAGTTGAACCGAATAGAAGAACAGTTGCGCGCGGAAAGGATTCCGGTGCACTCCGTGGTTGAAACAGGCGACATCTGTGAGCGCATCCTTCAGTCCGTGCGCGATCACAAAGGGGATCTTCTGGTTCTGGGCACCCGAGGCAAAACCGCCGTCGGGCGTGCGGCGCTCGGAGCGATCGCGCGCCAACTCCTGGCCAGATCTGAGTGCCCCATCCTCACGATCACTCCCGATGTGGAACCCATAATGCCGTGGGCGGGAAGATGGAGGACCGTTCTATTGGCGACGGATTTTTCCCCCTGTTCCCTGGCCGCGTTGAATACGGCACAACGCATCGCGAACGTGCAGCTGAGTGTCCTCCACTCTGCAAAAACAGACAGCAAAGTTGATCGAGGAATTCATCTGGAGCGGTTGCGTTTTCTGGCGCCGATGAACGAGTCACATACCGTTCCCGTCGAGCACATCGTAACTGCTGGAGAAGCTGGACAGATGATCGCGGACTTCGCCCTTAAGCATCGCGTAGACCTTGTGGTCCTGGGCAGTCCGGCGACTACGTTGTCAGAAGAAGATATGCGAACGAGCACCGTTCTTCAGGTTATATCGGGAGTCCATTGTCCCGTCCTATGTATCCCTGCTCATCGCCAGGCGAAAAGGACCGCCACGTCAGGAGAGCCGATCCTCGAATTGCACTCAGGCCAAGAGCGGGATATTGCTGCTGACAGGCAAGAACTTCCAGTGTGATTTCTGTCACAGCTCTCTGGTCTCTCGCCCGCTAGATTTGGATAAAGAACGCCGGCAATCCCGGCTCAACACTGGTTTCCCGAAAGAAATGAGACGGCTATGTCGACGATCAGTCCGGTTAAAGTTACATTCGAGCACATACTCGTTCCAACGGATTTCTCCGATGTCTCGCTGCGCGCGTTGGAATACGCTAAGGTCATAGCTGGGCAAGAGAATTCAGAACTTCTGCTTGTTCATGTACACCAGCCAACCTACCCCATTAGTCCGCCTGAGGCTGCCTGGATCGATGAGTCGGAGATTGTCGAGAGGCAGCGGGAGCAACTGGATCAGAGTGCGGCTGCTCTACGTTCCGAAGGATTCCGCGCCGAATCGATTTCACTTACTGGAGAACTACAAGATGAAATCCTCTCGGCTGTCAAGCAGCACAAAGTGGACCTGATCGTATTAGGCACCCACTGCGATCGTGGCTTGGAGCGGTTCGTGGCCGGCTCGGATGCCGAGGTCGTGCTGCGGCACGCGTTTTGCCCTGTGCTCGCTGTCGGACCGGCGGTTTCCGATTCCCGGCACGTGACATGGCCCCCGCGAGAAGTGCTATGTGCGACCGATCTCGACCCGCGTTCGGCCGGAATTGCTGCCTTTGCATATATGCTTGCCCGCCATTACGAAGCGCAATTCGTGCTCTTTCATGCAGACAGTTCTGGCCACAAGCAGGACCTGAGCTGGACCGCTTTTGACCAGGCCTTTCGAAAACATGCTCACGTTCCAGAGGGACTCGAGGCGCATTTGTCGTTTCGAACCTGGCTGGTGAATGCAGCTCCCGGAACCAGGATCCTCGATCTGGCAAAGGAACGCGGCTCCGATCTGATTGTGATGGGGGCCCGCACCGCATCCTCGATCGCGACGCACCTGGCGCGCGGCACCGCACCGAAAGTGCTGGCCGAGGCCACTTGCCCCGTTATGACTCTGCATCAACCCTAGCCCCGAGAACAGGCCTATTACGGACGAGCACCGGCTCACAAGATACGCCCGAGCGCACGGCTACAGCCGCAACCACCACTCGTCTACAAGAAACGTCAATACACATTGAAAACGTGATCGCTCATACGTGTGCCTGATTGGGCCCCGAGCGTGATCCGAGTTGTTTCAGTCTCTGCTGCTCGAGATAGTACATAGAGAGCAGCATCTGCAGGCCGAAGAAGATGGAGTAGCTTCCGATAACCGCGACCGCTTCTCGCTCCACTTGGCGAGCGGCTATCGCCAGAAGCGCGCTGAAGAAGAAAGCAATTGCTGCCAGAACATACATCACCGCCTGCACTCTTTTCGTGCCCTCCCAGCGTCTGGCCAGGTGAAATTTTCCGATGCTTAACAGCAACGCATAAATTGCGATAAGGTAGCAAAACATCCCTATCGTCCCGCCTGGATAGAGAATCAGAAAAACGGCGCCCGCCGCTGCGGCAGTGCTTAGCAGCAGCAGACCTCTAAGCGTGACTACCTGAGGGGAGCCTTGACCGATGGCACAAATCCAATCCACGGTTGCGATGAATAGCAGCGACGCTGTAAGCAACAACATGGCGAAAGCGCACGCTATTACGTCGAAAAACGAGTTTGTCATCGCATTACGAATGTAGAAGAGGCCTAATCCCAACCCCAGCATGGCGAATCCGTGCGCCATCATCAATTGTGCACGTGTGTCTTCCTGCAGCCGTATCATGCGAATCACCTCCCCTTGAGCATGGCAGGCGTTGGCCGGGCTGGCTGTGATGATTGTCACAGCTAAGCGCAGGGGCGCGACTCTTCCCGACATCGCGCGTGCTTCCGATCCAACCAGGAGCAGGACGCCTAATACAAGTGCCGTCGCAATGAGATTCCTTTAGCCTGGGAGCGAAAGGCGCGACGAGGGCGGCTCCGCGACGCTCTGCCACGATTTTGGGTCAAGCCCTCATCACGTGCAGACTGCCTCCGGCTTCAGGATGGCTGGATCAACAGGGCATGATCGCTCTTGATTTCGCTCTCGTGCATCTCTGTCCGCGGTTGAGTGAAGAGGGTGAAGACTGGGCATCTCGCCATCCGGATCACATCGTAAGCCATTCCGTAGTTTCGCGCGATATTTGCCTGATCGGTTCCATGAACGCCCATGACGATGAAATCGACACAGCATTCCTTAGAGGTTGAGACCACAATATCTGCAGGACGTCCAGCGCGCGTCAGGCATTCCGTGACGAGCGACGGATCTTGCATCTCCCGCAGGAGTTTGTTGAATTCATCCGTAGGTCTGGGGGGCTGCATTCCATCAGCATCCTGTTCATCCACGTGCAGAAGCAATAGATGTCCATCGAGATGCTCGGTTAGGCGTTCGGTGTATGCCAGGGCAGCGCGCGAAATCTCGGAAAAATCTGTTGGAAACAGAATGACGCGTGTATGCGTGCCTTCGCATGCGTCGCTTCGCATATGCCGGCCAACCGTCAGAACCGGGCAAGGCATAAGGCGAACCAGCGTCTCGGCAACAGAACCGAGTTCTTCCCCATCCTTATACCCTTTACCTCGTGTTCCTATAACCAGGAGATCCACATCCCGTTCGTCGATCAAGTCGGCAATCGTTTCTCGAATCTTGCCGGAGCGCACAATCGATGCGCAGCGCACGTCATCGTAGGAAAGTCCGGATGTGATCGTCAGAAGTTCCTCTTCAGCCGCGTCCATGAGCTCGGAAAGACGTGCTTCTGGCTTGTCTCTGTTGGATTCATTACCCATCCTGGCAACAACATGGACGAGCAGTATCTTTGCCGAAAAACGCTTTGCCCATTGCTTCGCATAACTCAACGCACCGTATGACGCTTCGGACAAATCGGTAGCAACCATGATCGTTTTCATATTGAATTCGCGATATTCGCGCATAGCGCACCCCATTCGTTTTCTAAAGCGTAAGCGCACCTTTTGAGAAGCGCTTCTTGTTTGCCCAGCTTCAGCACTGTTCGTCTCCTGGTTTTAATGACCGCAGTCTTTGCGGACGGATGGCGACTTTCAATACAGCGTCTCTTTGTTCGCTGAACAATGCGTAAGCATCGGTAATTTCCTCCAGTGAAAAGCTATGTGTCAGTAGAGGAGTTAAATCGACGTGCTTGTGCAATACCAATTCCATAGGACGGCGCATACGTACCTTGCCGCCGGGACACAGTGTAGTGACGATCTTGTAGTCTCCAATACCAGAAGCAAAAGCATCCATGGGAACGGCCAGCTTGCCCGCATACACTCCGAGACTGGAAAGCGTCCCTCCGGGACGAAGGGCGCGCAATGCAGTCTCAAATGTTACCTGCGTTCCGAGTGCTTCAATGGCGACATCGACTACGCGGCCACCGGTCAGCTTCCGAATTTCTGCCACAACGTCCATCGTCTTCGGATCGAGCACGATATCCGCTCCCATCTTGAACGCCATCTCTTTGCGCACGGGGTGGGCTCGCATGGTTTTCGCTGCTTGAGATGTTTCTTGTTTCTCTGCAAGAATCGCGGTCGCCATGACTTTAGTGCCTCTCAAGAAACGACTCTACGCCGCGGCAGCCGAATTGCCAGTGATGTCGGTCACAGTTCTGTAGGCGCGTGAGTCAATACCTGAAACTGCCACTTCTGGCGTGCTTGCCTCCAGGTTTTACAACGCGTAGTGAATCCCAGGGATCCGCGACTCTGCAGGAAATCCACTCCTCAAGCCCGGAATGATTGCACCTGAACCCCGCTTTGGCACGCGGTCCAGCCTTGATAGAAGCGCCGTCTGCAGCTATGTCTCACCTTACTTACTTGGGAATACCGGAGCTACCGTCGTCTTCAAAGCAGCGCGTGTCTGCGATAAAACCAGGACTTCACAACTTGGACGAGAAAGAGATAGGTCAAAGCGAGCAACGCGATCGCGCCCAACAGTGAGAGGGGCAACGGAGTAAATCGCAGGAAGCTTCCGAGTGGCGTATAAGGCAGCGCAGTTGCAATCGCAACGACGGCTAACACGCTGATTAACAATGGCCAGCTGGGCCGGCTCTTGAGCGGGTTGGCTGCCGTCCTGATCACAAATACGACGAGGGTCTGGGTCGCAAGAGACTCCACGAACCATCCCGTGTGGAAAAGAGCCTCGTTTTTCGAAGCGTGGAATACCCAGAGCAGCACCGCAAAGGTAAGAAAATCGTAGATTGAGCTGATCGGGCCGATGATCACCATGAATTGCTGGATGAATCCAATCTTCCATCGCCGGGGCTGTCGCTTCATGGCGGAATCAACGGTATCGGTGGGAATGGTCACCTGCGAGAAATCATAGAGAAGATTGTTCAGCAGGATCTGGCTGGGAAGCATCGGCAAAAAGGGCAGGAAGAGCGATGCGGCGGCCATGCTGAACATATTGCCGAAATTCGAGCTCGTGCCCATGATGATGTACTTCATGATGTTGGCGAAGGAGCGCCGCCCTTCGAGAACGCCATCATTCACAACAGCGAGGTCCTTTTGAAGCAGAATGATCTTTGCCGCGTCCTTGGCTACATTCACTCCATTCATCACTGAAATTCCGACATCGGCAGTGTGCAGTGACGGAGCGTCGTTGATTCCATCACCTATGTAGCCGACGACATGGCCTATTCCTTTCAGAGCGACGATCACGCGATTCTTCTGTTCGGGAGACATTCGGGCGAAGATAGCACCATGCTCCGCCTGGTAGGCGACGGATGCATCGTCCATCGTATCTACCTGGCTTCCGATGAGTATGAGCTCCTTGTCCAGCCCTATATCCTGGGCGATCTTCTGGGTCACATACTGGTTATCTCCCGTCATGATGACCACCGAAATCCTGTTCTGCTTCAGTGTCTCCAGAACTGAAAAAACTCCTTCTTTCGGAGGATCGAGGAACGCTGCGAAACCTGCGAACGTCATGGCATGTTCGTCTGCGATGGTATACACATCCCGTTTTTCGACCTTCAACACAGCCACCCCCAGCGCGCGATAGCCGTCGGCACCCAAAGTCTTGAAGGTGTTTTCAGCCTCTGTCCTCCGGCTATCGTCGAAAGGCTGAGATTTGCCCTCGACAATCACCGTGTCGCAGATGGCAAAGATACTCTGGGCCTCGCCCTTGGTGATGAGAAGGTAGTCATCAGTGTTTCGTACGACCACCGAAAGCCGCCGGCGGTTGAAGTCAAAAGGGATCTCGTCGACTTTGTCATACCCCACAATGCAAGGGGGCTTGTGTTTGAGTATTGCGTCATCAAGCGGACTCTTGATGCCCGCTTCAAAGAGACTGTTCAAGTAGATGTAACGCAGGACATCCTCGTCAGGATGACCCAGGCAATCCACGTGCCGGTCGAGCACAATCTCTCCCTCGGTGAGCGTGCCCGTCTTATCCGTGCAAAGAATATCTATGCTGCCGAAGTCCTCGATGGCCGCAAGTTGTTTCACGAGGACCTTCTTCCTGGTCATTCGCGTCGCGCCTTGAGCCAATGTAACGGTTATGATCATGGGCATCATTTCAGGCGTCATACCGACGGCAAGCGCGATCGCAAAGAGAAAAGATTCGAGCACAGGCCGATGGAAGATAATGTTCACCAGCAGGACGAAAAGGACCAACATTAACGTCACCCTTGTGAGCATCATTCCGAAGTGGCGTGTGCCCCGGGCGAACTCCGTTTCCGGTGACCGCTTTGCGAGACGCCGCGCGATCTCTCCGCAAGCGGTATCTTTCCCGGTACGGACAATAACAGCCGTACCGATTCCGGTCTGAACCGAAGTGCCGAGAAAAACACTATTGCTCGCGTCCGCAATGCCATGTTTATGGTCTGAAAGCTCAATCACGGTCTTCTCAACGGGCAAGGACTCGCCAGTGAGCGCCGATTCGCGCACCTGCAGGTCCTTCACGGTCAGCAGACGAGCGTCCGCGGGCACAAGATCTCCTGCCTTAAGCCGAATCACGTCTCCGGGCATGAGGTCGGCGACCGGCAGCTCCTGCTCTCGTCCATCCCGAATCACAATAGCCGTGATGGCAATCTGCTTGCGGATTTCATCCACGGCGTGGTGGGCCTGAAATTCCATCAGAAAGTTCAAGAGGACGCTGAACACGACGATAGCGATGATGATTGCTGCCCCGATGTGCTCACCCAGCGCAAAAGACACGCCGGCGGCAGCAACAAGGATGATGACAAGGGGATTCGCAAAGAAGCGAAAGAAGCTGACCAGCAGAATGAAGCGGGATTCCGGGGCCAGGCTATTGGGGCCATAAAGGCGCAACCGCCGGCTGGCCTCATCGGCGCTCAATCCTGCCGGAGTTGCCTGAAGTTGTTGAAACAACTCCTGGAGCGAGAGATTCCAGAAGTCATCGAGCGGCTTTGCTCGCTTTCCCACCCTCAGTCTCCCCCGTGTCATGAATTCGAAATTCCTGACTCAGTTTTTTGCAGCAGGTTCCGTGTCCGATGGGTGAAGTGCAGACGCAACCTTATATGTTCTGGAAAACTGAAAAATATAGAAGCCCTTGCGTCGCGCTTCGGACACCCTGGGGCGACCAGCGGATAAAACGTCGACTAACATCTCTCGAAGTACTTCCGATCCGCATCTTGTGATAACTCACCCGCGAGATCGTCATCAGGCCAGACGAAAACCCGCTCCCTCGCTGCCTCCCGAAGCATCAGACGGATCGATTTCAACCTGTCTGCGAGCGGTTGCGGGACATGTTTACCCAATCCGAATGCCTGCGGGCTGTCCAGCACTTGACCCAATTCCGTGTATACCTCTTGAAGTTGTCTCCTCATGGCCCTTACCTCCTTTCATTTGCATCCTACGAGGGGTAATCACAATTTGCTGTGACCTGGCTCACACACCCACGACCACGGAGATGCGATGAGCTTGGCGGACTGGGTATCAGCGGAACGGCGCCCACCGGAGGCAAGCGTGCTCGGACGGATTATTCCTCGCGAATCGTGAGAACAGGACAATGTGCATTGGCCGCGATGCTGTATGCTGTGCCGCCCCCGAAACGGCATACGATTGACGCCAGCGTCCCGGCTCCCCTCGCCCCCATCACGATAAGTTGAGCATGGTGCTTCATGGCCTCTTTGAGAATCGCTCCTGCAGGTGTGCCAAAGCCAATCAGGCACTTCGGCTTGTGTTTCAGGTCAGCATCGTCAGGTATGAGTCTCCGAAGCCTTTCTAAGGGCTCCGCGCTCGACATGGCGCGCTCAAAAGAGAAAGCGACGTTTTTGTCCTCAATAACATGACTTAGGGCGTGTTAACACTAACGGAGTGCTTCGATGATGAGAGCGAAACAGAGGAAGGCCAGGAAGATGCAGTCCAGTTTCTCGAAACGGGAGAAGATGCGGCGGTAGCCCTTCAATCGGCGGAAGAG
>JBAVYX010000458.1:0-15975 GCA_049588475.1 Silvibacterium sp. | reverse complement strand
CTCGTCCACGCTTCGTCTTGATTACAATCCGCGCCCGCACCAGGTAGGCAATGTGTTTTGAAATCATCTGCTGCGAGAGTCGAAACGGTGCCGTCAATCCATGCACAGGGGCAGGCCCACGGGAGAGCCGTGCGATCATTGCCCGCCGGGTTGGATCGGACAAAGCCGCAAATGTTGTACCCAGATTATCCACAACCTTATGGTTGTGGATAATCTGGTCAATGTCAAATGTGAATTTTGCGATTCTTGATTTCTGTTCCTTGATCTCTGAACCCTGACACCTGCGCTGATTGATACTCTGCGCAGGAGGGGCGAGCCGGCAAGATGGCTCCAAATCTGGGTGAAACAAAGGATGAAGCGCACCCTTAATTTTGGGGATCAGATGCGTATTGCACCTATATCAAACCCGCGACCTCTGCCGTGACAGAAGAGCATCAGATGTAACCCATTGAAACTGATGAGCACCGTTGGAGCACTGAAAAGCACTAGAAGGCACTGGTAGACACTCCTTCAGCACCCTCGCCTTCCCTGCCGCGACCTCTGCCCTACAACGGCAGCATTCTTCACTTGATGTACTCCTGGACGGCAACCTGCAATATGCTCCTGAGCCTTTTACAAGCTGCAGTACAGGAGTCTGCACTAGACGGTTTTACTCTGCTCTGAGCGCGTCGACGGGATTCAAGCCGGCAGCGCGTCGCGCGGGGATAACGGCGGCGGCGAGTCCGCAGAGGACGAGTCCGAGGGGCGCCAGGGCTACGATCCAGGGATCGGACGCAGTGACACCGTAGAGGAAGGAATGCAGCAGGCGGTTGCTCCAGAGAGCGAGGCAGATCCCCGCCGCCGCCCCGAGAGCCATGAGCAGCAGGGCTTGGCGCATGACCATACTGATGACGGCGCCGCGGTCGGCCCCCAGGGCCATGCGAATGCCGATCTCCCGGGTTCGCTGTTCGACCATGTAGGTGAGCAGCCCATAGAGACCTACGAGGGTGATGAGCAATGCGAGGCCGCCAAAAACGCCCACGACTCCGGAGGCCAGTTTCTGTGCACCGATGGAGTCCTCCACGGCCTCAGACATGGTGGAAAATTCGCCGATGGCGAGATGGGGATTGACTTCAGCGATCTGGCGACGCAACTGGGCAACCATGGTGCCGGGGACAACTTCAGTGCGGACGGCAAGCTCCATGTATTTGCTGACCATCGCCAGGTAGAGTGGATTATCGCGCGCTATCTGCGGAATGCAGAGATAGAGCTCGGGACGGCTCGCGTCGGTTAGCGTGTCCTGGTGGATATCGTCAATGACTCCAATCACCGTTGCCGTGGCAGGTTTGCGCCCAAATCGAAATTGCTTGCCGAGCGCGTCTCCCCCACCGAGGTATCGATCAACAAAGATGCGATTGACGACTGCTACCGGGATACTGCTGGGGGTGTCGCCCGAGTTGAAGAAACGGCCGCTGTGCATGCGTATGCCAAGCACATCCATCAATCCCGGAGAGGCGGCGCGGACGACGGCGTCGACATTGCCTTCGGTCCAGTTGGTTTTGTAGACGATGGTTTGCCACTCGACGGGGTGCTTTAACGGCATGACGGTGGAGAGTGCCGCGTCTTTGACGCCAGGGAGTTGACGCACTGCATCGAGGAGGGGCTGCCAGGCTGCGGTGCCGAGGTTCTGATCCTTATAAAGATCGCCAGGTGCGGTCAGGCTGGTGACCAGGAGGTGGTCGATGCGGAAGCCGAGCGGAACGTGGCGCAGGGCGTACATGGTGCGCATCATGAGGCCGGCACCGGTGAGCAGGGCGATGGACAATGCGACTTCACTGACGAGGAGTACGGCGCGTGCCCGGTTGTGGCAACGATCCCCGGCTTGGCTGCGGCCGCCGTTCCTCAAGCCTGCCTCGGTGTCTGTCCATGCAGCGAGGAGTGCGGGCACGGTACCAAAGGCGAGAGCGGTGAGGAGAGGTGAGAACGACGAGGCCAGCAAAGATGGACCAGTCGAGATGAATGTTTTGGGCCAGGGGAAGCATGCTGGCCAACATGTGGCGGAATGTGCGCAGGATGAGGGCGGCAATCCCCAGCCCGCCGACCGCCGCAGCAATGCTGAGCAAGAGCGACTCGGTGAGAAATTGCGCGATCATACGGCGCCTGGCGGCTCCAAGCGCGGAGCGAACCGCGATCTCAGTGCGACGCGCCGAAACACGCGCAAGAAGTAGGCCAGCCACGTTGCTGCAGGCGATGAGCCAGACGATGGCCACCGCTATCTCGAGGGCTAGAAGCGCGGGCTGGACCTCGCGCACCAGCTGATCGTGGAGGCGCAGCAGGTGGATGCGGTTGGGAGCGTCACTCTTCACAAATTGCGAATGCACACGGGCTAGCGAACTTTCAAGCCCTTGGGGCCGGACGCCGGCGTGCAGGCGGACAATCGGGTGCCAAGGCGACCCATAGGGATCGTCAAGCTTTGGGACCAGTGTGCTGCGCTCGAGCGGGACCCAGACTTCCGCGCGGATGTCCTCCAACGGGTAGCGGAATTGTTTGGGCATGACTCCGATGACGGTGTACAGAGTTGCGCCGATGTGAACCGTTTTGCCCAATACCTTGCGATCGCCTGCGAAACTGTGCTGCCAGGCGTCGTAGCTCAGCAGCACGACATTGGGATGGTCGGAGATCTGCTCGTTCGGCAGGAAGCTGCGCCCTATGATTGGCTCGACGCCTAGCAGAGTAAAGAGGTTAGGACTGGCTGCCACCGAGGAGACCATTTCCGCGCCGGCGGGAGCGTCGAGGATATTTACGAAGCTCGAGGCAAATGCGACATCCGCAATGTCCGTGGCTGCCTGCTGCCATTGCGTGATTTCAGGGTAGGAGGCCGCGAAACCCTCGTCTCCTTTGGAGGTGCTCTCAACGACTTCAAAAAGCTGGCGGTCAGCCCGAAACGGCAACGGCTTCAGCAGGACGCCATAGCTGATGGTGAACATGGCCGTGACTGTGCCGATGCCGAGGGCCAGAACCAGTACGGTGAAGATGGCATACGCTGGTGCGCGCCGAAACTGTCTGGCGGCGAAGCGTGCATCCTCGCGGAATTTTCCGATCGACGCAACGATGCGGCTCACGGTCCCGACCTCCCATGTTGATTTTAAAGTGACGCTCTCTTGTTTTCGCCGAGATTGAGGCGGGGGCACAACGGCAAGAGTTATCTCTCTTCGACAGTGTTCAAGCGGGTACCCGATTCAGGCTGAGTACGTATGGCAGCGTCACAGTTTTGGAGTCTGTTGCGAGAAGCCTGCCCACCAGCATTCCTTCGTACGGAATCAGCTTGAGCTTCAGCGTCTTCGCTCCGGTGCGTCTGGCATCTGAGGAGTCGATCAAACCTGTGGACGCTCCGGTGAACGCTACCCCTTCTGAGTGCATCTCGGTGATCTTCTCCGCAGGCTTGTCCTCAAGCTGGAACGTGGCCACGTCGGAGGATTCGATCTTCAGCCGGACCTGCATCTTCGCACCGTCGTTTGTGAGTGTTCCCTGCCAATGGCCGCCTAATTCGGGTGTGATGACGAATGGCGACGGCGAGGGCCCACTGTTATCTTCTGGCTGCCGCCATTCAGGTAAGTAACTGGAGAGTATTTCGTTGCATACGCTTTGAGATAGCTCATCCCCGTCTGATCGGTTGGTCAAGACCAGGCATGCAAGGTTTTCCGACGGGACCATACGGAGAGCAGTCGCAACACCTGGCTGGCCTCCGCCTTTGAAGATAAATTCCTCGCCGGACTTCAGATGTCCGGTAAACCAGCCGAATGTGGTTGCTATACCCGAAGGGCCAAGGAAGACCGGCTTGTGAGTTCTTCAATCCAACGATCGTCCAGAATCCGCGCTCGATCACGATGGTTCATGTTAAACATTGCGAACAGCGCAAGGTCGTGAGCGCTGGCATACAGCTCTCCGGACGCGGGCGTCGATGTCGTGTAGTACGGGATCGGCTTTCCCGAGGAATCGTATCGCACCGCACCCGTTGAAAGCCGCGCAACATTGGTGTCGAAGAAGCTGTCGTCGAGGCCAAGTGGTGTCAGGACCCTCCGAGTCATTAGAGTTCCGATATCCACACCCGTCAGGTTTGACGCGATGGCACTCAGCGCAGAAAAACCGATGTTGCTGTATTCATAACAAGACCCCGGCGGGTACGCGAGACGTCCATATTCAGTGAGGAGCGCCTCGGAACTGAGAGCGAGATTGGCTTCGCTGCGATCGAACATTGCGAACATCGTGGGCAGTCCGCTCACATGCGCCCCTAGTTGCCGCACTGTTGCGGCATCCGCGTTTCCGTTCGTGCCAACGATCTTGCTTTTCGCGAGGTAATTATTTGCGGGATCGTCCAAAGAGAGTTTTCCCTCTGCAACCAGGGTCATGAGCGTCGTAGTGGTGAAGGGTTTCGTGAGGGATGCCAGGTTGAATGGCGTATGGGAGGTCGCCTTTATGGCCGCCTCGCGATTTGCCCATCCCAAGCCCTCTTCCCAGATGATCTGTCCCCGGTGCACGACAGCGACAGCTACCCCAGTGGCTGCTCCAGCCGCAACCTCTTTAAGAATTCTTTGACGCACGGGCTCGAAATCGTGCTTGTCGAGAACGGCTGCGGAAGCCTTCCCGCTGCTCATGCCCTGCATCGAAACAGGCAGGATCCCTTGGATTGATGCGAATGCCAGTGTGCCTAAGAACTGGCGACGGGTTGTATAAGTCATCTACTCGCTCCCGAGGCTGGACGATGAAGAAGTTATTCGCGCCATTTCTCGCAGGCCCATGGTGGGCTGCGAGTTATGATCGATGCGCGAATGCGGCAGTCGGACCAGTTGTCTCGGCCTCATCGCCGAGGTCCATGGCTGCGATGAGACCGTTGTTCATGGTGAATATGTGGAGAACTTCGCTGTCCGAAAGAACATTCCCTTCAAGGTTCCTGACGAGCTGGTGCACTCTGACGCGAGTCTTGCCTCCATCTTCCTCGGTTATTGAAAGCGGTTCGACATGGCCATCGAACTCACGCCATTGTCGAGTCCAGTAGGCGCGGATCTCTTCTTTTCCGATAACCCTGCCACCCTCCGAAGCCTTGGGCCAGTTAACGTCTTCCGTCATTAGTGCTAATGCACCGTCGATGTCCCGCTTGTTGAATGCTGAGTACGCCTGCTTAAGAATGGTCTTAACGTTTGCCATTTTTCCTCCTTGGCTCACTATGCGCTCAATTTGTGTTGTCCGGCCGCTCGCACGCTGCCTAACAATAGAGTCCTCTCATCGCCATGGAGTGTGTTTCCACTCAGGTGATGAATCGTGACCGTAAGCGGTCTCAGTGCGGCTGGGCCGGCGGCTCCGATGAGTAGATGATGGACGCAATCCGCCAGCCATCAGCCGCTTTGACCAGTTGCCAGGTCTCGCTACCGTGGTTGTTGGCCTTCCCGTCGACGTTGAAGACAAATTCGAAATAGGCAGCCGCGATGGTACCATCCGTGTGAATCACGACGTTGCTGTGTTCCGGGTCGAAACTTTTCGTTGTCGTGCTGACCAACTTCGCAAAGTCGCGATAATTGCTGACACGGACTTTCTGTGCAGTTTGCGACTTTGCCTGCGCCAAAGCATAAGCGGAGTCTGTGAGGACATTCAGCCAGAGATTAGCATCGGGTAAGAACAGACCGGCGAGCACCGTTCCATCATGAGCGAGGATCGCGGCATGATACTGCTTCATTACCTGTTCGATTGCAGCCTCGTCTGCGCGATGATCGTTGACCGCCTCGGTTTGGGCTGTGGAAGGCCCGGGCGCCTGAGCAATAGCCGTCATGGGTAGAAGGGCAAGAGCGCACAGCGTGAGATTCTTTAATTTCAGCATGATTCATCCTCCGATTGAGAGAGCGCCTTCGCGCGTTCATTTGTTTGCAGCATTGGTACTCCGTAAAAGAAAGGGCAGACCGACTTGACCAGACCGCCAAACAAGAAACGGGGCACTATGCCGCCCGCAGAGCGGCGAAGCCCAGTCGCAATGCCGCAATCCAGCTTCTCGGCTTGAATGTATCCAGGCCGGCAGAAAGCCGCGCGACCCGCACGAGTTCCTGAGGTGAAAAATCAGGAGGCAGCTTCGCCATGATCTTCGCTGCCTGATCTCGATTTGCCGGCGCCTTGTCTCGTTTGGCGCGCCGCAACAGCATGGGAAGCTGATCGATGGTTGGATCAGGGCAGTATGCCGGTGTTCCAGGCTGATAACGCCAAGATTCAGATAGCGGACCCGCATCGACAGCGTCGAAGCCCATGCTATCCACAAGAGCCATTACGAGCCGTTTCGATTGCAGCTCGCCCCCTGAAACCGGGAGTGCGATTCGCCCCTCGTAGCCCTTCGGAAGAGCTTTGTGGAGAAGGCTGTCTGCCACGATGTTGTTAAATACCTTGATAACCGGACGCCCCAACACATGGGAGGTCCACTCACTCTCGACCATTCCTCTTTTAATCTCAGGCACTACACCATCGCGAAGCGGATAGTAATTTCCGGTATCGACGATGGGCGATGTCGCGGGCAGTTCAGATAGCAGGTTTTTTGGTAGCGCAGGAACGCTTTTGATGGGGATTGCAATGATGAGCAGGTCTACTCCCTTCGCGATTTGCGAAGTGTTGACGGGAGTGGCGCCAGTTGAGTGAGCAACTTGCGAAAGCGTCTCCGGACCGCGCGAGTTCGCGATCCACACCGGATGTTGAAGTTTGCGAAAATGCACCGCAAGTGCAGATCCAATGTTGCCCGATCCGATGATTCCAATCTTCATCTCTGCTCCTGCATTGTTTTCGGTCGTGGTAAAGCCAATCCGAACACCGATACTACAACGCACGTTTTCCAAGATGCGGAAACGATGGTTGTAGATTCAGCGAAATTCTCCTATCTTCGAAATAGTGACGGATGGCAACCAGTGAAGCCCACATCGAAAGCGGCCATGATTGCCGAGAAAGATCGCGCGATTGTGCTGGCTGCTCGCCAGCACTTTCTGCGGGACGGGTTCGCGGGCGCGTCGATGGATGGGATCGCCAAATCCGCAGGCGTTTCCGTGAAGACGATCTACAGTCATTTCGCCAGCAAAGAAGAACTCTTCAGCAAAGTAATCATTGCGGCCTGCACGGACCACCTGCTTTCCGACGAACTCCCTTCCAATGATGTGCTTGCACAACGATTTGCGTGGTTCCGTAAGGCGAATCAGCGGGGACTCATGGAAGCAGGCCGGGAATATCTTCGCCATTTGCTCTCTGAGGAGCAACTCGCGCTTTATCGCGTCGTTACGTGTGAGGCAAACCGATTCCCGGAGTTGGGAAGACAGTATCAGAAGAACATTGCACAGGGCAGGACAGGCATCCTTATTGCATACCTCAGGAGCGTTGCTCGAAAGAAAGCCTGGACCAAGAGAAACGCAGGACAAGATGCTGTCTCCTATGAAAGCTTGCTGCGTGCTGGAATCCTTGAGGAGACCCTGCACGGATTACTGACCGTAAACTCAGACGCAATTGAGAGGCAGGCGCGCTCGGCTTCCAAAGCTATGTGGAAGTTCCTTGTAAGCGACTGCGGATAGGTATCCTTCATCGAGAACGATGACAATCTTTCCGCCAGCAATGGGCTGCTTGCGGGTGAAGGCCCGCACGCTTGCCCGCGTGGAAGAAGCGCCTTGACTACCTCGGTACCTACCCGACCCGTTGCGCCGATCCCAAGAACCTTCATTGTTTTCTCCGTATGCGGCCCCGTGCCGCTTCTGAATTTGATACGAATCACAACTGCATTGAGCCGGATTTCAACCTTGCGTGGCCCGTCCCGACAATCCGGCATGAAAGAGAGAGTCGCAGCCAAGCGGCTCTCCCTTCATGCCCACGTTGCGTGAACCATGCCTACAAGCCGCCGCTCTCGTTAGCTTCGACTCTCCATGTCGATCGAAGTGAATCAGCGACTCGGCGATCATGCACTCACCGAGTTCCGCCGATTTCAGATGGCCGAGAAGCCGCCGTCGACAGCAAAATCCAGCCCATTCACGTAGCTCGAATCGTCCGAAGCAAGAAACAACGCGGCCGTCGCAATTTCCTCAGGACGACCCATTCTTCCCCGCGGGATCAGGGATTCGAACATCTCCCTCGTCACCTTGTCGAGTCGCTGGGAATCCGGTGTGTCGACCTGCCCCGGGCTCAGCACGTTCACCCGGATATTTCTGCCCTTCAGTTCGTTGAGCCACGTGCGTGCGAAGGAGCGCAATGCCGCCTTGCTCGCCGCATACACGCCGAAACCAGGAAAACCTTTCACCGAAGCAACTGACCCGGTCATGATGATCGATCCGCCATCGTTAAGCAGGGGCAACGCTTTCTGAACCGTAAACAGCGTTCCGCGCACAATCAGGTCGAAGCCCGCATCGAAGTGCTGCTCGGTAATCTCGCCCAGTTTGGCGGCTTCGCCCTTGCCTGCGCTCGCAAACAGGATGTCGATCTTGCCCTTTTGCCACTTGACTGTGTCGAACAGACCGTCGAGGTCGTCGAGATTGGCGGCGTCGCCGCGCACGCCGGTCACGTTCCGGCCAATCAGCTTGACGGCCTCATCGAGCGCCTCCTGCCTCCTGCCCGTGATGAAAACGTAGGCGCCTTCTTCAACGAACCGCTGGGCGCTCGCCAGCGCCAAGCCGCTCGATCCACCCGTGATGACTGCGACTTTACCCTCAAGCTTTCCCATAATGACTCCCTTCGTAGATGTATAGAATTCCGTACAGAAGAGCAGATTTCTTTGGCGGTGGACGAGAACTGCCCGAGAGTCCTAATCTTTTGTCTTTCGTCCAAACGGAGAGGCAAAGTTGGACCCGATAACAGACATCTTCAGAGCGATGCACGTAACCGCTTTCGGTCCGCACAGGGCTCGAAGCCACATTCAGATTGCCGAGGCGCCGCCATCCACAAACAACTCCGCCCCATTTACGTAACTGGAGTCGTCTGAAGCGAGAAACAGCGCGACCGTGGCAATTTCCTCCGGACGACCCATCTTTCCCCGCGGGATCAAGGATTCGAACATCTCCTTCGCTTCCTTGGTGAGAACTTGCTCCAGAATCGGTGTGGCCACCTGCCCCGGGACCAGCACGTTCACCCGAATATTCCTGCCCTTCAGTTCGTTGAGCCACGTGCGTGCGAATGAGCGCAACGCAGCCTTGCTCGCCGCATACACGCTGAAACCAGGAAAACCTTTCACCGAAGCATTTGATCCGGTCATGAAGATCGATCCGCCATCATTGAACAGCGGCAACGCCTTCTGAACCGTAAACAGCGTGCCTCGCACATTCAGGTCGAAGGCCGCATCGAAGTGCTGTTCGGTAATTTCGCCCAGTGGTACGGCTTCGCCCGTGCCAGCGCTCGCGTACAGAACGTCGATTTTGCCCTTTTCCCGCTTGACTGTCTCGAACAGGCGGTCGAGGTCGTCGAGATTGGACACGTCGCCGCGCACGCCGGTCACGTTCCGGCCAATCAGCTTGACGGCCTCATCGAGCGCCTCCTGCCTTCGGCCGGTGATGAAAACATAGGCGCCTTCTTCAACGAACCGCTTGGCGCTCGCCAGCGCCATGCCGCTCGATCCACCCGCGATGACTGCAACCTTACCCTCAAGCTTTCCCATAATTGCTCCCTTCGGTAGATGTGTAGCATTCCGTACAGAAGAATAGATTTCTTTGGCAGTGGACGAGAACTGCTCGGGAGTCCTAATCTTTTGTCTATTCGTCCAGAAAATGGAGGCTAAGTTGGACCCGATAACAGACATCTTCAGAACGATGCACGTAACCGCTTTCGGTCTGCACAGGCTCGAAGCCACAGCTCCGTGGGGCGTAATACAGGAGAAGCAGACCGAAGAAGGAGTCACGCCTTCCGACAAAAAGATTTCACCCCCAGATTTGGCGCACTTCGCCATGCTTTCGCGCGGCAACTGCTGGCTGAGTGTGGAAGGGATTCCCGAGCAGATTCCTCTAACCGGTGGTGATTGCTTTTTGCTGGCCCGGGGGACTTCGATTGCTTTGCGCGACAGCCCGCGAACACGTCCGAGGTTGAGTTTCCGCGAGATCGGGGCCAAAGCCAAGAGCAATGTCGCTCATTATGGAGGTGGTGGCGCACCGACGACCATCGTCTGTGGGTCCTTGAGTTTCGATCGCGCCAGCTTGAAGCCGATCACTCAGTTATTGCCGAGCTTCATTCTGATGAAGGCCGATGAGGCCCGCACGCTTGCTCTTCACAACACAATGCAAGCGCTGGCGTCAGAAATGGCAGAACAGGCGCCGGGATCTGAAGTAGTCGCGACTCGACTAGCCGAGGTTCTGTTTATCCAAGTACTCCGGGCCCATATCGCGTCGGGACCGGAACGCAACAAAGGATGGCTTCGTGCGATTTTCGATCCTCAAATGGGCACTGCCCTGAGTGCCATTCACGACCGAGTGAATACACCCTGGACGGTCGAATCCATGGCCGAAGCGGCGGGCATGTCTCGCTCCGCATTCGCAGCACGTTTTAAAGAGCTACTCGGACAAACACCACTGGAATATGTAACCGAGTGGCGGATGCAGAAGGCGATGCAATTACTCGAACAGCGTGACCAAAAGCTCATAGACGTCGCTCGGTCGGTCGGTTACGAGTCCGACGCTGCGTTCAGTAAGGCGTTCAAGCGCGTTGTCGGGGCCAACCCTGGTGAATACCTCAAACGTGGTTTTGAAGGCCACGGTAATGCCGGAATGGCGGAAGATTTGTGAAGTGGAGGATGCATAGGTCCCCTGAAACTGCCCGCCGAGCGTCTTCTTCATATCGACCACCTGTTTGCGCGCATGCAGCGTCTTAATACATACGAAATAAAGACGAAAGCCATGACGAGAATCGGATCAAATTTATCCCACGCACTGCCACCGCCATTCAGTTGTGAATAGAACGCGAGTAAAAGAGTGATCGCGATACCGGCATAAACCCACTCAGTCAATCGAGGCACATTGGGAATCAGAAGGCCCACTCCACCAAGGATGTGGGACACGCCAATCAGAGGGATGATATAGAGCGGGTATCCGAGCTGCTGATTGGCGACCCGCCATTCGCCGGGATCGTGGATTAGGTATAACCTTCCGAAGTACACCCAGATGAAGGCGACTAGGCCGGTTATTACCATCGCGGCTATTTCACTTGCTCGACCTGCCCGTGCGGGTTTATCGATTGTGTGTTCAGCTTTCATATTAGCGATCCTCTTCTTGCGGTTTAAATCGTTCTGCAATAAGTCCGCCATGGCTGACCAGCAAAGGCAGGAACCGCCGGTCGAACACAAAGCCGCGGTGGCCACGGCTGGCTGTTCCCGCCCTCAGGGCGCTGAAGCTGCTTGCCCCGGACTTAGGCCTTGACGGCGTTCTGTGCAGTCGCAAACACATCGCGTGCGGACGTCGTACCCGCTACGTGTTCCGTACCCGTGATTCCGAGGTCCATCCATCCCGCGTTAACGCTCTCAAACATTTCTTCGGCTGGTCCAGTGTGACCCTTCGGGACGCCGAACTGCTGGAACGCTTCGGCCCACCCTGCCCGCGGGACTGCAAAGGCTTTGACATCGAGTTTCAGGACCTCACCCAATTGTCCGGCCACTTCATCCGCGCTTACCATCGAACCCAGTTCGATGACGCGATGCCTTGACCACGTCGGCCCGGTCAGAAGCGTTGCCACCTCTGCGCCAATGTCGTCTGACGCGACCATTGTCGATTTCCGGTTTGTAGGATTGTAGAAGACCGGTAGTGTTCCGCTTTGGGCGGCCTGTAAGCCGAAAAGAAAGTTTTCGAAAAAGCCGCCTGCGCGCACAAATGCGACCGCAGATGGCAGGCTACGAAAACCTTGCTCCAAAAGTGATAAGGCCGTTACATTCCCGACCCCGCTTGTTCTGTTCGCGCCCATCGACGAGAGCGCTACCACCCGCGGGGGCACTACCTTGGTCAGCGCCTCGACATAGTTCGCAATCACGCCCTTTGCTTCTCTGTAATCAGGCGAGGGTGCCCATACAGTCGGCAACATAACAAACGCGCCCTCAACACCTTTGAGCGCCGCCGCTGTGGCTGTCGCATCGTTCCAGTCTCCCTCCACCAACTCCACGCCTTGGTCCGCCCACTTCGCCGCTTTCTCGCGATTGCGCACAAGTGCTCGCACTTGTTTGCCTTGCTTCAGTAGATGCCGCGTGGTGGCGCCTCCAACTTTTCCGGTCATGCCCATAACTAAATACATGCTCGTTTTCTCCCTTTGCCTTGTAATTGGCCGCCCATCCAAATGAGTGACCTGACGATTAGAGGCAAATTGCAACCATTGGTTGCAAATTAATCTGTGGTTAAATATTGTCAACACATCCAACCGCGTGCCATGGGTGGGCGGGCGCATTGCAACCATTGGTTATAAACCAACAATCGGTCGAAATAATCGTCAGGAGGGACTAAGCTATTGAAGTGACATCCACATCACCAAGTCGCCGGGGAGAGCGCAAGGAGAGGTTGCGAGGCGAAATCCTTGCGGCTGCAAGCAAAATGTTTGCCGATCGCGGCTACGAAGCTGTGACCCTTCGCGCGATCGCTGAAGAGATCGGCTATACGCACGCCGTGATCTATCAGCATTTTTCCGACAAAGGGCATATTCTTGCCGAACTGAGCAGAGAGACGATCGGGCTGCTGATTCAGAACTTCGACGCGATTGCCGCTAAACATCTTCGACCGAAGGAGCGCCTTTTTGCGACTTCACGCGGCTTAATTCAGTTCTGCACTGCCCATCCTCAGCAGTTCCGCAACGTCTTCTTCGGGCCGGAGAACCGCAACGGCATTCGCACTGGACAATACATTAACGACCTTGGCGCGCCTTTGTTCGCACGTTTCGTGAAGCTCTTTTTCGATGTTGGCAAGGAAGAAGGATTGCCAAGTGGGAATGACATAGTGGTAGCCCACACCTGGTGGTACACGATCTTTGGCCTCGCCACACTCATGGTCATCCAAGGAGTTGTGCCTGACTTGCCTGACCAGACCCTCGTGGTCGAACAAACGATCGCCACGCTTTGGGCGGGGGTCCAGGCTGTTCCACGATTGCCGAAGAGCGCAATCCCTAAGCGATCCGCCCGATCCCGTGCCGCAAAGCACTAACAGCTCTGTCATCCTAAGTTTGAAATGCTGGCGGGAGCCACGAGACTCGAACCCGCGGCCTCCTCAGTGACAGGAGGCGTTCTAACCAGCTGAACTACGCCCCCGCATAAAAACTTTTCGACCGTTACTGTGCGTTCCTTTCCTTGCCCCCAAATTCCCAAACGATGCTGTGACAGAAGTGCTAACTCATTGAAACTGATGAGCACCGATGGCGAACATACGCACTGAAAACCGAAGTGCCCCAGAAGATCTGGATGCGCAAAGGAGAAATGAGCCGGTGCTGTTGGCATGACTGGTTAAATGGAGGTGTCAACCGGCTGAAGGGTCCCGGAAGTATCGCGTCGGCGTTGACCCGAGCGTCTTGCGAAAGGCGGCAATGAATGCGCTTGATGTGCTGTAACCTGCCTCGAGCGCCGCGTGCGTCACCTTGGCGCCTCCGCCAAGCAGGCGCATTGCATGCATCAGCCGCAACTGTTGCCGCCACTTGCCAAAGGTCGTTCCCGTCTCCTCCACAAAAAGACGCTCGATCGTCCTCCGGCTTGCGCCGCTTGTTCGCGCAATCTGCTTGAGCGGTCTCGCGTCGGATGGATCCGCCAGCAGCACCTCGGCGACACGCAGCGCGCGAGGATCTTCCGGGAGAGAAAGCTGAAGAGGCGCTACTTTGATCGTCCGAAGTTGATCGAGGATGACATCGACGAGGTGACTCTGCCAGGCGACGCGGCGCCCCAAAGAACGGCAACGACATGCCTGCAGGATGAGTTCCTTGAGCAGGGCCGAAACGTTCACGACGCAGCATTCCCGTGACAGAGATTCGGCCAGTCGCGCTTTAAGGTAGAGCGTCCGCATGGCAACATTTCCGGACATCGCAATCGTGTGTGCGGTCCTCGCGGGAATCCATACTGCGCGATGGACGGGCACAACCCATGCGCCATCGTTTGCCGTCACGGTCATCACTCCGCGCGAAGCAAAAACCAGTTGATCGTGATCGTGGAAATGTAATGGAATCTTGTGTCCCGCCGCGTAATCCCGGCTCAGCGTGACGATGACTGCGCCGCCGCGCGGCAAAGGGTCGAAGACGGCAGTTTGTCGTTTTTTCGACATTCATTGGCACAATAGCGAATGCGCGCGCCACAAGCAAACACCTACTCTGAGCTTGTCAGCATTTTTGCGGGAGTTCGCGCATGAACCGCCTTCATCACTGGATATGCAGCTCGGCTCGCTGGCGGTGCACGCTCGAGCAGCGAGTGCCGTGGATTCTTGCGGGAGCTGAGCTGGGCGACAACGTTCTGGAGGTTGGGCCAGGACCGGGCCTCATGTCCGACCTTCTGCGTGCACGGGTCCATCGGCTCACGGCCATCGAGCTCGATCCCCGCATGGCGCAGGCCCTGCGTTTGCGATTGCACGGCAGCAATGTTGAGGTCGTCACCGGCAACGCGGCCGCCATGCCTTTCCCCGATGCCGCTTTTTCCGGATGCGCCGCATTCACCATGCTGCACCATGTGCCCTCTCCCGCGTTGCAGGACGCGGTTCTTCGCGAGGTGAGAAGGACCCTGCGTCCCGGCGGCGAACTGGTAGGCTCCGACAGTGTACGGAGCGCATTCATGCGCGTGATTCACCTTGGCGACACCTTCGTTCCGGTCGATCCGGACACGTTCCCCGCCCGGCTGGAGGCTGCGGGGTTCGAAGCGATCCACGTCGAGAGGGCATCGGGCTTCTTCCGCTTCCGTGCTCGGCGCCCTCATCAGTGTGGGGATTCAAAACAGCTGGAGCGGAAGCAGGAAACAACCGTAAGTTAATCGACGCTTCGACCTGGCCGCACCGATGATGCCGGTTCAGAAGCAGGAGGTCTCAAATGATGAATTGCAAATTGCTCAAAAAGTCTCCGTGCACGATAGGGCTGCTTGCAGTGGTATTCGCAGGAGTGTGGTTCGGCAGGTTGCCCCAGGTATTTGCGGCGACGGGTGCAGAGCCTTGCGTTTCAAACCCCGGCAACCGGGCGCTGGACTTCTGGCTGGGCCAGTGGACCATCGCCGCCCCAGGCGGTTCGCCTTCCGCAACCAGCACCGTTGCTCTTGAGCTCGACAAGTGCCTGGTTGTCGAGCGCTGGGATGGCGGGCGCGGCCACGCCGGAGAAAACCTATTTGCTTACAGCGCCGATGACAAAAGCTGGCATGGCATGTTTGCCGACAACCAGGGTCGCGTCCACGTATTCCTGGACGGCAATGCATCGCCGGACCTGGCCCAGTTCACCGGTCCCAGCCAAGGGCCGAATGAAGAAACCATCCTCAATCGAGTGACGATTCGCCGCATCGGTGCAAACAACGTTGAGCAGACATGGGAAAAATCCTCCGATGGCGGCAAGAATTGGACCACGGCCTTTCGCGGAGAGTACACGCGCAAGCAACCCTGAAACGAGGTGGCGATATGCGGGCTCAATGGTCCCGATGGATTGCGTGTTTGGTCCTGTCGACACTCGCTGGAATTTGGCTTGTGCGTGCGCAGGGTGGTGCGGCTTCGCCCAAAGTCACGGTCAGCATGGGAGTCGTTGGCGGACTGCGCTCCGGTGCTGGGCCAAGCGGAGCCGCGTTTCTGGGCGTTCCCTACGCGGCCCCGCCGGTTGGCGATCTGCGTTGGGAACCGCCCCTGGCGCCGCGTCCCTGGTCCGGTGCGCGTCAGGCTGTGCAATACGCACCCGCGTGCCCTCAACTTCCCGCAGGATGGCTGCCGTATCCGACCTGGAGCGAGGACTGTCTGTACCTCAATATCTGGACGCCGAAGCTCGCGCCGGATACCAAGCTTCCAGTGATCGTCTACTTTCACCGCGGCTCCAATCGCACCGGAT
>JBAVYX010000457.1:0-31302 GCA_049588475.1 Silvibacterium sp. | reverse complement strand
TTTGCTCCTTTCGAACCTTCTGAACTGCGGAATCGGATCCAGATGTGGCGGCTTTGTCGCTATCCACCATCGATGCATGGACTATGTAACGCTGGGGTGCGTCCCCAACGAAGTAAAACGGATAACATCGGATGGCGATAGATGTCGACGTCGTCAACAGTGCATGAGAACTCATTTGCTCTATGCTCGAAGTTCGATGATCCGCCAATCAGACCTCATTGTTTGACCCTTCGCAATTCCGCCGACGGCGCTGTCGACGTGGAGAATAGATCGAGCTAGATAGTCTCACTCATGCGCGCGACCAGCCAATCGCGCATCTCTTACCCTCTAGGGCGAAACGGACTATAACAATCCTCTTCCGGGGTTGCAATTGGACCTTAGTCCAATCGTCGATGATGGATACAAGTCCACAAAAAGAAAGCCTCATTGGCAGAAGGCGCGACGCGCATTGGCTTGGTCGAGAATGACCCTCCTATACGTAAAGCAATGAGTCGTTTGTTCCCGCCTCGTGCGATGAGTGTGAAGGACTCGACTGGGCTACCTTCGGTCGCGGGCAGTATTTCTATGGAACGGAGATCGGCTATCGATTGGAGGCGGCCTAACGGCGAGTTTGACCACATCCAGCTGGACCTCTTCTACGCCGACAAGCGCAGCATTCGCATGCCCAACGTACTGCCAAACAAGGCCGGAGGCGGTTTCAGGATTTATGGCGAAAAGCAGTTTGGCAATATTGTGGCCATTGGCGCCTATACCTACAACACTGCACAGGGCGGCGGTATCACGGGAACCTTCGCGCAACAGGTTGCCACCACCGGCGTGGCTTTTCTCAATCCCGTAAGGGTCCGAGGCGAGATCGGACTTGGTTACATGTGGTCGCAGCCCATCAAGAATATCCTGCCCGGCTCCGGTCAACGCAACCAGGAAGGCTTCGAGACCTACTGGAGAATGCTTGTAACCCCAAGCGTGACGGTTACGCCAGGGGTCTCGTTCGTATTCAACCCGTCGTTCAACCCTTCAGTCGATCACATGGTGATTCCAAGCATCAAGTTTCGCTGGGCTTTCTAGTCATGCACCCGGCCCTGAACCCGGGTGTACACAGGTGAGTTAACCGCCCGTCTGGGAAAAGCTGAACTTATGGTTATGCCATGCATCGCACACAGCGAGGGTGTGTCGCCCTCTTATTCTGCTTGCTGCTACTGACTTCTGACTCTGCTGATTTGTCCTGTTTAGCCTTCGAGCGATTCGGGATGCAGCGCGATTTCCTTTTCACCTGCGGCTTTTTTCTCCCAGTATTTGCGAACCCAGGCTTCGAAGGTTTTGCCAGCGGCCGTATCGCGACCAGTGAAGGCAAGAGCAGCGATGTCGGCATATGGGATGGTGAGCTTAATACGCTCGGTTGATGGAATGATGCGCACTGCGGAATCGGCGAGCGTCGATCCGGTACGACGATCGAAGATGTAGCCGTTGATTGTCCGGCCGTCCTTGAGGGTGAGCGTGACATCGCCGCGATAGTCGAAGGCCTTCTCAAAGGCGGCATGGATCTCTTCTTCGCTGGCGAGCGAGGGAATCCAGCCTTCAAGCTGTTCGCGCTCCCGCCCTTCGGCTACTTCCAGTTCATCAGGGTTAACGATGTGTGCCGGCTGAGCGGTCATGCTGTTGTTCCCTGCGTCTCGACGAGGTTGACTTTGGTTTCGATCTGAATGAGCGGGTTGAAGCTGTGCACCGGCTTTGCCGGCTCATTGAGCAGATCGAGCGCGCCTTTGTCCTGATAGGCATCGAAGAAGACGGCGATGGCGGTATCGATCAATCCGCGGAAAGAGCCGAAAGTGTAGTAAACGCCGGAGGCTTCGTATCCGGAGTGAACCATGCAGTTGGCACACTTCGGATTGCCGGATTCCGTCCCGTAATGCGACCAGTCGGTGGTGTCGATTAATTCCTGAAAGGTGTCGGTGTAGCCATCCTGCAGGAGATAGCAGGGCTTCTGCCAACCGAACACACTGTAGGCGGGCATACCCCATGGTGTGCAGGTGAACTCGCGTTTGCCCATGAGAAATTCCATATACATGGGCGAGGCGTTGAACTTCCAGCTCTTCTTGCGGTTGGAGAGGATGGAACGGAAGAGACGACGCGAGCGGGCCCGGCCAAGGAAATGTCTTTGGTCCGGCGCCTTCTCGTAGGTGTACCCGGGCGCAACCATCATGCCTTCGACGCCAACGTCCATCAACTCGTCAAAGAAAGCGCGGACAGAGTTCGGGTCGGCTCCATCGAAGAGGGTGGTGTTGGTGGTGACGCGAAAACCGGCGGCGATCGCGGCTTTGATGCCTTCAAGCGCGATGTCGTATCCACCTTCACGGCAGACGGAGAAGTCGTGGTGCTCACGTTGGCCGTCGAGATGGACGGAGAACGACAGATACTTGCTGGGCTGGAAGAGATGAAGCTTTTCTTTAAGTAGTAACGCGTTCGTACACATGTAGACGTACTTCTTGCGCGCTACCAAGCCTGCGACGATCTTGTCGATCTCGGGATGCAACAGAGGTTCGCCGCCGGGAATGGAAACCATTGGCGTGCCGGATTCTTCGACGGCGCGGAAGCACTCTTCGGGAGTGAGCTCCTGCTTCAGGATGTGGGCCGGATATTGGATTTTGCCGCAGCCAGCGCAGGCCAGGTTGCAGCGAAAGAGCGGCTCCAGCATAGTGACCAGGGGGAAGCGCTTGCGTCCTTTCAGCTTTTGGCCGAGAACGTAGGTGGCAACGGTCCACGCCTGTGAAATTGGTACTGCCATCTTCCTCCCTTACGCTGCTTCGCGTTCGATGGCGCGTTTGTAGTTGGTCAACGCCAGCAGTGGAAAATAATCACGATATAGGTGGTAGGCGAGATAAAAGACTCGCGGGAAACCGGTTCCTGTGTAGAGCGCCTGCCGGGTCACACCCTGCCCGATGCTCTCGTCCCATGATCCGTCTGCCTGCTGATGTTTCAACAGCCATTTGATGCCCTTGGCGACGGAGTCGCTTCGAGTATCTCCGGCGGCAAGCAGGCCGAGAATGGCCCATGCGGTTTGCGAGGGGGTACTGGGGCCGACACCGCGGGTAGCGGAGTCGTCGTAGCTGCCGCAGGTTTCTCCCCAGCCGCCATCGGTATTCTGCACCATGCGGATCCACTCGGCGGCCTGCTGAATTTGCGGCTCATGATTCCAGACGCCGATGGCTTCAAGGCCACGAAGAACCAGGAAGGTGCCGTAGATGTAATTCACGCCCCAGCGGCCGAACCAGCTTCCGTCCGGCTCCTGCTCGTCATAAATGAACTTGATGGCGCGTTCGATGCGTTTGTCCTTGCGGCTATAACCGTAGGAGGCAAGCGTTTCGAGAATGCGGCCGGTGATGTCCACGGTCGGGGGATCGAGCATTGCATTGTGGTCAGCGAAAGGGATCTGCTCGAAGATCATCTTCGTATTGTCTTTGTCGAAGCTGGCCCAGCCACCGTTCTTACATTGCATGGAGAATATCCAGTCGATGGCGCGCTGCGATACATCGTACTGATAGCGCTCGCGAGGGTTATCGACCTTATTCAGGGCAAGCAACACCTGACCGCTGTCATCCACGTCAGGATAAAACTCGTTATTGAACTCGAAGTACCAGCCGCCGGGCTGTGTTTTGCGATTCTTTACAGCCCAATCGCCCTTGTGGCGGACTTCCTTCGACAGCATCCAGTCGGCGGCCTTCAGGAGGCGCGGATCGTTACGCGGCACTCCGGCTTCACCGAGGGCGTAAACGGCCTGCGCTGTATCCCACACAGGAGACATGCACGGCTGCATGCGGAAGGTAGGTTTTGCGTAATGCTCGGTCCCGTTCGGCTCGTCGATGCCGAGCTTTTCAAACTCATCCATCGCACGGATGAACTGCGGGTCATCGAAGGAGTAGCCAAGACAGCGCAGCGCGATGATGGCGTTGAGCATGGCAGGATAGATAGCGCCAAGCCCGTCTGACATCTCGAAGCGCTCGAGCATCCACTTCTCAGCCTTCTTGAGCGCCATTTTGCGCAGCGGACGAATATGTATTCGCTCGAACCAATGAACCATGCGATCGCAGAACAGAAAGAAGTTCCGCCAGCTTACAAGTCTCTTTTTGTCCCAACGCAGGTGGAGGTCAGCGTTCTCGCGGCCACCCACAAACAGCTCATCAATTCCCTGCTCGGGCGAGATCTTTTTGTACGGCTTTTTCGCATAGGCGATGGAAAGCGGGACAAGAATGGCACGCGACCAGGAGGAAATCTCATAGATATTGAAGTAAAACCAATTGGGAAAGAGCACGATTTCCGGCGGAATCGCAGGGACGGCGTCATACTCGTACTGACCTAGGAAGCAGAGGTAAATCTTGGTAAAGGTGTTGCAATCGACCACGCCGCCATTGGCCAGAATCCACTCGCGCGCCCGGGCGAGTACAGGATGATCGGCCTTCATGCCCATGAGCTTGCCAGCGAAGTAGCACTTGACCGAAAGGCTGATGTTCGAGGGGCCGCCGGGGTAAATGGACCAGCCACCATCGTTGTTCTGGTAGCGAAGAATCTCGGTCAGAGCGCGCTCGAGCCTGGGCTGGTCACCGGTGCCAAGGAGGATGTGGGCGAAGATGTAATCCGCCTCAAGCATGGGATCAGCTTCGAGTTCACCGCACCAGAAACCTGCTGGATCCTGCTGAGAAAAGATGAAATCCCGCGAACGTGCAGCAGCGGCTTCCACTTCTCCGAGGTCAGCATCGATTCTGCCGAACTTTACTCGCCCAGGGATCGATCTCTGCTGAAGACCGGTTTTCCCGCCTTTGTATGACTCGCCGGATGCAGGTCCATCTGTGGCTCCGGATTGTGGTGTTCCAATTTTTGTACTCATGCTGTTGAATCCGCAACTGCGAGCAGCGGCGGCCTATCTGACTTGGTTAGACCGATGCCGCGCTGGTTGCGGGAGCGGACTGGATCGCCTGAACAATCTCAGGGGGCAGACCGAAGCGGACATTTTCGGGCATGACTTCCACTTCTTCGACGGAACCAAAACCGCGATCCCTGAGATACGCAACTACGTCTTCGACCAGCACTTCCGGCGCAGAGGCTCCGGCAGTAACGGCTACGGTTGCAACGCCCTCAAGCCACTCGGGATCGATGGCATTGGAGTTCTCGATGAGATAGCTGCGCGTACTGAGGTTTTGCGAAACTTCAACCAGCCGGTTGGAGTTGGAGCTATTGTTCGAACCGACAACAAGCACCAGATCAGCGTTATGTGCGACGTTCTTCACTGCAGTCTGACGGTTTTCCGTTGCGTAGCAAATATCCTGCGAATGTGGTCCTATGATGTTCGGAAATTTTTCCTTAAGCGCTTGAATGATATCGCGCGCTTCGTCAAGCGACAGGGTAGTCTGCGTGAGATAGGCGACGCGGTTTGGATCAGGGACCTGGAGCGTCGCGACTTCTGCTGCGCTCGACACCACCGTCGTGACGTCAGGAGCTTCACCCAGCGTGCCTTCGATCTCGTCGTGATCGCGATGGCCAATGAGCACCAGCGAATAACCCTGTTTGGCAAACTTCACAGCCTCGACGTGAACTTTGGTGACCAGCGGACAGGTGGCGTCGATAACCTTGAGTTTGCGCTGCTTCGAGCGATCGCGCACAGCCGGCGAAACGCCATGGGCGCTGTAGATAACACGCATGCCGGCAGGAACCTGGTCGATGTCGTCGACGAAGATCGCTCCCTTTTCCGCCAATTCATTCACCACGAAGCGATTGTGGACAATCTCCTTGCGGACGTAGATCGGCGCGCCAAAGGTCTCAAGGGCAATCTTCACCACATCAATCGCGCGAACGACACCCGCACAAAAGCCACGAGGCTTAAGAAGAAGAACGCGCTTTTCGGTATCGGTTGCGAACGAGTGCGGGCTGGGGGTGGATGTGTCGACGGTCGTAGGGGTCACCCGTCTAGTATACCGTGCCGGGAAGCGCGGGGAAAGAATTCAATGATACGAAAAGAGTGATTCGCCAGGTACACGATGTTTTGCATCCTACAGAGAAAACAAGACTAAGCTGCTACCTACAAGCGAGCCTGAGTGCTGCATCCACAGCGAAACCTTCTTCAGTGAATAGCATAGAGTTGATTAGCGGTGTCACGCAACACCTGACGTGCGATTTCGATTGCCCGCTTCCGGCTGATCTCTCCGTCCCGCAGCATGCCAGTAAGGGCGAGGCTCATTGACTGGCGAGCATTGCGGTTGGCAATCCACGTCGCCTCTTCCCACCCCATGGACTCGGAAAACGGATAGCCGTCAGTTCCGAACATTACCTTGTCCGGATAGGTCTCCAGCCATTCGCGCAGCCAGGTCGCCATGGTTCTGGGTGAAAAAGTGAGAGCCTGTTGCGAGAAGTCGAGGTACACATTGGGCTTCTGCAAAAGGGCTCCGGCTTCGCGGACGAAGGGCCATCCGCCGTGGAGCATCACAAAACGCGTCTTGCGCAATCGGGCATCGTTGAACATTGGTTCGAGCAGAAGCGGATTGCCCTTGGCGATGTCGAAGTATCCCCCACCGCCCGACATGGTGTGGAGATGCACAGGCATTCCCAGGCGTCCGCACTCAGCGGCGATGTAACGGAAGAGGAAGTCCTGGAGGGCTTTATACTCGCCGGGATCGGGGCGTTCACGGCCGATCCATTTTGCGTAGATTCGCTCGGCCTCGGAGCGGGGCGGGTCGGCGAAGTCGAAGCCGCGCAGATAGGCGACTTCGAACTTCTCGGCGACCGCGCCCCCGGCCTTGTGCCGCTCCAGCGTAGGGGTCACTACTCGGGCAAGATACTCGCCGAGCGTCGGCGGAACAGTCTCGAATCCAACAGCCTTGAGGTATTGCGCCCGCAAGCGTTCCTCCAGTGGAAAGAACTGCTTGCGGTCTGGGTTCGCCTCTTCCAACGCGGTGTTGTCGAGCGGAAAGAGCAGCGCATCGAGATACGGGACCCACAGGAAGCGCGGCGCAGAGAGCCCGGCACCCATCGCAACCCGATTGCTCAGCATGGTGCCGATACCGGCCTGATCTAACACCCAGGCCGCATAGTGCTGGCCCTCCCGGGCCTTTGCCTTCGCCCGCGCTTCGTTCAGCCGTTTCATTCCCTCAGCATCGAGTGGTGCTACGCCATCGAAATCCCAAAGCGCCTTCCACGCCTGTACCAGCTGCGGATTATCAGGCCTCCAGGCGACGGGGTCTGTCTCCGCCTCCATGTTGTCGACGGGAAGGGCATCGAAGTTGCGGTCGGTGCGGTCATTTGGAGGCGGCAAAACCGGATGCGCGTGGTTATCGATCGCTTTGATGGCCGAAATTGTGGCGATCTCGGGATCGATGTCGCGGTCAACTGCTGGGGAAGAACGATTGGGTGTCGCTCTTTGCGATGGGGGATGCGCTGTTTTCGATGGCGGATGCGTCGTTTGCCCTTGACACACAGAGAAAGACAAAGCAAGCAGCAAAGCGACTATCGCCAGCCGCTTGGAGCCGGAACACGAGAGGAGCATCCGATCGCTCACAGAGGCTAAGTTAGCATGCTGCTCGTAATTCCCTTAGTTATGGGAGGTCGTTGGTTTCCCTTGCAGGCCTGGACGCGCGACGGCATACATCTGGGCTGCAATCTTGTCGAAGAGCGCCAACCGATCATCACCCTCCTTGTACAAGTCGAAATGCGTGCGGTCCGGGATGTAGACAAAGTGCGGATCGGCATTCAGATTTTTGAGGACAGCTTCAAACTTGTGGGCAGCGCCATCAAGGTAGAAGGTGTCCGCGGTGCCGACGAAAACGTGAATCTTACCCTTGAGATTGGGGCCGCGATGGGCCCAGTCCGCGGTGACGATATGCGCAAGATCATAGTGATCGCGCCAATAGGCAACCACTGCAGGATCGACGTCTCCAGTATCGCGGTTGAACATCTGCAAGGGTTTCCCATCGGCGCCGCGAGGCGAGAAGACCCACTCGAATGAAGCAAGTTGGCCACCGTAGTCGCCAAGGACGCGCTCCTGGCGGGCGAGCTGCTCGAGAGTAGCCATCACCCTTTCATGATCGCGGACGATGGGCCAAGGGGTGCCATCTGGGCGATGGTAGACATTCGCGTGTGGCGCGTAAAGATCAATTTCAGAAAAGACATGGAAGTCGCTAGGATCAGGTGAGGTAGACCAGGTTCCGCCAAAAACTTTGGGGTAGTTGACCTGCAACTGGAGCGTAGCCCATCCTCCGGAGGAATGCCCTTCCAGAAAACGCCCGCTGGGCTTCGCGTCCATGCGGTACTTCGACTCAAGGCGAGGGATGAACTCGGTGGTCAGGGCCGCGCCCCAAGGGCCGTTGTTCACCGAATCTGCAAATTCATGCGTGCCCGTAGCCAGCGATTCATCGAGCATGACCCAGATCATGGGCGGCATTTTGCCCTGAGCCATGCGCGTATAGAGTGCCTCACCCTGGAGCTTTGCATACATCAGCATCCCGCCGAAGCCGTGTGTCCAATAGACGGTGGGATAATGCCGGCCCGGGTGTTCAGCGTAGCCGGGGGGCAAAATGACCCACGCGCGGATGTGCGTAGGACGACCAGAAAAGCGGGTGAGCAAGGGACTGGTGAAGTCTTCGAGGTGTGCGGCGGGATTTGCTTTCTTTTGTTGCTCGGCAGAAAGCGGCGAGCTCGGAGTCCGTTCGGGAACGACGTTGTTCAGCGTCAATGCGGGCTCGCTGCCCTCTCCAGGGGTCCACGACTTGAGCGGAACAACGTCGCTGATCAGGTCGCCGGGCGCGCGGCCTCCGTAATTATAGGAGTGGTCGGTATCGAGGACCGCCTGTACCTGGTAATCGCCGGCTTTCAGGTTCGAAAAACCTTCCGGGAAGGCGATGCTGTCCATGTCAATGTCCACGGGCATTCCGGGTTTCCAGGAGTAGACCTCTTTCGCCGCGATGGAGACACTGCTAGGCAAAAAAGGATTTACGTCGATTTCCTTGTCTCCAGTTCCCTCCTTGAGAAAGATAAGAAGTCGCCCTGAGACCGCCGCGGTGAACTGCGGACCGAGCGTTACGCGGAAGAAAAGATGCTGGGGTTGCTGGGCGAGGGCGGTGACAGCAAAGAGAAAAGCAGCAAGAAGAGGCAGATAAAATTTACGGTCGGGCATCGTGCGGCAGTGTAACAGGCGGGTTTGCAGCATGTCGTCGATCTTTCGGTGGAGGACGCCTGCGTACGAGCCTTTCGCAGAGCGCCGATGCGATCTCCGCCTAGCACCGGCTGGTTTTGAGCAGTTGCTCTGCGTGTCGGATAGAGGTTTCGGTGAGTTGGGCGCCGCTGAGCATGCGGGCGACCTCTGCGGTGCGCTCGTCATCGTTCAGGAGACGAACGGAGGTCTTGGTGCGTCCCTGCTTTTCCTGTTTTTCGATGAGGAAATGCTGATTGGCGAAGGCGGCTATCTGCGGCAGGTGGGTGACGCAGAGGACCTGTTGGGCCTTAGAGAGTGCTTTGAGCTTCTGGCCAACGGCTTCGGCGGCGCGGCCTCCGATGCCGATATCGATCTCGTCAAAGACGAGGGTGCGCGGAACCTGCGTCCTCTTTTTGCCCCGGGCTGCTCCTTCTTCAACGCTGACTTTCAGCGCGAGCATCACGCGCGACATCTCACCGCCAGAGGCGATTTCGTCGACCGGCTTCAGGGGCTCTCCGACGTTAGTTGCGATACGGTACTCGACGGTGTCCCACCCATGTGAGGCCCAACCCGAGGAATCTTCATTCGCGGTGACTGCAATAGCGAATCGCGCCTTCATGGCCAAGTTGTTGATCTGTGCTTCGGCGGATTTTTCGAGCTTCTTCGCAGCTATGGAACGGTCGGCGTGGAGCGATTGTGCCGCCTCGCGATATGACTGGGCGGCGAGCCCCAGCTCGGCACGAAGACTCTTCACAATTTCGTCGCGATTCTCGACTTCGGCCAGCTTACGCGCAACTTCTTCGCCAAAGGCCATCACGTCGGCGAGGGTGGTACCGTATTTTCGCTTCAGCCGGTCGAGGACGGCCAGGCGGTCTTCGATTTCAGCCAGCTGCTCGGGTGAGGCCTGGATTCCTTCGGCGTAGTCGCGTACGGTTGCGCCCAGGTCCTCAACGACGGCGAGGGTGGAGGTGAGTTGCTGAGCGGCCTCCTGAAACTTCGCGTCGTAACGAGCCAATTCTTCTACCTGCTTCAGCGCGCCGCGCAAGCTGGACTCGGCGGAGCTGCTGCCTTCGTAAAGCAGGTCATAAGCGCTCATCGAGGCGGCGTATAGCCTTTCGGCGTTCATAAGTTTGCGGCGTTCAGTTTCGAGGGCGGTATCTTCTTCAGCTTTGGGCTGGGCTGCTTCGATTTCGCGGCTCTGGAAAAGCCAGAGGTCCACCATACGCAACTTGTCCTGCTCGTCGCTTTCGAGGTCTTCGAGTTTCGATTGAATTTCGCGCCAGCGGGCAAAGGCTGCCGCTACGGTGTCGGTAGAGAGACCTGCGAAGCGATCAAGGAGGCTGCGTTGCTGAGTCTGATCGAAGGATCCCAACGTTTCACTTTGCGCGTGCACCAGGGCAAGTTCGGGAGCGAGTTGGCGGAGCACGGCCACCGTTGCCGGCTGGTTGTTCACGTAGACGCGGCCCTTGCCATTCTCTAGAATTTCTCGGCGCAGAATGATCTCAGTACCATCGGCGTCGATGCCATTGGCTTCGAGCGTTGTTTCTGCCCCAGGCGTGCTCTCAAAGACGCAGGCGACCACTGCCTTGTCCGCTCCATGTCGCACCATATCGGATGAGGCCTTGCTGCCCATGAGCAGGGCAAGCGCGTCGACGAGAATCGACTTGCCGGCGCCGGTTTCGCCGGTCAGCAGGTTGAGGCCCGGGCCAAAGACGGCGATGGCGTGGTCGATGACAGCGTAGTTTTCGGCCCGGAGTTCGAGCAGCATGGGGGTTCTCTCAGGAGTCTTCGCGCAGCATAGCAGGGGACCGGTCATCCAGGCATCTGCCTGTCACGCTTTTCGTAATTTACCGAGACGACTGTGATATCCGCAGTCTATTTTTTTTTGGAGCGTTGGGGTTCACTTCCTAAACGGCGAGAATCCGTGGAAGCTCCTGTCAGGTCGTCGTAACCATCTCAATTCCACGTCCCTTGGCATTCTGGTTTGGAGCTTTGCAGTCTGATAACTTGGAATCAAGGCGTGATGACACATCTTTTTTTTGCTGTAGCTTTTTTCCTGCTCCAAACGGACACCGATGGGGCGACGGCGCCTGCGGTCAACAATGGCAGCGCGATCCTGGAGATGCTTCGGAACAGCGGGCCAATCGCGATTGGCGTGCTCGTCTTGCTGTTGATCGCGAGCCTGTGGTCATGGGCGATTATCCTGGGCAAATGGGGGAGTTTTCGCCGCGCCGATGCTCAGAGCAAGCGGTTTTTGCGCGCCTTCCGCAAGGCGACTCGCCTGCAAGAGATCGCGACGGTCAGTGAGCAGTTCAAGCCGAGCCCGCTGGTGAATGTGTTCGATGAGGTCTATGAGACCTATCGGCGCCAGACAGGCGGATACGGCCCTCCACGCAACATTACGGCACTTGAACGCGCGGCACAGACCGCCGCGAGTGAATCGCTGACCACGATGGAGAACCGCCTGACGTGGCTGGCGACTATCGGCGCCATATCACCTTTCCTCGGCCTTTTTGGGACCATCATGGGCATTGTCGACGCCTTTCACGGGCTTGGCACGGCTGGGGCAGCGACGCTTCGCGCGGTCGCCCCCGGCGTCTCCGAGGCGTTGATCACGACAGCTGCAGGGCTGGTGGTCGCCGTTCCGGCAATCATCGCCTACAACCAATTCACGGGCCGCTTGCGCAACTTCGCCTCGCGCATGGACGATTTTGCGCGTGAATTGCTGAACAGCATGGAAGAGGTCGCGCTGATGCCCAATCAGGACCCCTTTGAACGGGAGGCCGCGCGTGGCCTTCACAAGTAGGAGCGGCCATACGCAAACGGCCCTTGCGGAGATCAACATCACTCCGCTCGTCGATGTTGTGCTAGTGCTGCTGGTCATCTTCATGCTGACAGCCCCTGTTCTGCAATCGGGCATCGAGGTCGCGGTTCCCAAGACCAAGACTGTCAAGGAAATCACGGAACAGCGCGTGGTCGTCACCATCAATCGCGATCAAGAAGTCTTTCTCGGCGATAAGCCGGTCAACCTCGCCGATCTGCCCTCGCGGCTAGCGAAACCGGGCGTCGATGCCGCGCATCAGGTAATTTATCTGGAAGCTGATGAGCGAGTTCCCTTCGGTGCCTTCGCATCGGTGATGGATGCCGTGAAACAGGCCGGTATCACGAACATCAGCATTGTGACGCAGCCCATTCAGAACGGGGCCAATGGCTCCGGGGCCGCGAAGTAGCCGGAGAAGCGGTATGGCTGCGAGGGAGACAATCGAGCTCGAACACGAACCCTTCGGCACACCCCTAGTTGGATCACTGCTGCTGCACGGATCTGTAATTGCGGCGGTTGTATTTCTAGCGTTCTTCGGTCACCTGCGTGGAGCGGAGTGGGGGAATAATCAGGCCCCAGGGGCCATCCAAGCCACGCTGGTGAGTTCGGCCCCTACGATTCCGCTGCCGCAAGAGGCTCCGCCGACGCCCAACGTGCTGGCTACTGAAACGCCTTCGCCCGCTCCAGCGCCCCCGCAACCTGAAGTCGCGCCCGTGCCGCAGCCCGACGCGGTTCCTATCCCCACGAAGCAGCCGGAAAAGAGGACTCCGGAGAAAAAACAGGCACAGCCTTCGCCAAAACATGCGCAACCACAGCCGTTGCAGAACCGCGCACATTATGGTGAGGCTCCGGCGACCCAGATTCCACATTCACAGGCAGGCAACCCCGGGCAGAACAATCCCGTCAACGTGAATGGAGGCGATTTCGGATCGCGCTTTCCATATTATGTCTCCATCATCACGAACAAAGTGAGTCAAGCCTGGTATCGGCAGGAAATTGATCCGCGAACTCCTTATGGACGGGAGGCAAAAGTGATCTTTATTGTCGCTCGCGATGGCACCGTGAGTGGCATTCGACTCTCCCAATCGAGTGGCTCGCCCTCGCTTGACAGCTCCGCTGTACGTGCTGTGCAGCGTATTGAAACCTTCGGACCATTGCCACCGGCTTACTCGGGATCAAATGTTTCCGTGGAGTACACTTTTAGCAATGATCAGCCTTCGCAATGAGAGCATCCGTTGATCTCAAACCACTCGCGCTTTCGTCGCCGCATTTCGTTAGCACAATATACAAAAGCAGAGGCATGATGAACGGTAAGCACGTGAAACTGCACCTCTTCCTGAAATTCTTTATTGGACTCGCGCTCTTCATCCTGACTTTTTCCCCGGGGCTAGCACAGGACTGGGTTCGCACGGGTACAAATCTCGGCGTGCAGAAGATTCGCCTGGCGGCGGCCGACTTCAAACCCGGGTCGAGTGATCCGCAGACCGCACCACTCAAAACCATCTTCGATACGACGCTCTATAACGATCTGAAGAACGCGGGCGTCTTCAATATGGTCTCGAAGAGCATGGCCCCACCGCAGACTCCTGGCGGACCACAGGAGATTAATCTTTCGGCATGGTCTGCAGCGCCGTCGAGCGCCGAGATGGTGGCCTTCGGCTCTCTTGCGGTGAACGACGGACGCGCGAACGTGTTGGGCTTTTTGTTCGATACCAAAAACGCGCAGACCCCCCAGATTCTTGGCAAGCAGTATTCCGACGCGGCTTCAGAAGAAAACGTCCGCCAGATTGCCCACCGCTTCGCGGACGAAATTATCCTGCGTCTTGGCGGCGGCCTCAACGGCATCAGTGAGACAAAGATTTACTTCGTATCGAATCGCACCGGTAGCAAAGAAATCTGGGCGATGGACTACGATGGGCAGAACCAGCATGCGGTTACACACCTGGGTTCGATTTCCATTTCACCCCGCGTTTCGCCGGACAACTCGCGCCTTGCCTTCTCTTCGTTGGGCAAAGACGGCTGGTCCATCCGCATGTACTCGCTCGAGCTGGGTCGGCCGGTTAGCTTTGAGTCTCCGGCAGGAACCACGCTTTCTCCCGCATGGTCGAGCGATGGCGCCAAGATTGCCTTCTCGTCAAGTGTGACTGGGGACAACGAAATCTATACCACCGATGCCAGCGGAGGCGGGCTGCACCGCGTAACGGCGTTTCGCGGGCCGGACGTCTCACCAGTGTGGAATCCTAAATCGAATGCGCAGATTGCGTGGGTAAGCGGCCGATCGGGCCTGCCGCAGATTTACATCATGGACTCAGACGGCGCCAACGTGCAACGCATGACCGACGGAGGGTACGCAACGTCGCCCTCATGGTCTCCCAATGGGCAATTTCTGGCATTCGCGTGGGATCGCAAGTATGGTCCGGGCGCACCCGGCGGTCAGGACATCTACATCATGGACATCGCCAGCAAGCGCTGGGTGCAGTTGACGCATGAGGCCGGCGCGAACGATTTCCCATCATGGTCACCTGACGGGAGGCACATCGTCTTCCAGCGCAAACAGGATGGACGCACGGAGATATGGTCCACGCTGGCCGACGGTACAGAGCAGCAACAGCTGACGCATGAGGGATGGAACGCCATGCCGAACTGGAGTTGGAAGTAGGGTTTACGATGGACGGCAGGCGGAGATTTCTCTCTTGCCCTGCTTTGGTGGAATCACGATGGCCCGCGAGCGGCTACGAACATAACTCCCAAGGAGGAGACTGTGGAATTCGATTTTCGGAAATCATCGCATCGCAGATCGCTGACACTCTTAGCTGGCCTGGCAACCCTGTTTGCTGTCGCCGGATGCAGTAAGAAGGCAGCCCCGCCGCCACCACCACCGCCCATCAAGAATACTGCTCCCGCACCGACTGCAACGCTCACGGCAACGCCTAGTGCCGTCAATCAGGGGGGCAGCGTGGTCCTATCCTGGCACACCACGGACGCGAGCGATGTTTCGATCGAGGGCATTGGTGCGGTACCGAGCGCCGGGACAAAGACTGTCCAGCCAACCGAGTCGACAAACTACCACCTAATTGCTCACGGCGACGGTGGATCGACCGACGCGACGGCTCGGGTGACGGTCAATGTCCCGCCGGCAGTCAGCAAGATGACGGAATCGGATGTGACCGACGCCAGCTTCCATGAGAATGTGAAGGACATTTTCTTCGACTTCGACAGCTTCGATATCCGTAGTGACGCGCAGCCAATAATCGCTCAGAATGCGAATTTTCTCAATCAGCATCCTTCGCTGAAAATTGTCATCGGCGGCTTCGCCGACGAACGCGGCTCGACGGAATACAACCTAGCACTTGGCGAAAATCGCGCCAATTCCACCAAGCAGGCCTTAGTAACCGCCGGAATGAGCCCCGACCGCATACGCACGGTTAGTTATGGCAAGGAGAAGCAGTTCTGCACCGAGTCCAACGAGAGTTGCTGGCAACTAAATCGCCGCGCGCAGTTCTCGATCGACAAATAAACGATGATCGGCAGCGCGGTGATTATGGCTGGGCCGCCGTCTCACTAGACCGGAGCGCAGGATGCGCTCTTCAAGAGACTGGAATTATGCGGAAGAATATTATTCCTGCTTCGGCTGCTATTGCCCTGCTGCTCCTCGTCTCCGCGCGGCCGGCCCGCGCCGCCTCGAAAGAGATGATTCAACTGCAAACCCAGGTCCAGACACTCCAGGACATGCTGCAACACCTGCAGCAGTCAAACGATGAGCGCATGGGCGTGCTGCAACACCTCGTCGAGCAAACTGCTGACAACGTCAACCGCATGTCCCAGACCATGAACACGTTGCAACAGCAGCTTGATGCGCAGAACGGATCCGGTGGCAAAGTCGACCAGGTGGCGGGCCAAATTCAGGGGGTACATGACTCGGTCGACGAACTGAAGTCGCGTATCGCCAAGATGGACAAGACTCTTCAAGATATCCAGTCGCAGTTGCAGAACGTGAACACCCAGCCCGGGGGTGTACCGTCTCCGGCCGCGCAGCCCGGCCAGCCGGCTCCGCAAGCGCCAGCGCAATCGCAGGCCCCGCCCGTCGATCAGATCTATCAGAGCGGTCTGCGCGATTACACCAGCGCCCGGTATGATGTGGCCGTCGGCGAATTCGGCGATGTGGTCAAGTATTATCCGCAGGATGACCTGGCAGGGAACGCGCAGTTCTATCTGGGAGAGATTGCTTATCGTAAGGGCGACTATCCAACGGCAATCAAATATTACGATGCGGTGCTGGAGCAATTCCCGGGTAGTTCCAAAGCGGCGGCGGCACAGTTGCGCAAGGGCCAGGCCGAGCTAGACTCCAATCAGCGCGAGGCCGGCATTCGCGATCTGCGCAACCTGATTCAGCGCTACCCAGACACGCCCGAAGCCGCGCAGGGGCGGAGCAAACTTAACGGCATGGGCGTGCGCATCACTCCCGCCAAGCCGTCGGCCTACAAGGAATAGGCCGGACAAAGATGACGGTTGCCAACTTGGGCAGCCGGCAACTACAGTGGCGATTGATCCATCCAGGTAACTGACCGGGTGATTGACATGACAACGAAATATGTTGCACGTCACGATGGGGACACAAAAAAGGGCGCCGTTGAAAGCCAAGCCCCGGGTGACAAGCCTGAGAGCACGAATCTGCACAGTAATCTTGCCGACCAGCTCCCGCACCGCAACACCAGTGAGTGGCTGGACGGCGACGACTCGGACTTCCCGGAACCGGGCTCCAATCCCGAGCATAGCGGCCAGCATAGCTAGCTTGTGTGTATGAGTATGAGCCTGGGATGAAAAGAAAAGCTTCTCTCTGTAAACACGTGCCACCTTTGTTTCTTGGGATCGCAATCCTTTTTTGCATCCATACACCAGGACAGACGCCAACCCCCGCACAAACTCAACCTTCGATAGCCACCACAACCGAAAAGGGACTGGCTGCTCTCAAGGCCAATCAGCCACGGCAGGCACTCGACATTTTTGACGAGGTGCTGCAGACGAATCCTAACGATGCAGCCGCCAACCTGCTTGCTGCCACTGCGGCCCTGAGCTTGTACAAAGGCGATCTGGCCGTGAAGTATGCTGAAAAGGCACTCGAGGTCGATCCGAATAACTGGAAGGTTCACACTACGCTTGTGGCCGCTTATGCTGCCGCCGGCAAAAAGGAGCAGCGAGACAAGGAGCGCGAGATATTGCGCAGGCTTCATGACGATCCGAAGGCGCCGGAAGCGATGCAGACTAAGGGTTTTCTGCTGGAGATGTTTCCAGCGAAGCAATACCGGATCGAAGCGATCGAGTATTTTCATCCTGTGGATAAATTTCACATCTACTATCGCTTTCTGATCCGCAATGCGGAGAGCAAACGCGTGTGGCAGATTGACGTCGAAAGTAACGATTTCGATGAGGATTCATGGGCCAAGGCGCATCCCGATGAGGCGGCCGCCGGAAAGCGGCAGTTTCAGCTGGTGGGTGAAGACGCAGACGTACATCTGGACTATCGGCTGTTCTCAGGCACCCCCGACTACGATGCGATACGCTCACAGGTTGTCGATGTGATCGGACAACAGACAGCTCCGTTTCCCGGCGAGGCCGCGCGCTAGACATAGTCTTGTTCTGTATAAGGGCAGACTACCTTCCCCTAAATAAGGATTCCCCATGGTGAGCTGGGCTTTTATTCGACAGGTTGGCGCGTTGCAATGGGCGCTTAGATACAGCACATTGCAGTTTCGCAAACGCATTCTGCGACGGGACAGCGAATTGCGACTACCTACCGGCTCAAAAATGATATTGCCGCGACAAAGCCGAACATCCACTGAGATCTATGTGACCAATGCAAATATGGACTGGGGCTCTGAAACGATTTTAGTCCGCTTTGCCGACCCTAAACGCGACTTCCTCGATATCGGTTCACACATCGGGTACTACGCGGCCTATCTCGCACCTCGTGTGCGATGCGCCTATGCCTTTGAGCCTGACCCAAGAAATTTGCCCGCTCTGCATGAAAACGCCCGCCTGGCGACGAACATTCGGGTTATCGAGATGGCGGTCTCGTCACAGGACGGCGCCCGCAACTTCTTCCCAGGAGCCAACTCTTCCATCGGCAGTCTGGAAAGCATCGGCGGGGCGCCGATAAGAGTTGCAGTGACAAAAGTTGATACCTTTGTCGGTCATCACCCAGCCATTGATGTGGGGTTGATCAAGACAGATATTGAGGGGCACGATCTGGAAGCTTTGCGGGGAATGGAAGGGGCTGTCGCGAAGTTCCAGCCTTTGATTCTGACGGAGTGTGCATTGTCAGCCGAGCTCGCGGAACTCTGTTCCAACTGGAAGTACAAGCTATACTCGAACGTGCGCAACCGGCAAACGCAAAGGACACAGTTCCGCGAAATCCATGGAGAAGAAGCTGGGCGGCACTGGTCCAAAATGCTGTTTCTGGTTCCGGAAGTGCTGCAAACTGATTTTGCAAAATTGGCAAATAGTTGAATTAGCGGACCGATAGTTACAATCAAGCTATGCTGCTCGAAGGAATTTTCCCGGCCGTAACAACTCCGTTTTACCCCGATGGACGCCTCTACCGGAAGAAGCTCGAACATAACGTCGAGCACTATTCGCGCACGCCGGTAGCGGGATTGGTTCTGCTCGGCTCGACGGGCGAAGCGGTGATGCTGAGCGATGAAGAGTCGCGCACAGTGCTCCAGGTGGCGCGGGAGAGTGCGGCTTCCGAGAAGGTGCTGCTGGCAGGCGTGGCCCGCGAGAGCCTTCTAGAGACTCTGCGGCTGGCGGAGTTTGCCGCCGATCAGCAATACGATGCCGTGCTGGTGCGCACTCCGCACTACTACAGCCCGCACATGGGACGCATTGAGATGCTGACATACTATCGCGCCCTTGCCGATCACTCGCCCCTGCCGGTCGTGCTTTACAGTATCCCCAAGTTCACGCACTATGACCTTCCCGTCGATGTGATCACCGAGCTTGCGCAGCATCCGAACATTATTGGTTTGAAAGATTCAAGCGGCAGCGTGGAGCGCATTGCAGAGGTTGTGGCCGCCACACGCGATGCGGCGCGGCACGAATTTATGGTTACTCATACCTTCACGGCTTTCACCAATCGCATGATGCTGACGATGACCCCGCCGGAGAATTTCGTCTCGGCTGAGACGCTGGGTGGGGTTGCGGCGATTGCGGTCGCGCCTCCGCTGCCCAGGGTAAAGGTGACCCGGAAAAAGGAAGTGGGATTCCAGGTGCTGAGCGGGTCGGCTCATGGGCTTCTCGATGCGCTGGAAGCGGGAGCATCCGGTGGCGTGCTGGCGCTGGCGGCATGCGCGCCACAGGCCTGTCAGGAGATTTATACCGCCTGGAAGGATAACGATCCTAAACTGGCACGGGAGAAGCAACGACGCGTGATCGAGGCTTCAAAGCTGGTCGGCGGTGCGCTGGGCATTCCGGGTATCAAGCATGCCTGTGATCTGAATGGATACTATGGCGGCCGTCCGCGGATTCCTCTCTTGTCGCTTGACGCGGAACGACAAGCGGAGGTCGCGCGTGTGATGTCGGATTTGCGAAATTAATTGTCGATTCCCGTTCAAGGGTTGATTTGCGCCGCCTGAATGTGAATTACTCCGTTGAGTCCCCTGTCGCGACCATCTTCCCCTGTGATGGCTATAATTAAGAGTCAGATAGAGCGAAATTCGTTCGATATTCAATCCGAAGGGAATCCCGCCAGATGGCGACAGGAAACGTTGCCTTGGGCAATGCGGGCGTAGAAGCCGCGCAGCCCACCGCAGGCACGAAGGAAGACATTTCCGGAGTTTCACGGAAACCGGTCATAAACGATTTCAATATTCAGGTAGCAACCGTAAACGGCTCGGGATCGCAGTCGGCCAACAGCGTTCTGCTGCGCAGCATCTTCGGAATGGGAATTCCTGTCAGCGGCAAAAATCTTTTCCCCTCGAATATCGCTGGACTGCCCACCTGGTACACCATTCGCGCCAGCAAACATGGCTACGTCGCGCGCAAAAAGGAAATTGACGTTCTGGTGGCTATGAATGCCGAGACCGCAAGGGAAGACATTCTTTCGCTGCCGTCAGGTGCGGCTGCGATCTATGAAGATTCGCAGAACCTCAAGCAATATCGCGACGATGTCGTCTGTTACCCCGTTCCATTTGACAAGCTGACTGCGGCGGTGTGCCCGGAAGCGAAACTGCGCAAGCTGGTGAAGAACATGATTTATGTCGGCGTGGTGGCAAAGCTCATCTCGCTCGATATGAAGGCCGTGGAAAACGCACTGCGCCGTCAGTTTGCAAAAAAACAAAAGGCCGCGGACCTGAACTGGGCGGCCGTTGAAGCGGGTTACAACTACGCGAGCGAGTCGCTGACGAAGCAGGACCCCTTTGTGCTGGAGCGCATGCACGCGACCGATGGAAAGATCATCATCGACGGCAATGCGGCAGCCGCACTGGGCGCGATGTTCGCGGGCGTCACCGTTGTTACGTGGTATCCCATTACACCTTCGTCGTCTGTGGTTGAGCAGCTCATCGATTACCTGAAGAAGTACCGCGTTGAGCCTGATGGCAAGGCGACGTTTGCCGTAGTTCAGGCCGAGGACGAGCTTGCCGCAGTAGGCATGGTTTTAGGTGCAGGCTGGGCAGGCGCGCGTTCGATGACAGCGACCTCTGGCCCTGGCATCTCGCTGATGGCGGAGTTTGCCGGCCTTGGCTATTTCGCCGAGCTGCCCGGAGTGATTTTTGACATTCAGCGCGTCGGTCCTTCGACCGGATTGCCAACGCGCACAGCGCAGGCCGATCTGCTCTCGATCGCTTATCTCTCGCACGGCGACACCAAACATGTCATGCTGCTGCCCGGGAGTGTTCACGAATGCTTCGAGTTTGCGCAGGCGGCATTCGATCTCACGGAGTATCTGCAGACGCCGGTATTCGTGCTATCGGATCTGGATCTTGGCATGAACAACTGGATGTCCGAACCGTTCGAGTATCCGGAGAAGCCGTTGAATCGTGGCAAGGTGTTGACTGCCGAGGATCTCACGCGGCTGGGCGGATTTTCGCGCTATAAGGATGTAGACGGCGACGCGATTCCCTACCGGACACTTCCCGGTACGGATCATCCGCAGGCCTCGTACTTCACGCGCGGCAGCGGCCACAACGAAAAGGCCCTCTACACCGAGCGTCCTGACGACTACCAGAACCTGATGGAGCGGTTGAATCGGAAGTTTGAGACGGCTCGCACGCTGGTTCCAACGCCGGTGGTGGTGCAGACGGGCAAGTCGAAGGTAGGCCTCATCGCCTTCGGCACGTCAGACTTCGCCGTGACCGAAAGCCGCGATCAGCTTAAGAAGGAATACGGCGTTGAGACCGACTACCTTCGGATTCGCGCCTTTCCGTTCACCCACGAGGTGCATGACTTCGTCGCTTCCCATGATCGCGTCTACGTCATCGAACAAAATCGCGACGCACAGATGCTGAGCCTGCTCAAGCTTGACCTTCCCGTGGAAGATGCCGTGAAGCTGCGCAGCGTGCGACACTTCAACGGCCTGCCGATCGATGCGCGTTCGGTCACCGATGAGCTGATTCTGCAGGAGGAGATCTAATGGCAACGACGACGGTTACAAAACCGAATCCGAAGGTAAATCGCCTCGGCCTGCAGGTGCTCGATTATCGCGGCGGTAAGACGACACTGTGCGCCGGATGCGGCCACAACGCTATCTCCGAACGCATTATCGATGCGCTGTATGAAATGGGTGTGCAGCCGGAACGCCTGATGAAACTGTCGGGCATCGGATGCTCGTCGAAGAGTCCGGCTTACTTCCTGTCGCGTGCGCACAGCTTCAACAGCGTTCACGGACGCATGCCCTCGGTGGCAACTGGAGCGCTGCTAGGAAACAAAACGATGAAGGCGCTCGGCGTCTCGGGCGACGGCGATACCGCCTCTATCGGCGTTGGGCAGTTTGTACACCTAATGCGCCGCAATCTGCCACTGATTTACATCATCGAAGACAATGGTGTTTATGGCCTGACGAAGGGACAGTTCTCGGCGACCGCCGACATTGGCTCGAAGCTGAAGACCGGAGTCATCAATGACCTTCCGGCCATCGATACCTGTGCGTTGGCAGTTCAGCTGGGCGCAACCTTTGTCGGACGATCGTTTTCGGGCGACAAGAAGCAGCTTCTGGCCATGCTGAAGGCGGCGATTGCTCACCGGGGTACGGTGATGCTAGACGTCATCTCGCCGTGCGTGACCTTCAATGATCACGAAGGTTCAACGAAGAGCTACAAGTACATGCAGGAGCACGAAGAGGCGATTAGCGAGGTTGGTTTCGTCCCCCACTTTGAGGACATTTCCATCGAATACGACGCGGGATCTACCTACGACGTGACCATGCACGACGGATCGCACCTGCGGCTGCGCAAGCTGCACGAGGACTACAACCCGACTAGCCGGATCACGGCCGTTAAAGCTTTGATGGATGCACACGAGCGCGGAGAGGTGCTGACTGGCGTGTTCTACGTCGACACACAAAAGCCGAGCTTTACGGAGTTGCTGAACCTGGTGGATGAACCGCTGGCTTCGCTGCCGGAGGAACAGACGCGGCCTTCGAGGCAGGTTCTGCAGGAAATCATGACCCGGTTGCAGTAGACCTCTGACTCACATTTCATGAAAAAGCCCCGCTCTCTGCGGGGCTTTTGCTTGCGGATAGCCGCCCATCGTGCTTGAATAGATCAAGCATGCAGGCGCAGCTTCAATCCGTCGGCTCTTTCGACCAGCGCGCCTGTTGTTGTCGCTAGTTCCCTTCCGCATATTCCCTGAAATCTAAATTCAAAGGTCTGCGATTCTCATCGCCTCCACAAATTTTTCAGGAGCATAAGCTCATGTCCAATCCTGCTACTACTCGACGGTTCTCCCTTGATAGCTGGGCTGTTTTGCTCGCGCTGATCACTGCTCTGCTGATTCGCATTGGCCTTATTAAAACGGTTCCCTGGTAAGGAGGAGATCATGGCAAGTTCAGTCGCACTTCCTCAGACCCGCGCAACTTCGCTCTCTGGCCGGTTTCTCGAACTGCTTCCGGGAATTCTGCTCTTGCTGGCGGTTGGTTATGCCGGCAAGTTCATCGAGCAATCGATCTCTCACTACGGTAAGGCGCATCACCTGATCCTTCCGAATATCGAATACGTGCTGTGGGCCATTCTGCTCGGGCTCGTGATCTCAAACACGATCGGCGTGCCGGCGCTCTTTCGTCCCGGTGTTGCGACTTACGAGTTCTGGATGAAGGCCGGAATAGTGCTCCTGGGCGCGCGATTCCTCCTCGGCGATGTATTGCGCCTGGGCGGATTGAGCCTTGTGCTTGTCTTTATCGAGCTGGCGCTGGCACTTACCTTCATGACTTACCTGGGACGCCGCTTCAGACTTTCTCCAAAGCTCGTCACCCTGCTCGCTGTGGGCTCTTCGGTGTGCGGCGTGTCAGCGATTATCGCTACTCAGGGCGCAATCGATGCGGATGATGAAGACGCGTCGTTTGCCATTGCGGCGATTCTAGCCCTTGGTGCAATTTCGCTCGTGGTTTTCCCCCTGGTTGGGCACGCCCTGCATATGAATGATCACGCTTATGGCCTCTGGACGGGCCTGGCAGTCGACAATACCGCAGAGGCAACGGCAGCGGGCGCAATCTATTCTGAAGCGGCAGGCAAGATTGCTGTGCTGGCAAAGACCTGCAGGAATGCACTGATCGGTTTCGTCGTGCTGGGATACGCGCTCTATTGGGCGTCGCAGGGTCAGGCGGCCGAAGTAAAGAACAAGGGCGCGTTTCTGTGGCGTAAATTCCCCAAGTTCGTGCTCGGTTTCCTGCTGATTTCTCTGTTGGCGACCTTGAGCGTTTTCACCAAGCCACAGTTGACGGCGCTGGGAAATCTTTCCCGCTGGGCTTTTCTTCTTACCTTTGCCGGTGTCGGGCTGAGAACGAATCTGCGCGAGCTGGGCAAGCAAGGTGCGAGGCCGTTCATCGTCGGCGCGGTAGGCGAGGTTGCAATTGCGCTCATTACGCTGGGGCTCGTTTTGGGTGCGAACCGGTGCTTCCATCTATAAGAGCGTTGTGGATCATCTGGCAGGTTCAGGTGCACCCGCGGCGTAGAAAGCTGCGGCGAGGCACGCGGCAATTGCCACCGAGACGAGGCTAGGGCCGAGAAAAAAATACCGCATGGCAATCGGGGCATTTGCCAGAAACTGGAGAGCGAAGAGCGCCAGGATGGGCCGCAGACGCGGAGCATCGGTCTTGGCGAGAATGCTGATCTGCCAAAAAAAGATGCTCTGGATGAGAAGAATAACGGTGATCAAAATTCCATAGCCGACATGAAAGTCCCAAAAGGTGCGCATGGCACCCATCGCATTGAATGAACCGGCCTTCATAACCTGGACGACATCCGTCTGGACACCTGGAGCCGGCGGACTCAGTACTCCTCCGACGGTGTGCCCCGCACAAAAGATCAGGGTGAGGATGGATGCGATACGCAGAAAGAACGTTGGCGTCATGACGATCTCCTGATAGAAATAGATGACTCACTCGTAACCGTCTACTAACGGTAAGCTATTACTTACATAATTCCTTGTCAAGGAGCCCATGCCCTGGAGATGGGCTTCATGTAAGGCGAGGCTTCTCGAAAAGCTTGTTGAGAATAGATCGCGTACCGGTCTCAGGCCTTCGCAAGAGCAAGATCAACAGAAAGTGCGCCCGCGCCTTTAACCATGATCAGAATGCATAGAGCGATCGCCAGCAGATGGTACTCATAGCCTTCACCTTTCTGATTGCCAAGCCAATTCATGAATATGCCATTCGGCAGGTGGACCATAAAAATGGCAACGAGCATGTTCACTGCAATGCCGAAGGCGGCAATCCGCGACAGGAAGCCGACGATCAGTCCGATTCCGCCCAGGAACTCGGCCGAAATGGCAAGAAATGCGAATGGCGTAGGAATCCCCATCCCGGTGAAGAAGTGCATGGTGGAGTGGAAGCCATAACCGCCAAACCAGGCAAGAGACTTCTGCGCGCCATGCATAAAGAAGACGAGGCCGAGTACCAGACGAGCCAAGGCGACGGTGTGGTCATTCGTGGTTGCGATCAAGCCCTTCATTATTTATTCTCCATCGATAACAAGCGTGCAGCGCAGTCGGGAGATGGGAAGCGGTCCGCTGAAGGTCCACCTATGGATAGTCGAAATGTATCGCACAGCGCAAGAAGATTCTTTGCCCGCTCACTAAAACATCTTATGCATTGTCCAGATTTCACCAGAGACTGTCGCTGGTGATAGAGTGTTCACGCAGTACATCGATTTACTACAGGAGTTTCAAGCGTGCTCCTCGGTTTGGACATAGGCACTGGCGGTACCCGCGCCGTCTTGGTCGACCAGCGCGGAAAACTTAGCGCTTCAGCGGCAGTGGAACATGTAGCTTTTCGAAGCCCCCACCCTGGTTGGGCGGAGCAGGATCCGGAGGATTGGTGGCGGGCGGCCCAGGGTGCGATTCGCAGTGTGATCGCCACGGCCGGGGCGCCCAGGATTGATGCTGTCGGTCTTACGGGGCAGATGCACGGGGCGGTCATGCTGGATACCGCCGGCGAGGTCTTGCGGCCTTCGCTGATCTGGTGCGATCAGAGGACAGACGAGGAGTGCGATTGGCTGCACGCGGAGATCGGGCGCGAGCGGCTGATCGAACTGACGGCGAATCCCGCACTGCCCAACTTCACGCTGACCAAGGTGCTCTGGGTGCGGAACCACGAACCGCAGATCTTCGCACGGATTGCGCATGTGCTCTGCCCCAAGGATTACGTTCGCTACCGATTGACGGGAACCTATGCGATGGATGTTCAGGAGGCTTCAGGGACCCTGCTACTGGATGTCGCGCATCGGCGCTGGTCTTCAGAGGTTGCTCGCATCGCGGGGATTCCCGAAAGCTGGCTGCCGGATTTGTTTGAATCGCAGGAGGTTTGCGCGAAGGTTTCAGGGGGTGCCGGGGATATCGGGCTGGTGGCGGGGACGCCGGTGGTGGCGGGGGCCGGCGACCAGGGGGCCGGGGCCGTGGGAATGGGGATCCTGGCGCCGGGGTCGGTGTCGGCTACCATCGGGACGTCGGGGGTGGTGTTCGCGGCGACGGCAGCGCCTACGCGCGATCCACTGGGGCGGCTGCATACCTTTTGCCATGCCGTGCCGGGGCGGTGGCATGTGATGGGAGTAACGCAGGCTGCGGGGCTATCGCTGCGCTGGCTCCGGGATACGATCGCTCCCGGTGTGGACTACGACACGCTTACGGCCGGGGCGGCAGAGGTTGCGTCGGGGAGCGATGGGCTGCTGTGGACTCCGTACCTGCTGGGCGAGCGGACTCCGCATCTCGACTCCAGTGCACGGGCGGCGTTCGTGGGGCTTGCGGCAAATCATACGCGGGCGCATCTGGTTCGAGCGGTAATGGAAGGTGTGGCTTACTCGCTCAAGGACACATTCACACTCTTCGCCGAGCTGGGGATTCCGGTGAAGGGTGTGCGGCTGGGCGGTGGCGGCGCTCGCGGACCACTGTGGCGCGAGATTCAGGCGGCTGTCTATGGATATGCCTCGGACATCCTGGTGGCCGAGGAGGGCGCGGCTTTCGGCGCGGCGCTGCTGGCAGGAGTGGGCGCGGGCGTGTGGGCCGATCTTGAGGCGGCGTGCGAGGCAGCGATCGAGGTCGCGCAGCAAATTGTACCTGACGCGGACGCTGTAGAACGGTATGCTGTAGGGTATCGGGCGTACCGGAAGGTTTATCCAGCACTAAGAGGAATTCAGGGATAATTCCGCAGCCTGAGGGAGGCAGGCATGCTTCTCGAAGTTGGCAAGGCGTTCTCGTTCATCATCAGTATTCTGTCTCTCTATGCCTTGCTGGTGAGTGCGTTCTTTGTTCCTGGAAGCACCTGGGAAGATCGATTGGTGGATTCCCTGCTTCGGATCGCACTGGCCGGCTGTGTGTGTTTTGCCAGCGGGCTAATGTTCCGCTCGGCGGAGCGCGCTGAGGTTCCTCTGATGCGCACTCTTCCGGTGCGTCTGTTCTTGTGGGCGTTGGCGGGCATGGCGCTATTGTTTTTCCTCTGCTGGTATCTCGAGGAATACTACGTTCCGCTGTTGTGGAAGAATCAGCCGCACTAGGGTACCCCTCCCTCCCAGTTCCACGAATACGCGCTCATCATTGATTCTAAAAGACTTTCATGACCGACCGCTCAAGGTAAATCATTGATTACAAAGGCTTTGCGTGTATCTCATAGAGTAGACAAGGCTTACATATGTGATGAGGCTTGACAGAGTGCGAGGCCGAACAGAATTCTGCGGTATGCAAGTAAGATGGCCTGCACTAGCAGATTGGAGGCGGTGCGTGAAGTATTGGGCTCAAGTGGTGGTGATGGCGGGCATATGGCTGACGGGCACGGCATCGGTTGCCCTCGCCCAAGCGTTCGCCATCGATGCGATTCAGGCGTATGCGGGCACGTGGAAGACGGAGACCGAGCATTTTGATACGCCGTACAGCAAGGCAGGGCGAGAAGCCTCGACGCTGCGCAACGAATGCTGGAAGAACGGCGGATTTTTTGCCTGCAACCAGTATGTGAATGGCGAATCGAAGGCGCTGATTGTCTTTACCTACAATGACAAGGACAAGACATACACAACCTATCCGATTCTGGCGGGCGGAGGCGCGGCGGGCAAAGGCAAGCTTGTGATCGATGGGAATGTGTGGACGTATCCCTGGGAGAACACAGAGCAGGGGAAGACAACTTACTTCCGTGTGGTGAATGTGTTTACGGCGCCGGGGAAGATTGAGTATCGGCAGGAGTTTTCGATAGACAATCAGAAGTGGACGCTGATGGCGAAGGGGACGGAAGTAAAGCAATAGATGTGCGGCTAAGCCCCGCTACCTCGGAGGGCCACACATAACCCGCCGAGTCTGATTGTGTCTCGGCAGGGGCATCATACCATTGAGCCAGCACCGATAGATTCCTGCATGGCCCGCTCCCTGTCTGGCCGGCTCTTTCGCAGTAGGCTCAGGAAGCCATCGCGGATCGCGTCGGGATCACTTCATGGGTTCGATAGATGAAGCGATTGCCCATCCTTTCAGTGATATCAAGATGTGTAGCGGTGACAACCCAGGACGGGTTCCCGATCTCGAAAAAGAGAACCGCAGCTGCGCCATCAAAACCAGCCGCCTGACGGCACGCCGCGATTGAGGCGCAGATAGGTGACGAGATTGCCGTAATGCAAGGCGTCATGATTTCCGACTTGCGTCAGGATGAACATCTTGTTCGTCTTGAAGCCCCAGAAGTCCGCCGGGTCATTGAGGTGCGCATCGGTGAATCCGGAGAACGCACCGTCGCAGTAGGCGAACGCGCCTTTGACGTAGGTCATGATCTCGACCTTCGTACCCTTCGCAGCAGCCGAGCCGGGGGGATTTTCACCCTTGGCGTTGGCACACAAATAGTAGGAGATATCCGCTACATGAGTCAGGATCTCGCCAAACGACCGAACGTCCTTCGTCGGCCGATAGCTGTACTTCGACTCTGGCATCGCCTCCGCCGACTTCATGATCTTGTCCTGCATATTGCTACGAAAAATGGATAGCGTCGTCGTCAGCGGATTCGGCGCCGCGATTGGATTGGGAAAGTCCGGCGAGATCTGGGCGTTGGCCAGGGGCGCTAGAACGGAAACAGATACCATGCCAACCAGAACCGCGACGCGAGCAACGGAGCGGAACACGAACGCAGGGACATTGCGCCTAGTCCCGACTCTTGTCGACTGAGAAGGAATCAGTCGGGTAGGCATCTCGGTTGAATTACGAATCATGCTGAAGAAATGTTTCCTGAAGTCTTGCATTCGACATCCTCCTGCCTGGCTGCGAATGCACGCAAGCTTCCAGTTGGCGCGCCGAGTGCTACCGCTTTGTAGTCAGCGGATAACAAGATGGCGAGGGCACTAGAGCTTAGGCCGCACTGTCCATTTTCGATCAAAACTGTTCGAAAGCGGGCAACACTTTAGGTGCAATATATCGTCATGAAACATATAGCGACGCGAGCTATCGATCGGGAATTGAAAAAGGGCAGCGCGGATTTGCTGATCCTCTCCCTGATAGAGCACCTTTCTCACCACGGCTACGAGATCGGCCAATTGCTCGAGGAGCGGTCCGAGGGAGTGCTGACGTACAACGCTGCCTCGTGTGCATGTGCTGCTCATTGCCGCAAATGATGCGCAGGACAACGACAACTTCCTCAACGAAGGCGATCAGGAGTATAAGCTTTCCGCGAACACAGACTTCACACGCTACATAACTGTGGCTATTTACTGTGAGCGATTCCACGCCGTCTTCCGAACGCAACGCTGCAGCCGTTCTGAATCCAGGTGACTCACGCTATCAGTGTCAAGTTAAGCGAAATGAGCTGCCATGCAACCTCGTGCTCGTGCAGCTTCTGCTTCAACTGTTGGTGACAGGCTGATGCACTCATCCAAGACCGGGCGACTTCAAATGACGTATTGGGCGATTTAGCATGAACCGAGCCAAAGATCGACGAACACCTGCGGGGAGATCGCGCTGGTGGTTCGGTGGCCCAGAAAAATAATGACTGTACTCAGCCCCTCGCAGACTGGGCGATGGAAAACTCGCGCGCGTATCCCGCGGGGTCAGCGGAGATTTTCACCCGGAGATTGCCGCTCGCGTCACAGGTGTATTCCTCGCGGACTCTCAGGTCATGCCGGTTCAGCGGACCGATCGGCTGTGCAGCCAGATCGGACTGGCTTTGCAGCTGCGGATCGAACGGGAAGCGGATCTGATCCCAGTTAATGATCTCGCCTATGGGCTGACCCTGCTTGTCGAGCTGCGCGCATTCGAGATAGCGGAAATGGCCGATGTTGTGGGCCGGCTGGTAGACACGTTCGCTGCGGAGCGCGGGTTCGCCGGGTGCAGGCAGACGCGATCCGCGGGGAAAGATGAGATCGAAGACGATCGTTCCGCCGTGATCGGCCTCGCGCCATATTCCGAAGTTCTGATTGAACTGCTCGCGCAGACTGTCGGAGGTGACACTGGCGCGAATCGCCAGCCCGATCGCGCTGGCCGAACGCATGTACGCTGAACGGCGCACACGCCGGCCGAAGGTCTCGCGCAGGATGCGCGCGACCGGCGGGAGCTCCGCTCCTCCTCCGGTGACATATAACGTATCGAGCGGGCGTTCAGGGTTCGCGGCAAGCAGGTTCTCAACCACCTTGCGCGTCGCTTCGATGAGCGGGCGGCAGCGTTCGTAGTAGGTATCGACCGGGATGGTCACTTCCTGCCATTCGGCGCGGACGCGCTCCAGATCGATGGTCACCTTGCGGGTGTTGGGATTGAGGGACTCCTTTTTTTCGCGGCATTCGTCGAGCAGTCGACGTCGCTCGAAGGGAGTGAGGTCGGCAGGGTCGCCGGCGGCTTCGAGCACCAGCGCGGCGAGGATTTCGTCGAAGTCGTCACCGCCGAGATTCGGTATGCCGTCAGAGGCCTCGACGATGTGCTCGGTTTCGCCGAGGGCCACGAGCGAAACGTCAAAGGTGCCACCCCCAAGGTCGTAGACGAGAAGGCCACTCCCGACCCGGTTTTTCCGCTCGGCGCTGTTGCGGTAGACGAACTCTATGGCCGCCGATGACGGCTCGTTTACCACTCCCAGAACCGTGAAACCCGCCTTGCGAGCAGCTTCCTCGGTGAGAAAACGCTGGTTGCTGTTGGCGTTGGCGGGCACTCCAAGAACGGCTTCGAGCGACTCCGTGGGGTCCGCACCAAGGTTCGAGCGCTCAAGGAGCTGCGTGCGCAGGGCGGACATCATTTCCGCGAGAAGAAGCCGCAGGGGCAGGGCCTGCCCGTCTAGATTCAATTCGGTGCGCGGGCCCGCTGTTCGCAGCCAGCGCTTGAGTGAGCGCAGAACAGTCCAGCCTTCGTCGTCCTGCACGGCGACCGCCTCCCAGCCGTAGAGACGCGTGGCACCCTTCACCGCGACGACGGGTGGAAACCAGTCATAGATCTGACCGTCTGGCGCTTCAAAGTTCACTAGGGGGAAGTTGCCACGGTCCACGGAGGCAACAACCACGCGGGTGGTGCCGAAATCGATACCAATTTTCATTTCTCTTAGTTTACCGCGAAGTTACCCCCAGCAGCGAACCGAGGAGTGTCTTCGGAGGTGCCTGTCAGGCCTTGGGTTTGAGTTTTTCGGCAAGGCGTTGAGGCGCGATCAGAAGATAGCTGCCGACCAACA
>JBAVYX010000456.1:0-16346 GCA_049588475.1 Silvibacterium sp. | reverse complement strand
GTATAAGACCGCTGTTGGCAAGCTCAAGTCTTCGCGCAGCAGATTCCATCCAAACCCGGCGATCTCGCTGGGCTCGAGCGCTTCTTGCAAGAAGCCCAGGCCTTTATGAAGTGGCGCAATTCGAGAGTCGGGCCTGTCAGTGTTCACTCGATGTTTCCCCCGTTCATTCACCGGGTCTCAAACCATGTGCAAGGGCTATGTGCAAAGTAAGAATATCTCCATTCATGGAACGCCGAGGCATGTTGCGTATATCTTTAGAGAGTTCCCATGCCAGTCTGCGATACTCTCATCCGAAATGCGCGCGTAATCGACGGTAGCGGCAGCGAGTCTCAGGCTGTGGACGTCGCCATAGAGGGCGACCGCATTTGCGCGGTCGGACAGCTCGCCGGCTACACCGCATCACAAATTACGGATGGCAGTGGCCACGTCTTGGCGCCCGGCTTTATCGATGTCCATACCCATGACGACACCAACGTGATTCGCACTCCCGAGATGCTGCCGAAGCTATCGCAAGGAGTCACCACGGTCATCGTCGGCAATTGCGGCATTAGCGCCGCGCCAGTGCAATTGGCAGGGGATCCTCCCGATCCGATGAACCTGCTGGGGAACGCGAGCGTCTTCCACTATCCCACCTTTGCCGCCTACGTCGCGGCGATCGATGCAGTCCAGCCGGCAGTGAACGTCGCTGCGCTGGTTGGCCACACGGCTCTGCGCAATAACCATATGGATCGCCTTGATCGCTCCGCAACAGTTGCGGAGATCGAGGCCATGCGTTCGCAATTGTTAGAGGCTCTGGACTGCGGGGCATTAGGCTTGAGCTCGGGCCTGGCGTATTTATCGGCAAACGCCGCATCGACGGAAGAAGTCTTGGCGCTGGCTGAGCCGCTCGCAGCGGTCGGCGCGATTTACACCACGCACCTGCGAAGTGAAACGGAAGCGATCCTCGAGGCGATGCATGAAGCATTCCAGATCGGACGTGAGTGTGGCGTCGCGGTTGTCATCTCTCACCTGAAATGCGCAGGTATCGACAATTGGGGACGGAGCGGCGAAGTGTTGCAGGCGTTGGAAACAGTCCAAGTTTCCCAGCCTGTCAGCTGGGATTGTTATCCCTATGCGGCCGGTTCCAGCACGCTTGACCTGCGCCAGGTAGATGAACGCGTCGAGATCATGATCACCTGGTGCACTCCGCATCCGGAGATGGCGGGACGAACCCTCAAGCAGATTGCCCAGAACTGGAACGTCGACCAGATCGAGGCGGCGCGGCGTCTGCAGCCGGCAGGGGCCATTTATCACAGTATTTCTGAAGACGATATGCGCCGCATTCTGCAGCATCCGGCAACCATGATCGGGTCGGATGGACTTCCCAACGATCCGCTGCCGCACCCTCGGCTCTGGGGCACATTTCCGCGCGTGCTGGGGCGTTTCACTCGCGATGAGCGTCTCTTTTCACTGGCAAAAGCTGTCCACAAAATGACGGGCATGCCCGCCGGACGATTCGGGTTAGTCGATCGCGGTCTGATTCGCGAAGGCTACCACGCCGATCTGGTGCTCTTTGACCCGGAAACAATACGGGACACGGCTACCTTCGCCAACCCCGTCTGCGCGGCAGAGGGTATCGCACGTGTATGGGTCAATGGCGTTATGGCCCACTCTGACAACACCCCAACCGGGCAGCGAGGCGGACGGTTTCTACCCCGCTCGGCCGCTGCTCAACGCGGCAATCTTCATTCTTTGCAGAATTAGGAGATCACGATGAGCATGAAACGATTTGGCGTCGAAGGCGGCAAGGGCACGGGAGGTCAGCATCTGCCATTTGCCCGTGCCGTCGAAGCCAATGGTTGGCTCTACGTATCCGGCCAGGTACCCATGGTCAACGGTGAAGTGGTCGAGGGGAATATTGTCGTCCAGTCCCACCAGGCCATTCGCAATTTGATGGCGATTCTTCAGGAGGCGGGCTATGGGCCGGAAGATGTGGTGCGCTGCGGGGTATGGCTCGACGATCCTCGCGATTTCCAATCATTCAATGGCGTCTTCCGCCAGTATTTCGGCGAAAATCCTCCTGCCCGCGCCTGTGTTGTTTCCAGCATGGTTGTCGATTGCAAAGTGGAGATCGATTGCATCGCCTACAAGGAGCCGGAGTCTTGATTCTCAGTCAGTCTGAAAAATTCCATCTGCCAAAAGAGAGTCGATGAAAAGAGAATCGCCGAAAAGAGAATCAATGGCCCTGCCCTTATGATCGACCATCACGGCGCATTATTGCTTGTCGCCGCACTCAGCGCCATCGTTGCGCTCATCCTCCTCATCGCTGTTTACAAGCTCAACCCCTTCATTACCCTGTTTGTCACCTCGCTGGCATTGGCGATGGTCACCGGCATGCCGCTTCCGGCCATTGTGAAAGCGTTTGAAGTCGGCGTTGGCAATACGCTAGGGCACATTGCAATTGTGGTGGGATTGGGCACGATGCTCGGCAAGATGATGGCCGAGTCGGGCGGCGCAGACCGCATTGCGCACACTCTGATTCGGCTTTTCGGCGAGAAGTACATTCACTGGGCCATGGTGGTGATTGGTTTTGTCGTTGGCTTGCCGGTTTTCTTTGAGGTTGGCTTCGTACTCCTGATACCAATTGCCTTTACGGTTGCCCGGCGCACCCGCACTTCTTTTATTCTCGTCGGATTGCCCATGGTGGCCGGTCTCTCGGTGGTACACGGGTTGATGCCACCGCATCCGGCTGCAATGCTGGCGGTGACCATCTACAATGCTGATGTCGGACGCACCATTTTCTACGCCATGCTGATCGGCATTCCTACTGCTGTGCTTGCCGGCCCCCTTTTCGCAAAATTCATCGCGCCCAGGATTCAACTCGATCCGGATAATCCCATGGCGGCACAATTCGTCGATCATGGCGAGGAAAGGAGTTTGCCGAGCTTCGGGTTGACGCTGGCAACCATCATGCTGCCCGTCTGCCTGATGTTGATGGGCAGTTGGGCCGACATCCTGTCCACTCCGAAAAGCTGGGTGAACGAGAGCTTGCGCTTTCTGGGCAATGCCGACATCTCGCTCCTCGTCGGAGTCCTCGTTAGCTTCGTAACGCTCGGCAGCATGCGGGGCTTCACGCGTGGGACGATTCTGAAGTTTTCGAATGAATGCCTGGCGCCCACTGCGACCATTACCCTGCTCATCGGTGCCGGCGGCGGCTTTGGCCGTATTTTACAGGACAGTGGCGTCTCTCAGGCGATTGTCGACGTTGGGCTCCACGCCCACCTGCCGCTCCTGATCATGGCCTGGATGGTCGCGGCGCTGATACGTCTCTCTACGGGGTCAGCCACCGTGGCTATGACCACAGCGGCCGGTATTGTCGCTCCCATAGCCTTGCATGCGGGCGGAGTCCGACCCGAACTATTGGCGATTGCCACTGGCGCCGGATCGCTGGTCTTCTCGCATGTCAACGACGGGGGCTTTTGGATGGTCAAGGAGTACTTTAATATGAGTGTCGCGCAGACCATGAAGACCTGGTCCATCTGCGAAACCATCATCTCTGTGGTCGCGCTGGTTCTGACACTGGCGTTGTCCCTGGCGGTTTAGAGCAGCCTCACAGTTGCCTCAAGAGGATCAACCCACGATCAGGTCCCGCTGGTCGGCTTGCTTCTGAATTGCATCTACAAGAGAATAAATAGACTATGCTCGTTTGAGGTACGATGACGACGACCCTGATACACAATCCGTTCCTTGTAATTGCCGCGATCCCTTTCATTTACTTCTCCCTCGCCTTGATTAGCTCTCTGCGGTTTTTCCTGGCAGCGCCAGCCAAAGCAGATGAGAAGAGCGGGTTCCTGCCACCCATTAGCAATCTGAAGCCGGTGCGTGGGCTTGATCCGGATGCCTACGAGAACTTTGCCAGCTTTTGCCGGCAGGACTATCCGAATTACGAGATTCTTTTTTGCGTGGGTGACACCAGAGATCCCGCATTACCCGTATTGCAACAGCTTGTTCGCGACTTTCCGGAATGTCAGATCCGCATTCTGATCGGGTCAGGCCGCGAGGCCGTGAACGACAAAGTGGCCAAGCTGGTGCGACTCGTGGATGAAGCCGCTCATGAACACCTCGTCATCAGTGACAGCGATGTGCGCGTGGAGCCGAATTATCTGCGCAAAATCATCGCGTCGCTGGAGAATCCCAAGGTGGGGGCTGTTACCTGTTTTTATCATCCCGCCGAAGAGAAGACCGCCGAAGAAAACACCTGGGTGCAGCGGTTGCAGGATGTAGGGATGCTTTCCGACTTCTATCCCGGAATTCTTGTTGCCAAACAACTGGACGGAGTGAAGTTTGCACTTGGTCCAACGATTGCCACCACCCGTACCCGGCTACAGGCTTTTGGCGGTTACACTTCCATCGAGAACCGTCCAGCGGATGATCTGCTGGTGGGCCGATTGATCGCCGATCAGGGCTACGAAGTTGAGCTCCTCCGCTATTCCATTTCGACGGTGCCCGATTATCAGTCATTGCGGGAATTGATCGATAAACGTCTCCGCTGGATCACCGTCATGCGCCACATGCGCCCCTGGGGGCATCTGGGCCTGGTCTTCACGCTGGGGCTGCCCTGGGCGCTGCTCGCAGTCGCGGTGCATCCCACTCCCGGAATCGCCGCGGGTTACATCGGCGGATATCTGGTTTTTCGCGCTGCATTGACGGCATCGGTTGGGTGGGGGCTCAAACAACGCGGGGTCTTGGGAAAACTGCTCCTGATACCGGTTTGGGACGCCTTTGCCACCCTGATCTGGCTGGTCAGCTTCGCACGCAAGACGATCCGCTGGCGAGGACAGGATTACCTGATTCGCAACGGTGAGCTTGTTCCCGTCACGCCGAACGAATCAGTCCCGAAAGCCAAGGCCCAGCTCGTACCTTAGAGCCTGTCCATGACAGCTCGATAACGGGAGACCCAGAGAAAATTAGACGGTCTCCTTCACCAAGAGCGGCTGCTTGTTCTTTTCGCCGCCGATGCGCCGTTCATTTCGCGCCTGCCGCCAATTGACTTGCGGCACAAACAGAGCGGGGTCGATACGATCCCGATAACGCAGCGCGATATTAATCAGTGAATCGACAAGCGAATCGGACAGCATGTGCGGATTCAACCCGAGGTCGACCAGCTTGGAATGCTTCGCGTTGTAGTAATGCGATTCTGCTTCGACACGCGGGTCGGGAAGGTGATCGATTTCGACCTGGAGTCCCATCTGTCCGCCCACCGTCTTGACGATCTCTGCCAGTTCGAGCACTGAGAACTGCTCTGTGAACTGATTAAATACGCGGAATTCACCTGGCGCGGCAGGGTTGAGGCAAGCGATCTCCACGCAGCGAACCGTATCGCGAATGTCGAGAAAGCCGCGCGTCTGCCCCCCTCGTCCATAAACCGTAAGTGGGAAACCGAGAGCCGCCTGCGCGCAGAAGCGGTTAAGAACCGTTCCGAAGACCTCGTCGTAATCAAAACGATTGATAAGCACTTCGTCCATCAAAACTTCATCCGTGACGGTGCCGTAGACCACCCCTTGATTGAGATCCGTAGCGCGCAGTCCCCAAGCCTTGCAGGTGAACATGATGTTGTGACTGTCGTGCACCTTCGAGAGGTGATAGAACGAACCCGGCTGCTTGGGATATGGAAGCACATCCTTGCGGCCATTGTGCTCGATGGTGAGATATCCCTCTTCGATGTCAATGTTCGGCGTCCCATACTCGCCCATGGTCCCCAGCTTCACGATGTGGCAGTCCGGCTGCAACTCACGGATGACGAACAGCAGGTTCAGGGTTCCGACCACGTTGTTCACTTGGGTAAACACCGCGTGCTTGTGGTCGATCATGGAGTAGGGCGCCGACCGCTGCTCCGCAAAGTGAACCACCGTATCCGGCTGGAAGGTCTTGATCGTCGAAGACAGAAAATCGTAGTCGGCGACATCACCCACGAAAAGATCAATGTTCTTCCCTGTTAATTGATGCCAGACATCCAGGCGCTCGGACAGTGGGCGGACCGGCGTGAGCGTCTGAACGCCCAATTCGTAGTCCCATAGACGGCGGGAAAAATTATCGATGATGGCAACGGAATGTCCCTTACCTGCGAGATACAAAGCCGTGGCCCAGCCACAGAACCCATCCCCACCGAGAACGGCAATACGCATGTTTCCTCCAGATCAAATCAAAAATAAATCTTATTTATCAAAGCATTAGATGCAAAAATCACAGCACTCTAAAAGCTCTCCGCAACTGCAAGTGGATGATTCGTCAGCAAAACCTTGCCCCCGCTGACATAGACGGTATTCAGTTGACCGTTGCCTACCAACGATTCCAAATGAGCAACCGCAGTTGTTCTCGCGATGATGTAGTACCGTTCCGGCTTAAGCCAGAGGTCCCTGAATTGATTATCGTCGATAAAAACATTGGGTGCGCCTGGCGCATACGATCCATAAACCAGATTGTTGAATCTCCCATTCAGCAACAAGGCGGTTCTATTCGTGTAAAAGAACACGGAAGAGAACCAATAGTAGTGGTGATCCACAATTAAGCCGCCCTGTGGCGACCGTTCCAGTACGACGACCAACGGCCGGGAAGAGAGATAAGGATCAAACCTGACCATCGCCAGACGGGCAGCATGAAAGAAGACGACCATCATCAGAGCTATCGCAATATATGTGGTCTTACGTGCCGCACGTAAGGTGCCAAGAGTCCCAATGACAAACGCAACCGCAGCCAGGGCCAGCGGCAAACGCAAATAAGCAAATGAATCGAGGGTCAGATCTTCCATGTGCCCAAGCGATAGAGTGTATGCCTTTGGGTGCGAACTCAGCGCTTGAGAAATATCGCCCGGTGTCGGAACATGCCGGACAGCCACCAGGATAGAAATGCCCGTTAGCGCGGCAAGCGCGCATATGACAGTCAGGACGCGTGTGCCACCTCGGACCATTCGACCGTTCGCCGCTATCGCCGAACCAATCAGGAGCGCGAAGGCCGGGTAGCACGGCATGGAGTAGTACTCCTGCGTGGTGGAAAAGGTAAAGAAGACCAGAACGAACCCGATCCAGCAGAGGGCAAGGAGCCTGGTTTTTCCGGCACGATCTATGGGTCGATAGGAAAGTTTCGTTGCCGCCGGAAGGTAGACACTCCACGGAAATATCCACACCAGGTTGAGCAGCCAGAAATAAAGGCGCGGCACCGTGTTGTAGTCGCGCGGATAGCGAAGGTCGAGGAATCGCAGCAGCTGCTCATTGATGAAGAAAAACCACAGGAAGCCGTGGTACTCCCCGGGAATACTCTTCATCGTGAAGGAGAAGTACGGCGGATTGCGAAGCGTGGCAAGTATGTGCCAGGGCGCGGCAATGAGCAGAATGATCGCCAAGCCGCTGATGGGCCGAAGGCGTCTCCAGACATGTGCGGAGAAGAGCTGGCGCGTACACAGCAGATAGATGACGATGGCTGCGATCGGAAAGACGATCGCAATAAGGCTTTTCAGAAGCAAACCGACGCCCAGGCTCGCGGCCAGCGTAGCGGCCCATGCTCGCGGATGCTGCTCCTCAGGGTCAAGCACCCGGAGAAATGCCCACATGCCCAGGGCGATGGTAAACGTAAGCATCACGTCAGGAAACAGGACTCGCGTGAAGAGAAAGAGCCCAACGCAGGTCGCCATGCACAGACCCGCATAGAAGCCTGCCCGTCTTCCGAATGCCCAGGCTCCAAAGATAGCAGTGAGCCAGCAAAGAGCAATCGCCGAGAGTGCAATGGGAATGCGCGCAACCCAGTCATGCACGCCGAAAACTTTAAAAGAGACGGCGATCATCCAGTAGATGAGCGGAGGCTTTTCAAGGTAGGCGATGCCATTCAGGCGCGCTGTAACCCAATCACCCGAAGTCAGCATATTTCGAGCGATCTGCGCCTGCACCGCATCGACGTCGTCCATCAGCGATGGCGGGGAGAGGATGCAGCCGAGATAAACGGCCGCTGCGAAGAGGACCACAACCAGAAAAAGCTGCCGTCTGCTTACAGTTCGACTGCTAGTGCCTGTCGCTGCGTTTGTTTTCCCGACGTCAGGGAGGGTGCTGACTTGATATTCCATCGTTTCATCCACAGAAACAGAATGACCAGGCCCCATAGATGATAGCCGATGTTTATCTGCCTGTTCAGGTGTTGTTGCGTGTACGTTCGGATCGCCTCAAAGCGAAATAACTCAGAGTGTTCTGCCTCCGCCGAAGTCAGTGTTTCCTCCAGCATTGGTCGAAGAGTTCCCCGCAGCCATTCATGCGCCGGAATGTCGAAGCCGATCTTCTTGCGCTGCACGATGGAGGCGGGCAGCTTAGCCCTCATCAGCTCCTTGAGGAGATACTTCTGACGTGACCCGCGAATCTTCAAATTAGTCGGCAAGGTCGCGGCAAATTCCACAATGCGGTGGTCTAGGAAAGGCGGACGGACCTCCACGGCATGAGCCATGCTCATGCGATCGGATTTCACCAGGATGTCGTCGGGAAGATAGTACTCCTGGTCAAACTCGAGAAACGACGCGACCCCGTCGCCCGGAAGTGTAGCCCCCAGCCGGACGATAACATCGGTGAGAGCCCCCGGCAGTGGCAGGTTCAAAATTGACGCCTTTTCGGCTTCGGAAAAGGTTCCGTTCCAGTAGACGTGGGCTCGTTCCGGAGTCATCAGGCTGCCTTGCAGCAGTCGCTTCAACTTGTACTCCAGGCTGATCTTTTCGTTCGAAACCGGCCAGAGATTCAAGCTTCGCAGCATAGCACCGATTGCCCCCGGCGGCAGACGCTTAACCTGCGCGGCAATACGGTTTGCCCTATACGTGAGATAGCCGCCGAAAATCTCATCGGCTCCTTCTCCGCTAAAAGCGACCGTGGTGCGCGTCTTGCATAGCTTGGAAAGAAACCAGACGGGCAAAGCTCCGGAATCCGCGCTCGGCTCATCGGAATAATACGCGAAGTTCTCGATGGCCCCCTCTAAGTCGCTGTCGGGGTTCAGATCCAGTTGTTCATGGTCGGTTCCGTAACGCTCAACGACCTGCCGGATATACTGGGTCTCGTCGAAGCTCCGGCCATTGAACGAGATTGAGAACGTCCGAAGGCGTGAGCTGGACGCCTGGGCAGCGTAATGCAGGATCGTCGATGAATCCACACCTCCGCTGAGCCAGACCCCCAGCGGCACGTCCGACATCAGATGCTCGCGAACTGACCGGTCGAGCAGCACATCAAGTTCCGCTTTTGCGTCTTCCAGCAAGATTGAAGAAGGCGTGATGGCTGGAACACGCCAGTAAGTCTGCTCGGTTGTGCGTCCGTCTCGCCATTCGAGCCATCGGCCGGGTGGCAGCTTCTCAACTCCTTCAATCAGCGTCCAGGGGCATGGAACGTAGTTCATCGAGAGGTAGCAGTCCAGCCCCTCGAGACTCAGCTGACGCTCAATCTCGGGGTGAATGAGAATGCCCTTCAGTTCCGACGCAAAAAGGAGGTCATTCTCTCGTTCAGCAATATAAAGGGGCTTGATGCCCAGCCGGTCGCGAGCCAGCACCAGCCGTTGCTCAGAATTGCTCCAGATCGCCACAGCGAACATGCCTCGCAACCGTGCGAAACAGTCCGTATCCCATTCCAGAAAGGCCTGGAGAACGGTTTCCGTATCGCAATGGGTCCGAAATCGGCGGCCCAGCGATTCAAGCTCGCGGCGGATCGCGAGATGGTTGTAGATTTCCCCGTTGAAAACAATCACGGAATCGCGATCTTCAGAATAGATCGGCTGATTGCCGGAGGCGAGGTCGACGATCTTTAAGCGGGTAGCGCCCAGTGAGCACAGCTTCGAACGAAATACTCCCTGTTGGTCAGGTCCGCGATGGAAAAGGGTCTCAGTCGCGTTCTGGATGCGTTCCTGATCGGGCCGCCAGTTTTTGGTTGTGAATCCAACAATGCCGCACAATTGTGTTTATGCCTCGCAGGAGTGCTTTCGTTTCACCCGCAACGTGCGAATGCTTTGGTTACGCATTTGTCCCAAGAACATCAAAACTCAAATGTTAGCAGCTTTTCGATCAACTTTGCAGTGCATTCCTCACTGCATCAGACTGGCGGATGGAATAACATCCATTGGCCGTTAGATATAGCGACGGCACCCAGATCGGCACGCAGTCGTGATCGGAAGAAAACCGATCATTGCGCTACGATTTTCCAGCCGGGATCGGGATCGAACTCGCTCATTGCCGTCGCGGTCTCCGTTGTGGTCTTTCCCAGATCTTTTTGGAGCAGTACGCCGTCCTGATTGATCATGAAGGTCATCACTCCCGAATTGCCGTATTCAGCGGGATAGGCGACAAAAGCGAATCCGCCTGTCATCTTCCCATTGACCTCATACTCCTTCGCACCTCCGGGCGTTTTGTCGCTTTGCCCCTTCAGCATATGGAAGTAGTAGCCGTGGAATGCCGTGTGTCCCTCGGGTTTTGCGCTGTATCCTTCGGAGGTTGCGAACGCCGCCAGTGGCCCAAGCGGGCTCTGGGGCTGTCCGTCTGGCGATTTCCAATACAAGCCGTTCTGCTTGCCCGGGTCACTGATGAACTTCGCCGCGTATTGTTTCGCGGGTTGACCATCGTGAGGGTGGGCGTGATACTCAGCCTGAGCATCCGCAACCGCTCCACAAACATCGATGACTGCCAGTTCATTCCGGCCAATGCGGCGTGACAGAACCTCATCTTTTCCCGCGGCCGTATCGAAGAACCATTGACCGTCACCATTCTTCTTCAGCGGGATTGGGAAAGGGAAATTGTCAGCTCCTATCAAAAGGATTTGGCTTCCATCCGGCATCTTCCGCCAGCGGTGCATTGCCCCGTACCCTGCCACGAATGCTGTGATGACATTTTTGTCCTGCACCGAATCGCCGGAGGAAATAAGCTCTTTCGAATCCGGACCGAAGATTGCCAACAGCGCATTTTGATCGCCTGACTTTGCCGCTGTCAGCAGCGCATTACCCGCGTCGTCGGGAGAAGCATACACTCCAGCCGAAGACTTGTCGGATTTGTGGCAGGAGACAAGGGGAATGACCAGCGCCAGAAGCAGTAACCAAGTCGAAAACATAACCCTGTGGGATTTAAGCGACATTCACATCCTCCAAAACTTTCAGCTATGAGACTCTTTGCTAACAGTGCTAACTCAGGTTGACTCGCTTGCGTTCCACCTCTGGTCTTACCTGCGACCGCCCCAGCCGCCTCCGCCACCGCGGCTGAACGAACCACGAGCACTGGCCTCCCTGGATTGCCAACCGCCTCCGCCAAAGGCCGATGACCCGCCACTCTTTTCCTGCCCTCCGTAGCCGCGGGAGGCGGCAGAGTCGGAGCCCGAAGGCTTCTGGGTTTGTTGCCAGCCGCTCCCGGTGTTCTTGTAAACATTGCCGTTTTCCGCGGCATACTTGTTTCCATTTGCGGTCTGGGCCGCGGCATACTTGTTGCCGTTTGCTGATTCGCCAGCTGCGGCGCTATTGCCGTACGCGCCCGTCGCGGCAGCACCTTTGCCACCCGCCGAAGTTTGCACCGTTCCCACTGACCCTTGCGAGGTGGTTTGATGCTGGGTGTACGCGGTGTTGCCGTCCTTGGAGACAACCGAGCTTCCGTAGCTACCATAAGCATTGGAAGCTTGATGCGTGGCGGCATAGGCTCCAGTGTTTGGGTTGTACGCTTGACCAACCTTTTGCGTGCCATAAGCCGTCGTGGTCGATGCGCCCCGGGCATACGTCCCCGTAGACGGATTATAGGCAGTACCAGCATGCGCGACCCCATTCGGGCCGTAGGCGGTTGCGCTGGAACCATAGTAGCCGCCGTGCCACGCATTGTTTCCGTAGTAACTGGTGTTCCCGTAGACGACAGCGCCGCCGTGCCAGTTGCAGTTCCAGTAGCTGTAACCCCAGCTATTGTTAATCGCAGCGCCCACCGCGATCCCAGCTCCAAACGCAAGCAGGCCAGTCGTCACCACGGCTGCAGTGCTGTAACCCGGAGTCACATACGGATAGCCATAGACAACTGCCGGGTTGTACTGCGGGACATACACCACCTGTGGATTGGCAGGCTGAATCACGATCGTTTGCGGCGACTGTTGCACCACTGTGATCTGTGAGCCTGATTTCAGATTGCCGGCAGCATACGCTTTGGCGCGCAATGCCTGGATCGCCGACATTACATCAGCGGCCTGAGTGTGGTACGCCTCTCCTAACGCGGAGGTCCAACTCAGATTCTTCGCCAGGTTGTCGAGGACTGATGGAAACTGTGTGAGCGCCTTCACACTGGGATCCCATGGCTGCGCATCTATGGCCTGCATGAGAGTTGTGCCGGTGAGACTCGGGTTTTGCTGAAGAAAGCCATTGGCGGCAGTAACCTGGTCCGGAAAGGTCGCGGCTCCAAGAATCTGGGCAACCAGAGCGTCTGGATACAGCGCGATAGGCGCCGCCAGTTGCTGCAACTCATCGGCGGAGAGGGCCGCACCTTGTCCCGAATATCCTGCCGATCCGTCTGGGGCCGTCTGTTGCGCTCCAAGTTCCATTGGCCCTGCTGCGAAGACGAGCAGGGAAGATAACGCCATTGACAAAAGTTTTCTCAAGAAAGTCCCGATCATTTTCTTCTCTCCATCCAACAGAAGGCGCGATTCTCTGGTACGGAAGAAGTGTAATACTCAATCCGAGACTTGTCTGTGCGTATCTCCGCCCCCGAATTCTCCGTCCGACTCTGGCTCAAGTGGCACGAAAACCGCCATCCTGTGATTGAGCCAATCGAGTGACGTTTTGCCCGCTACCGCAACTCCGCCCTTGGATTTCCCAGCTCAGTTCGAATGGTTATTTCGTCCGCGGTCATGCCAGGTACGCTGGCGGTCAGCCGAATGGAGCCCGGCGTTCGGGACGTCCGTATCACGACAAGTGTGCGTCCATTGAAGAGAGCTCTGTGATCCCCCTGGTACGACTCCTTACTCGATCCGTCTCCGTTTCCTACGGCAATGATCGTGCCGGGACCGCTCATCGTAAACTGCACCTCGGATGCCGCATTGGGTTGCAGTCGTCCTTCGGCATCCACCGCTTCTACCGTGACAAATGAGAGGTCCTCGCCGTCCGCTTGCAGGACATTGCGATCAGCCGTAAGGCGGAGCCTTACTGGGTCTCCCGCTGTCTGCAACACACCTGTGGCGACTTCGCGATCCCCATTGACTCCGACTGCCTTCAGCGAGCCCGGAGCATAGGGAATAGTAAATACGGCTTTGCGCTGCTGATCGGTCGTGGTGGACATTTCTCCAATGAGCTTGTCATTGAGATACAGGCGCACCTTCTCGGTGCCGGCATAAACCTCCACCTGCATATCTTTCCCTTCACGGCCCGGCCACGTCCAACTCGGCAGCGTTGGGTAGACGGCCCATCCAACGGCAATGATCTTCTTGCCTTCGGGTTCGGGCAAGCGGACCGTGGCATACACGCGATCGCCCCCGTTCCACAAAATGTCTCGATAGTATGACTGCGGCTTTCGGTAGCCAGTCAGGTCAAGGTCTCCGCAGTTCGCCGCGTGCCATGGATACCCGTGAAACATGATCGCCATCGCGGCTTTCGCGGCTGGATCAGAGTTGCCTTGGGCCATTGCAGCCATCACATCCACTCCATTGGCCATTCCCAGGAACATCTTGTCGATAGTGGCCGTGTTGCCCATCATGCTGCCCATGATCTGGTCAGCCATCTTCGCCTGTTCCGGAGTGCCATAGGACCAGGCGCCGATGCCGGATTCTCCGAGATAATCCATGGCGGTCCATGTAAGATCGCCCAGCACAAACGGGTTGTCCTGCGAGATTTGCCACAACGGATATGCTTTGGCTGGAAGCGACTCGGTCGTCAGCATGATTCGCGATGGCAACTGTTTATGGTCCGCCGCGTAACTCGGGATGAGGTTGTAGTTGTATCCGGTAATGTCCAGCTGCGAAAAAACAGCCTCTGCGTTCGGTGCGGTGGTCGTGCCTGGAAACGCCAGCGTAAGCGGACGCGTATTATCGAGCGAGCGCACCTGATCGGCTAATTGTTTGCCGATCATACGGCCTTGTTCCACTTCCAATTCGGGGATTTCGTTGCCGATGCCCCAAATCACAATAGAGGGATGGTTGCGGTCGCGCAGCACCATCGACGAAATATCCCGCTTCCACCAGTCATCGAAGTAAGTGGCGTAATCAAACTTGACTTTGTGTGCCTTCCACACATCGAACGGTTCATCCAGTACCAGGATACCGACGCGGTCGCATGCATCCAGGAACGCAGGGGATGGAGGGTTGTGCGCCGTTCGTACGGCATTGTAACCAGCTGCCTTCAGCAATTCGACCCTTCGTTCTTCTGCCCGATCAAAGGCCGCGGCCCCAAGGGGTCCATTGTCATGATGAACGCTTCCGCCGACCAGCTTGATGGACTTCCCATTGAGCAGCAGGCCTTTATCGACTGACCACACAAGAGATCGCACGCCAAGGCCGGTCTCGACCCGGTCAACCACTTTGCCGTCCTGCATGATCTCGGTGACTGCTCGATATAGAGCCGGAGTTTCCGGAGACCAAAGCTTTGGGTTGGCGAGCCCAATCTTTTGTGAGATTTCCTCGTGATTTACCGCGCCGATCTGTAATTGCGATTGATCTTTTGCGACCAGTTGCCCTAATGGCGAAAAGAGCGTTGTCCTCACTGTGGCTTCGGTTGATTCCGCAGAGTCGTTCTGCAGTTGTGTCCGGACGATAACCGTCGCACTTTCGCTCGTGGCGTCGGGAGTACTGACGAAAACTCCCCATGGAGCGACATGGATCGGCTCAGTCACGATGACCCGCACGTGCCGATAGATGCCTGATCCGCTATACCATCGGCTGCTCGGCTGCAGTGAATTATTAACACGCACGGCAAGGACATTCGGCCTAGAGAAGTCGAGTCCCGGAGTCAGGTCAAATCGGAAACTGGTATACGCATAGGGATGAATCCCAAGCTTCTTGCCATTTAGATACACAGTCGCGTTTGAGGCGACACCATCGAACTCGACGCTTACCCGCTTTCCCTTCCAATCCTGAGGAGCGGTGAATGTCTTTCGATACCACCCGACACCGGCGGGAAAAAATCCGCCGCCAGAGCCGGTCAGGTTCTTTTCATTGGGAGCTCCTTCAATACTCCAGTCGTGCGGCAAGTCCACGGTCCGCCAAGCTGAGTCACTGAAAGACAGCGCCTCCGCATTGGCAGGGTCACCCAAAAAGAACCTCCAATTCGAGTCCGCCGCAAGCTGTTGCCGCGGCGATGGGGGCTGCCCAGCCCATACAGAAGCCACAGAAAGCGATAATGCAAGGTAGGTCACGATGATCTGACGAAGCGTTCTTTGCACGAGGAGTCTCCTTACTGACATGAGGTGAGGCAAGCAGCCTTTGATGCGGCCGGTAAACTAAGTCGCGCGCAGGCCGAGCAGGATGATGCGCACGGTTTCGCGGAAGAGGAGCTCGATCGGCTGCCCATACTCCTTCTCCACCCGATTTCCAAGCGAAGCCAATCTGCGCTGAGCGCCGATGACCGCATTCACGACGGAGTGCATAGTGAGATCCGGATCCAGATCGGAACGGAGCGAGCCGTCCGCAATGCCCTCCCGGATCAAATCGGCAAAAATCTCAAAGCGGCCGGGCATGATCTTATCTTCGAGAGTCAGCAGGCGCTCGACAGACCAGTCATGCGCGTACATGGCATCGAACTGGGCCATAAAACGCACTCGGGCCGGGTCACGCGCTAACTCGTCTTCAAAAGCTCGAAAGAGCGCGGCGATCTTCTCCAGGGCAGGCCCGGAGACGTCTCCGACGGACTTGTGAACACGTTCCGATCCCTGCGTCATGAATTCTTCCACGAGAGCCCAAACAAGCTCATCCTTGTTCGAGAAATACTCGTACAACGTCGAGGCCCGAATTCCTGCTGCAGAAACAATCTCCGCCATCGTGACGCGGTCGATGCCCCGCTGGTCGAACAGCTCCTGCGCGGCGGCCAGAATGCGGCGGCGCTGCCTTTCACGGTGAGCGCGGTAGGGGCCGCTGGCTGGAGTTGGAGGGGTCACAAGCATGCGAAGCTGATCTCAATTTCGAACATAACGTTCGAATTACAATGACTAATTCGAAATTATGTTTCGGCTGATTGTCAACAGAATTTCTGTTTCGGTCTGAAATTCGTCTGGTTCTGGCTCGTGACTCTTTTTGTTCTAAGGCAATACCAATGATGGTGTAATGTAGAAGAGGCGAGACTCTGCGGCGAAGACGAGGATGGCGAGAGCCTACGAGGACGACCTGCGGCGCAAGATATTTGAGGCGCACGGCAAAGGGCAT
>JBAVYX010000455.1:0-2458 GCA_049588475.1 Silvibacterium sp. | reverse complement strand
CCGCCGCAGCGGGCGCTGCAGCGGCCGCTCTGGTGATCGTTTTTGAATTGCGCGTGCGCGCGCTCAGCCTGCGAAGGCTGCTGGGAGCCGTGGCGGGAAGCATTCTGGGAATCTTCGGGGCATTCATTATTTCGCTCGTGCTACGCAGCAGTCTGCCGGCGGGCCCGACCCAAAACGTGCTGCAGATCTTTGTGCTGCTGCTCATGGGCTACATTGGGCTGGTTATTGGGACAAGCAAGGGAGATTTGCTCAATCTCGGAGCACTCGGCGACCTTTTTAACTCCGAGCGCAGCGCGAGTAAGCGCAATCTGAAGGTGCTGGATACCAGCGCTATCATTGACGGCCGCATTGCCGATATGGCTGAGACAGGCTTCCTCGAAGGCTCACTCGTTGTCCCGGAGTTCGTGCTTCGCGAGTTGCAAATGGTGGCCGATTCCCAGGACTGCTCCAAACGTCAGAGAGGGCGCCGCGGACTCGACGTCCTCCAGCGCATGCAAGGCAATTCCCTGCTCACCATTCAGATCATCCAGGACGATTACCCGCAGATCCGCGAAGTCGATCTCAAACTGATCGAACTAGCGAAGGATATCGACGCGAAGATCGTCACGAATGACTTCAACCTCAACAAGGTCGCGCATCTGCACAACGTGCCGGTGCTCAATATCAATGATCTGGCAAACTCCCTCAAGCCAGTCGTACTCCCAGGCGAAAAAATGAACATCGTCATCCTCAAGGAAGGCAAGGAGTACAACCAGGGTGTCGGCTATCTGGACGACGGCACGATGGTCGTGGTCGATCACGCCCGCCGCATGATCGGGAGATCGGTTGAAATTTCAGTCACCTCAGTCCTGCAGACCGCATCCGGCAAGATGATCTTCGGCAAGATGGACGAGCCAGGCCGTATCGAGGGGGCACGCGGGATCGAGATTGCAAACTAAAACTCTCACGGTGTGAGTTGTAGAACACGAGATCAAGTATTACCGAAGTCTTACATCACGACGGCTCGCGGTTCGCTAGGCTTGAACCAGGGAGTCGTGATTCCGATAATGTCAACGCTGGTAGAAATCGCACCCTCGGCTGAAGTTCTCTCCACTGAAACGCTTGAGGCTGATTCAAGGTCTCTCACCCAGAGCCGCTCGGCCCATTTCAACTGGCTTTTTGGGTTTTGGATCGCCGTCTTTCACATCGGCGCAATTGCCGCCCTCTTCTTCTTCAGCTGGTCTGCTTTGGCTGCAGCAACCGTGTTGTGGGTGATCGGCCAGAACGTCGGCATCGGCATGAGTTACCACCGGCTGCTCACGCATCGCGGGTATACGACGCCCAGGTGGGTGGAGTACGCACTGGCCATTTGCGGCACACTCGCACTGCAGGGCGGTCCCTTATATTGGGTCGCCGTTCATCGTCTTCATCACCAGCTGACAGACCGCCCTGGCGATCCGCATTCGCCTCGCGACGGCAAATGGTGGTCCCATATGGGCTGGATTCTTCAGGGCACGCTGCGCAACCGCACCACGCTTCTAAATCGCTACGCTCCCGATCTTGCGCGCAACAGCTTCTACGTCTGGCTCAGCCGCTATCACTGGGTTCCGGCGACGGTAGTCGGCATCGGTCTGTATTTACTCGGCGGATGGCCGTGGGTGCTGTGGGGTATCTTTCTGCGCGTCACGCTGGGACTGCACGTGACCTGGCTGGTGAATTCCGCGACTCACATGTGGGGCTCGCGACGCTTTGAAACGCGCGACGACTCGCGCAACAACTGGTGGGTAGCCCTGCTGACCGGAGGCGAGGGCTGGCATAACAACCACCATGCGCATCCCGTATCGGCCAGCCACGGAATGGCGTGGTACGAAGTAGACGTCAACTATTGGGGCATTCGCCTACTCGGGTTTTTGGGGTTTGCCAAAAGCATCAAGGTGCTCGGACCCAAGGCAGGACCTGCGCGCGTCCTGCATGGCTAGACTGCATCGGCTCACCTTACAGTAACTCTGATTCCGCGACAATTGCAGGGACTTCCACACCAAAGTAGACTCATAACTTTGTTGGAGAAACTGCATGCTTCGTCGGACCCGCCTGATATTTACGCTGGCACTCGCCTTCGCGTTCTGCCCGCTTGGTCCGCCTTCATTCGCGCAGCCGAGTGTGGAGCGCGTCACCATTGACGCGCACGCGGAATCAACTCCCTTTCCTCACTTTTGGGAGCAGATGTTCGGCTCCGGACGCGCGGTTCTTTCCATGCGGCAGAGCTATCGCGACGACATGCACGCGGTGAAGCAAGTCACCGATTTCAAGTATGTCCGCTTCCATGCGATCCTGCACGACGAGGTTGGCGTCTACGATGAAGATGCGCAAGGCCAGCCGGCCTACAACTTCTCCTATGTTGACCAGATTTATGACAGTCTGCTGGCGAACGGCGTGAGACCCTTTGTGGAGATCAGCTTCATGCCCAAAAAGCTGGCAT
>JBAVYX010000454.1:0-9697 GCA_049588475.1 Silvibacterium sp. | reverse complement strand
CTACTGGGAGAACTGAACCTTGAATATCCCCTATCCGTACCTGGATACCCCCCTTCAGTAATCGTTACTCTCGTGATTGCGGTGTCGTGATTGCGGTCAGCCGTCGGGATAAGCGGAATAGCGTTGTACATAAAATATTTCATCGCTATACAATATAGCGACGCTAATATGGTGCGGAACATTCGGGAAAGTTTTAAGTACCGTTGGTTTATGAACTCAAAGGGCGGCGCTTGGCAGATCCTATAATGAGTGGCGAGGAATCCGCGATGTCTTCCCACGCCCACAGACCGCAGGAATTTCCATCTTCAGGTGCGGTTGCCACCTACCTGCATGCAGGCGGCAAGATAGGCGTTTTGGTCGAGGTCAGCTGCGAAACCGATTTTGCGGCGAGCACCGCCGCCTTCCGGCAGCTCATCCACGATCTTGCGATACAAATTGCGGCAGCGAGTCCGAGGTTCATCCGCAGAGAGCATGTCTCTGCGGAAATCCTGGAACGCGAAAAAGACATATTTCGCTCACAGCTTGCCTCCATCGGCAAGCCGCCGCAAGTCGTAACGAAGATTCTTGAAGGGAAGACAAGCAAGTTCTATGAAGAGGTCTGTCTTTACGAGCAGCCCTTCGTCAAAGACCAAGTTGTTTCGATCTCCCAGCTCATTGCTGCCCAGTCCAACGAGCTGGGAGAGGAGATCGCTGTTCGGCGATTCGTACGCTTCAGGTTAGGCGACAGCGACGCTATCACCGCGGAAGATTCGGATTGGTGGCCTGAAGGTGGAGATGAAGCAGGTGTAACCGCCAATAGACCCAAAGGCCCCAAGTCAGGAAGCGGTTTTGCTGCTGTTATGCCGGGTGCTGAATCCGAATGATCCCATATGTTTTCACGCATGATAACGTCTCTGATCGGCATGGATACCTGCGGAGGGTCCCACTTCCTGGGCCGTTCTCTACGAGAACAGGGGGATGATGTGCGCCTGATGCCAGCCCAGTATGTAAAGCCGTACGTGAAGACGAACAAGAACGACTACATCGATGCTGAAGCTATTGCTGAGGCCGTTACGCGTCCCAATATGCGTTTTGTGCCGATCAAGACGGATGATCAACGGATCTGCAGTCTCTTCACCGGAATGCGCCGCTGAGGAGCCCTCCCTCGCCTTTTGTTCCCGCCTACTGATGAGGTATCGTTCTGAGGAAGAGTATTCGATGCGAGCTGCGGAACTCATCGCTCCCCGGACATTCCGGCTTACTGACATGCCGCTTGAAGATCCCGGACCGGGCGAAGTGCAGGTCCGGATCGAGGCCGTAGGCGTCTGCGGGTCCGATCTGCATGCTTACTCCGAGGGCGCTGTCGGCAATACTCCGAATGTCTACCCCATGGTGCTCGGGCACGAGCCTGCAGGAAGGATCGTGAAGACGGGCGCCGGCGTTACTGGACTCGCTGCGGACGACCGCGGGGCACTTGAGCCGGCGCTTTATTGCTACCACTGCGAGTTCTGTTTGAGCGGTCACCACAACGTGTGCGCGAACATTCGCTTTCTGAGCAACCCTCATCATCCCGGTTTTTTCCGGGAACTGGTCAACTTACCGGCCGTCAACTTTCGTCCCATCCCTACCGGGATGTCGTTCGACGAAGCCACTCTGGCCGAGCCTCTCGCGATTGCCCTGCATTCCCTCCGCTTGGCGTCGATCCGCCCGGGCGAAACGGTAGCAGTCATCGGAGCGGGACCAATCGGGCTTTTGACGATCGCCGCACTGCGAGCCGCCAAGGCGGCACGAATCTGGGCCGTGGAACCCCTGGCGCATCGCCGCGAGTTGGCCCGGGGAATTGGCGCTGACGTCGCGATCGATCCCGCGGAGGCTGCTGAGAAAATCCTCAGCTGTACGGGTCAGCGCGGTGTGGACTGCGCAATTGACTGTGCGGCGGGAGAACATACCACCGGTCAGGCGATTCGAATAACCCGCAACGCCGGTCGTGTCGCCCTCACCGGTATTCATTCAATGCCCTTCGTAGCGATGGATGGGTCAGCGATGAGGCGCAAGGAACTCACCATTTTCAACGTGCGCCGATCGAACCACGAGACACAAGAGGCTCTGGAGCTACTCGACGCACACGCCGAGTGGTTTGCACCGCTGCTTACACACACCAGGGAGATCGAACAGATCAATGAGGCCTTCGCAATCGCGAGCCAATATCGCGACGGTGTCGGGAAGATGATCGTCAGGCCCTAGAACCGTATATGGTGTTGCATTGAGAAGAGTCAACTCTTTCCGACTGAGCGACGGCACCCGCGCGACCAGATCCTCTGCCGACCGAAACGAACCGCCTACTTGGCACGACCTCGCAATCGCCTCGACGGATTGCTTGCGCAGCCCTTTCGCGTAGCCGAGACCGAGGCGCGCACCTCGCACGAAACAACACGATAAAGACTATTGAAATGAAAGCGCGGTTTGTGATGGAGGGCAGTGTTGCTTCTAACACTGCCCTCCCGATCGAGCCTCGCCTTTTCGATCTTCCGAAAAATAAATCGCGCCTGCTAAATCCAGTTCGACCGGGCCACCGTTCATACGGCAGAAGCGGAATCTGAGACTTCGGGGTTTCTCTCTGTGCGCTCAGATCCCCCCTCTTTCAAAAAGCGACACACGAAGAACTGGAGAGCCATATGCAAAAGCTGAAAGCCGCGGCAGCACTCACGCTGAGTCTGCTGATAGCCACTCCTCCGCCCGGCGCGCTTGCGTCGAGCCATCGTGAAGCCCCCATAACCGCCTTAGATCACGCGGCAGACATCACTGACTGGTACGCATTCGTCAGCTACGATCATCCGGACCGCGTCACGTTTGTGATGAACGTCGATCCCTTCCTGCAACCCAGCAACGGACCCAACTACTTTCCATTCGATCCCGAAGTTCTCTACCAGATGAAGATCGACAACGACAACGACGCTCTGCCCGACGTTACTTTTCAGTTCCGGTTCAAGACCGTCATTCGCAACCCAGGCCTTTTCACTGGCTTTGCTGGAGCCGGGTCGGGAATCAATGCGCCCGCCAACTCGCCGGCTCCCGTTGCTCCCGGCACGCCAGTTATTCCTCCCGCGGTTACTTCGCTTACCGGCTCCGGTGCCGCAGGCATCAACCTTCAGCAGACCTACACGGTAACCATGGTGAAGAAGAATGGCGAGGTCACTGATCTTAGAAGCACAGACGGTTCGCCTTTGATCGCCGTTCCCAGCAACGTTGGTCCCCGCACAATGCCCGACTACGAGACTCTGGCGGCGCAGGGTATCTTCTCGCTGGAAGGACGTGAAGCCAATGACATCCGGGTTTTCGCAGGAACGGTTGCCGACCCATTCTTCATCGATCTGGGAGCGACCTTTGACAGTGTCAATTATCGCTCCACAGCCGGCGCCGGTATTCTGACGGCTGCACAGGATGCGAACGATCAACTCAACACGGCTCCGAACTCCGTGTCCGGCTTCAATGTCAATACCATCGTCCTTGAGGTTCCCATCAAGCTCCTCACGAAGGATGGAAAGCTCCATCCGGCCAGTGATCCGCAGGCCACGATCGGCACGTGGGCAACTACATCGAGGCATGAGCACACCATCCGGCGTTTTCGCGACTACGCTCGTTTTGAAGGCGACTATTACCAGGTACAGAGACTTGCAAATCCTCTGATCAATGAGCTGATCATTGGAACCGGCAGTAAAGACAGGTTCAGCATGGACGAACCGGTTCACGACAGCCAGTTCGTGTCCTTCGGACTTGATCCATTGCTCGCGCGAGTATTTAACGCGGTGTATGGCATCAACATTCCTCCCCCGCCGCGCGCCGATCTTACACTTCTCCTCCAGTACCAACCGCCAATTGCCGCTCCGGGGACGCCTGCGGGTCCTATCGCGGATCTGCTTCGTCTGAACACCGGCGTTCCTCCCACACCCCAAGCTAACCGCAAGCGTCTCGGCGTTATTGCCGGAGATCCTGCTGGATTCCCCAATGGCCGCAGGCTTACCGATGATGTTGTCGACATCGCGCAACGCGTCGTGGCCGGCGGAGTTCTTGTGAAGGGCTTCGACGTTGCCCCGAACAGCCTGCTAGGCGATGGCGTGAATGCGCCTGATGTGCCTCCGCAGGAAACCTTCCCCTACGTTCATTACGCCTACAGCGGACGCGACAGCCGCCACATCGATCCCTCGGAAACAGGCTGCGGCACGCAACCCAGCTCAACCAGCACAAGCCAGAACTCTGCTGCTCCGCCAGCCAACCAGGGCGGAACCGCAGAATGCCCGGTCATCTGAACTTCCAGCAAACCGGCTGGAGATGGGACCCTCGGCAAGCGCAGTTTGCCAGGGTTCCCCTCACGCTCGCCATCGAGGAGATCGTATGAAAGCCGTCCACACAGTTCTTTGGCTCGCTTGGGGGCTCGCCGGAGCATTCTTCGCCATCTCGGCGCTTGCCCAGCCAACAGTTTTCAACGCCGACACGCCGGCAACCAAGCGTATCGAAGCCGCGCGGAGCCAGATCAAGGCAGATCCGAAAGGAATTCAGTCGTACAACGAACTGGCCGCTGCCTTCATCGTGCGCGCCCGCGAAAGCTCGAATCCCTCCTATTACAAGGATGCGGAGAGTGCTCTCGCGAAAGGATTCAGCCTTGATCAGAACAATTTCCAGCTCCGTAAGACTCGCATCGCGCTGCTTCTTGGGGAGGAGAAATACGACCAGGCCAAAGAGCAAGGCTTGCTTCTTAATAAGCAGACTCCGGACGATGCTGCTGTCTATGGTTATATCGCTCAGTCGGCCATCGCCCTCGGCGACTATGACGAGGCGGAGAAGTCCGCCCAATGGATGCTGAACATGCTTCCCAACAACGTACTGGGATTGCTGCTAGGCGCCGACCTTCGAGTGGTCTATGGCGATTCCGATGGCGCCCTCGAGTTTCTTAATCAGGCGCTCGCGGAGACCCCTCCGACAGAGACCGAAAAGCTGGCCTGGATTGCGAACAAGATTGCCTCCATTGAGATCGAGACCGGCAAGACTACCGCAGCCGAGCAGACCCTTTCGCGCGCCGAGGTGTACTTTCCGTATTATCGTGAAACGCTGATGAATCTGGGGCGCGTTCGGATGGCCCAACATCGGGTTGACGCCGCCGTTGCCTTATTCGGCCAGGCCGCGCAGATCCAAAACGATCCTTGTGTTCTCTATGAGAGAGGAAATGCGCAGGGCGTTGCAGGAGCAGCAGCGCAGAGAATCTTTGCGCAAGCGGAGAAACCGACCGCGGATGTCGCAAATGACTATGGTGATACCGCGCACTGCGGTGTTCTCCTGAAGGCGGATCGTCCCAAGAGCGCGGCAGAGGCTCTGAGACTTGCCGAGCACTTGATCGCAGTCCGGCACGACGTGTGGACGCTCGATGCCTACGCGTGGGCGCTCTGCGCCAACGGCCAGTACACAAAGGCCGATGCGGTGATCCAGAAAGCGATCGCGGGTGGAATCCAGAACGCGCAGATTTTCGATCACGCCGGTCACATCGCGCAGAGGCTCAATCACACTGTCGACGCAGCAAAGTACTTTGAGCTCTCGCTCCGCACGAATCCGGATTCTTCATACGCAGAAGATGCGAAGATGCAGCTCGAACGGAGCCGCAGTTCGGCGGAGATGCAGCGTCCCAGCCGCGTTGCATCACCGCCTACATCTCACGAGGAGACGGTCCCTGCAGAGAGCCCGGCAAGCGGAACCAGCGATGCCGCAAGCTCAGTGCTCGAAAACAGCAAGTCCGATGTCCTGGCCTTTCCGGCTATTCCAGACGAGTTGCTCATACCTCGTCCAACTGAGTCCGGCAGAATGATCCGCGCGGCACAGGCTCGCGTAAAGGCCGATCCCAAAGATGCTCAGGCACTCGCCGCACTTGGGGCTGCTTATTTTCAGCGTGCGCGCGAGACCGCGGACGTAAGCGACTTTGAGCTCGCGGAGCAAGCGCTGAAGGCATCACTGCAGTTGGATTCCGCGGGCTTCGCGGCAGCCGTGCCGCTCGGCGTCTTGTCTGAAGTCAGCATGGGAGAACATCGCTTTGAGGATGCGCTCGCCTTCGCGCAAAAGGCTCTGGCACTCGGCTCGGGAGACGTCAGCCCCTTTGCTATCGCAGGCGATGCTTACGCCGACCTGGGCGACTACGACCGTGCCGCGCAAAGCTATGCGCGGATGACCCCACCTGACACGACACTTTCGCCGCGCGCCGCCTACGCACGCGACAGCCGCTTTTCGTACCTCAAATTCATAGCGGGAGACACGCTGGGCGCGATTCAGTTGATGAAGTCTGCCGTGGCGGAAGGTGTCGCATCACAAATTCCCAGCGAGAATCTGGCGTGGCTGCACTTTGAACTCGGCGAATGCTACACGCAGGCCGGAGACACCGCTGCGGCCGATGCGGCATATCGCACCGCGCTCTCAATTCATCCCGGCGATTATCGTGCCCTGGCCAGTCTGGCGCGGTTGCGGGCCAATCATGGCCGCTATGACGACGCGATTCGCTTGTACCGGAAAGCCATCGCCGTTGTGCCTATGCCCATCTTTATCGCGGAGCTTGGAGACGTTTACGCGAAGACCGGGAATCAAGTCGAGGCGGAGAAACAATATCTTTTCGTCGAATACATCGGGCGCCTCGGACGGATCAACCAGGTGCTGCACAATCGCGACCTTGCCGTCTTTTATGCCGACCACGACAGAAAGCTTCCGGAAGCGCTCGATCTGGCACGAAAGGAATTCGAAGTCCGGCACGATGTGTACACGTGGGATGCGCTTGCATGGGCGCTTTACAAGAACGGCAAGTATGACGAGGCATACCCGGCGAGTCAGAATGCGCTCAAGTTCGGGACACGCGACGCATTGTTGTTTTATCACTGCGGTGTCATCGCCACGAAACTCGGAAGAGCCGATGAGGCGCGACAGCACATGGCTGATGCGCTCGAGATTAATCCCCATTTTCACCTGAACTATGCGGATGCTGCGCGTGTGAGCCTGTCATCGGTGGCCCTTGCAGATTTGTCGAAAGCGAGCGTCGATGGCCATGGCCGCTAACGTGACAACTCCGCTGAACCCGCGGCGATCGCCCTACATTGGAAGACCCATCCTTGTCATCATCGCGTGCCTGCTGTTGTCTACGCGGATGGCGATCGCTCATCCGATGGGCAACTTCAGCGTCAATCATTATGCAAAGATCGATCTGCAGCGTGACCGAGTCACCATTCGATACGTCATCGATCTCGCTGAGATACCGGCTTATCAAGAGATGCAGGAAGCCGTGATCCAGCCGGACGCAAACGATCCGGCCGTCTCTCGGTACATCGCGAAGCGCGGCAGGGAACTGGCCTACGGCTTGATCCTAACTCTGAACGGCGAAACTCTGCCTCTGCGCACGATATCGAGCAGTGTTCTCTTTCCGCCCGGCGCGGGCGGTCTGCCAACGATGAAGATGGGCTTCGTATATGAGGCGTCCTGGCCGGCGGGTGTAGATAGCACGCATGCACGGTTGCGCTACGCGGATAGCAATTACACCGGCCACACGGGATGGAAAGAAATCGTAGCGGTAGCCGCGTCCGGTACATTGCTGTCAAGCTCCGTTCCCGCGACTGATCGCAGCGATGAGCTAAACAATTATCCGACGGACCTGCTGAACAGCCCTCCGCAAATGCTGGAAGCTACGCTTGAAGGTGCATCACCCGCTCCCGTAGACGCGACGAAGGCGGCCCCGCAGCCTGCGCAGGTTACTGCTCTTGCTCGATCAGTAGCTCCGGCAACGCCCTTCGCAAAATCGGCCGGTCACGTCGTCGGAGTGGAAAAATGCCTGCCTGCATCTGCATCCGCCCCGCGTCAGAGTTCGAAGGCAACGTCGTCAATAATCCTCAGGGCCAATCGGCAGCAAACGCCGCGCAACAAATTCACCGAGCTGATCTCCGCCCCGCATTTGAGTCTTTGGTTTCTGCTCACAGCAGCTTTCATTGCCATCGGACTGGGAGGCCTGCACGCGCTCGAACCCGGCCACGGAAAAACAGTCGTCGCGGCGTACCTGGTAGGCTCGCGCGGCACCGCTGCGCATGCGGTCCTTCTCGGCCTGATCGTGACCATATCCCACACCGCCGGAGTCTTTGCGCTGGGCGCGATCACTCTTTATGCATCGCGATACATCGTTTCCGAGCAGCTCTATCCATGGCTTTCGCTATTCTCGGGGGTTACGATCGCAGCGCTTGGATGTTACATGGCTTTGCGCCGGCTCACCGGCACGGCGACCGAGCACTCGCATCTTCCCGGCAAGTCGCATGATCACTGGTCCTTCTTTAAGCGTAGCCAATCGGTGGATCAGCCGAAGAATGCCATAGCAGCAGCGGCCTCTCAGCGGTCCGTGCCTCTTACGCAGCTTCTTGCCCTCGGCATCACGGGCGGAATCATACCCTGTCCCGCCGCGCTGATCGTGCTCCTCAGCGCCGTCACGCTGCACCGCATCGGGCTGGGCTTCTTTCTCATCGTTGCCTTTAGCGTTGGGCTGGCTGCGGTGCTCATCAGCTTCGGAATGTTAATGGTGTTTGCGCGGCGTTTCATGTCGCAAATAGTAACCGACGGTCCACTCACGCGGCGCTGGCTACCGCTCGCGTCATCCGCCTTTATTACTGTGCTGGGAATTGCACTGGTAATGCAGGCCGTCTCATCGATGCACCTTCATTTCCCCATCCTCTCTCAGGCCTTCTTCTCCCAGACTAAAATCGGAGGCCTGCTGCTCATAACCGGCCTCGGCCTCATTCTCGGCATGCGGCATTCTACTGACGCCGATCACGGCGTAGCCATTTCAACCATCGTTACGCGGCAGAAAAGTATTCGCGGCGCAGCTATCGTTGGCTCGGTGTGGGGCATAGGACACACCATCACCATCTTCGTCGTCGGCTCACTGATCATTCTCTTTAAAGTAGAAATCCCTCCCCGCGTCGGCCTTTCGATGGAGTTCTGCGTCGCCGTCATGCTCGTCTTGCTCGGCGTGCTGAACCTGTCTGGCGCAATGCAGAAAGTCACCCGGTTCTTCACTCGCGCCAGGGTCCAGGAGCCCGCAACCTCGATGCCCTCCATCCCTTCCGGTAGTTGGCTCTCAAAGAATGGAACCGCCTTTGGTCAACTGGGAATCTATCACTGTGTTCGGCCTCTGGTGATCGGCCTGGTACACGGATTGGCAGGCTCAGCCGCGGTCGCGCTCCTGGTTCTTTCCACAATCCACGATCCGGTGTGGGCGACTTTGTATCTGCTCATCTTCGGCGCGGGAACGATGCTGGGAATGATGGTAATGACCGCTGCCATGGCGATGCCGTTGAACCTCGCCGGCGAACGCTCGGCTACGCTCAGCCGATACCTCGGAACCGTCTCCGGCATGGCTAGCCTGTGCTTCGGATCATTTCTGATTTTCCAGCTTGGTATTATGGGCGGCCTGTTCACCAGCCATCCAGTCTGGACACCGAGATGACCACCAGGGAATTCCCTATACCGTTGACGCCGAACGGCAGCTAACCTGTATTCCTCATGCGGCGTCAGGCCGCATCGAAAACGACTAGCCTGCATTTCTCACCAGGGGTTGAGGAACGCGGTGATCCTAGGTTGAAAAAGGTTTGGAAAGGCCGTTCTTTCATGGCATAACTGCGTTATCGAAGCGTAGTTGTAGCCGTGCGGAGACGGC
>JBAVYX010000453.1:0-4188 GCA_049588475.1 Silvibacterium sp. | reverse complement strand
AAGAGGTTCTGGTAGGGGACGACACCATCACCATCCGCCACAGCATCCCCATCCCTTCCGGACCGCCGCAAAATGATGGCGCACCGTCACGGGGAGACCCAGATTACCTTTTGTGTAAGGGGCGTGATTTCGCCGATGCTGGCGAACATCTACCTGCACTACGTCTTTGATCTCTGGTTGGACAAGTGGCGCAGGCAGGGCGCACACGGAGATGTGATCGCCGTGCGATACGCGGACGATCTCGTCTTGGGTTTCCAACACCGAGCGGAAGCAGAGTGTTTTCTGAAGGACCTACGGGAACGACTGTCTAAGTTCGGGCTGGAACTCCATCCAGACAAAACGCGTCTGATTGAGTTCGGGCGGTTCGCCGAAGAAAATCGAACGCGAAGAGGGGAAGGTAAGCCGGAGACGTTCGATTTTCTGGGCTTCACGCACATCAGCGGAAAAGACAGGAACGGGCGTTTTAGCGTAAAGCGCATGACGATCCGCAAGCGTATGCGGGCAAAGCTGCAAGAGATCAAGCAGCAACTCCGCGCACGCATGCACGACGCTTTGCCGGACACCGGCTCATGGCTCCGCGCAGTTGTGCAAGGCCACTTCAACTACTACGCAGTACCCGGGAATCTGGACAGCCTCGGCATGTTCCGGGAACGGGTGCTTAGCCTGTGGTGGCGAGTTCTGTGCCGTCGCAGTCAAAAGCGTGGGGTGACGTGGGAACGCATGATCGCGATTGCCAAGCGGTGGCTTCCTTCTCCACGCGTGCTCCACCCTTATCCCGTGCAACGCTTCGCCGCCAATCATCCGAGATAAGAGCCGCATGCGCTAGTGAGCGCTCGTGCGGAACTGAGCGGGGGGTATCAGGCAACTGATATCCCTACCGCGACTTACTAATCCAGTCCAGTTGGTCGATAAACCGCCAAACCGGAGAAGTGGTTCCTCAGATTGCGTTGTTCGTTGCGAGTGTCCGAGATGCGGACTAAACGGATAAGTGGAACCCCCTCGTCGAAGCGCCGATCCCGTAAAATCATCGCCGTCATCAAGCGCGGATACCAAGCTATACATTCGATCCACTAAAACAATGTCGTATCGTATCATTCGTTCCATAGGGTTAAGAACGGACCCGAAGCATTGTCCAAATCGGAGCTGGAGCATGCCCATCCCCCATACCGTAGGTGCTTTCGCCATTGTTCCAAGCAACGACCTGCGCGCCGCAGTGCCGTTTTGGGAGCGGCTCGGGTTCGAACGGACTGGCGGAGATGCCAACTACATCATCATGACAGGTTGGGGTTGCGAGGTGCATCTCACACAGGCTGGCGAGGGTCCTTGGAGCGTGCCTGAGCAAAACAATCCGTTCGGCGTCTTCATTCGAACACCCAACGTCGATGCAATTGCAGCCAGGGTGGACGACCTGATCATTCGCCCCGGAGGCGTCCTGCGGCACCGTGAGTGGGGTCTCTATGAGGTTGGGGTGTGCGGCCCGGATGGCCTCCTTGTTCGCATCGGCTGGCCTTCCCGACTGGTGCAAAGCGGTCAAGCCAGCACGGCCAACTGACAATCCTGCCGGTAGTGTTGCAAGTTTCAAATGGGGACATGGTTCGCCAAGCCAGACAATAATCGCAAGTCTTATCAGACAGAATTGCCGTTGCAAAGTATTGGAGGCGGCCGTCATTTATCAACTCATAGCTAGCCTTGCCATCTGCCTGACGGCGATCGCATCGTCCTTGTTCGCTCAATCCTCAATCCCAGGCTGGTGTCGCGCTCTACCTCGCCCGGAATACAAATCCCTCGATCATGTCGCTATTAGCGATCCATGGTTCGAGGTCTATCAACCTGCGTCGAACGTCTTCGCCATCTACGAACCGCATCAGTCCGAGGAGGTGATCAGTTACCTAATCGTCGGTACGAAACGAGCCTTGCTCTTTGACACTGGCATGGGAATCAGCGACATCAAGAAAGTAACCACCAAACTCACAAATTTGCCCATTATTGTCCTGAATTCCCACACACATGACGACCACGTCGGCGGCAACTGGGAATTCTCCATCATCTACGGTATGGATACTGACTTTACTCGCAAGAACGCACGTGGCTCGCGCGAGGACGCGCAGGCCGAGATCACCGCTGACCAAATTTGCGGTACCTTGCCCAAGGGATTCGACGCTAAGGCCTACGCCACGCGTCCGTGGAAGATTACAGCTTACACGCACGACGGCGATCGCTACGACCTTGGCGGTAGAGCGATAGAAGTGATCGCAACCCCAGGTCACACGCCGGACGCCATTTCCTTGATCGATCGTGGGAACGGACTTCTCTTCACTGGTGACACTTACTATCCCGCGCCCATCTGGCTCTTCCGTCCCGAAACCAATCTCGACGCGTATGCCTCATCCATTCGACGACTGGCGGCTCTTGCACCACGCGTGAAGCTGGTTCTGGGAGCACACAATATTCCCGTCGCGTCGCCCACTCTACTCGCACGACTTGTCTCAGCATTTGATATTGTGCGCGCTGGAAAGGTCTCGCCCATTCCAGAGTCTCCGGGCAAAGTCCTCTACAAAGTAGATGACATTTCTTTCCTGATGCGCGCACCTGATACTCGCTGACCTCGAAAAGCCTTCCGGAAGTTGTGGTCTGAAGAATGTCGGGTAAGAGAGGATTCGAACCTGCGAAAGGGTGTAGCTTCAGAACCGTCTCCGGTTCCTGTCCATACTTGTGCACGCAGGCGCCCGATCGGTAGCCTTCCGCGCCCGTATCGTATTGGAGTGTGCGGGGGGCAAGCAACGCGGCGGTGGCGCCGAAGCTGCGCACCACCGCTTTCACCGTGGGTCTGTGGCGCAATCGATTCAACCGCGAAGGCCTTGCCGGGCTGGGAGACGAGCCGCGCCCGGGAGCGCCGCGCGAGTCGGCGATGAGAAGATCGAGCAGATCGTACGACTGACGCTGGAGAAGACGCCCAAGGGTGCCACACACTGGTCCAGCCGCATGCAGGCTGTGGCTCGCCACAGCACACGGCTGCACCTGGAAGCAGAGGGCTCGGAGTGTCGCTTGCGATTGTCGAAATTGTTTCGCCCTCATCAGTGAAAATGCTTCTCCTTGCCTTACTCCCGAAAATCCGCTCGCAACCCCGGAGACCTGGGTTCTGAGCGCAATCGCCTACTAACAACTGACTGTCATACACGTCACTTATTTTGATTTGTTGACTTGCTGACCTGCAGCGAGGTTATAGGTGTGCTCGGGGCGGCAGCCCAGCCGCAGATCAATTCGACATCCCGCTTTGAAAGCTTTGCATTGCGATGGATCACTGTGTAGTCAGGCAGCGGCATGCTGCCGTTGGACACGGCGTCGCAGATCAGCATCGACCAATCGTCCGCCGAGTGGGGCTGGTTCGCCCATTCGGAGAAGTCCAGGACTTCACGGCCCTCCCTGACGTGTTTGGAGACGATCCACGAGACGGGTGCGACGCGGCTGTACCATGGCCAGGTGGTGTGGCTGGAGTGGCAGTCCTGGCATGAGCGATCCAGAATCGCACCCACCTGCGGATTGATCACCTCCGCCATGTGGGGTCCCGTGGCCGCCGAAGCTTTGGGTGTTGTGGCAGTCGGAACGAACTGCATTCCGATAAAGACCAAAGCAAGTAAGATCGACGTAAGTGCCGCGAGTTTCCGCACGATTTTGTTGCTCATGTATGCAGGCTAAGATGGCCACCCAATTTACTTGTCATCACCGGGTCACGCTTGCGTCGTCTTTCTGTGGCCGCGCCCGCGAAAGGCCCCGCATGCGCCGTGAGGCGTTTGTGCCGCCGAGGGGAAACTAGCGGGAAGCCGTTCTGGAAAGCTTTCAGGGAACGTCTTCCCCACCCCGATAGAGACCTAACGTTTCTGGGTACTAATCCGGAATTGCTGCTGGGCAGGGCTCGTTCGCGATGAGTAGATTGGATTTGAGGTGTCTTATGGCCCAAGCTAACAGCGGCATCGGCAATGTCACGACCAATACGGGGCTCGTCGAAATGGCAATGGCGTATTCCCGCAGCCGCATGCTTTGCGCGGCTGCACGTCTCGGCGTTGCCGATGCACTCGGAGACGAGGTGCGTAGCGTTGGCTTCCTGGCCGAAGAGTGTCAGGCAGACGCCAATGCTTTGTACCGCCTGCTTCGCGCCCTCGCCAGCATCGGCGTGACGGAGGAGACGGC
>JBAVYX010000452.1:0-1652 GCA_049588475.1 Silvibacterium sp. | reverse complement strand
CTCGATGACTTCGAAGAGGCTAGCGTGGCGAATGCGATGACCAACGTCTCGCACAATGGCATTGCCTACAAATTGGTCGGAGCATCAGGTTCGGCCAAGAACGGCAAATACTACTATTGCGATGCTGCGCATGAGCCTTTGATCGCCAAACGCTTCCAACAATGGCCGGAGGCGGCAATCACGTACTTCGGGATCCTGGTGTCCGGCTGCAAAGTCGTACGCAAGGAGCCGGAAGCTCGCGTGCTGGTGGTCAAAGATCTCGAACTTGGAACCAACGATTGCCGAGGATGGATACGGAGAAGTCTCTTCAGGAAGCTTGAGCTTCCGGAAGGACACTTTTACCAATTCCGCTTGGCATTCGGGGAAACCCAGGCGAAGGGCAGCTTCAAAATCATGGCTGACGATGTTGCCGACGCCCTTAGCGCTGACATCATCGTTCCGGAGAGTTCGATCAAACCCAGTATGAAGATGCCGTCCGCCCTGGCCAGTTTCGTGGGCCTGGGCTCGCGCCTCTTCGAGAGCGAGATCGTTCTGGGAATCCGTGAAGTCTCGCGGCCTCTCGAGTTCGAATCAAGCTATACCGTACTGCAACACGCGCCGGCGGAGTCGATCGAGATCGAGATCGTTCCGCAAGCCGTGGAGATGATCGAAACCCTCAAGACGGCGTGGAGAGACGGGAATCACCGCAAGGTGGTTGATCTCATCGGGCAAGAGGTCCGCCAGAGTGACAACTCAGAGAGCGAAGAGTTCCAAAGAGTTGTCGAAGCGACACTTCTGGCCGATGGTTCAGGCGAGATAACACGCCATCCCTATATCCATACGCAGCTCAGCCGGTTGATGGCGAGATGGGCTTACAAACTGATGACCGGAGGAGGCATTAAACTGCCCGCGTTCGCGCTGGCAGACGATGGCTACCTCGTTCTTCAGGATGGAAAGGTTCTCTCCCGCGCTGACTGGATGCCGCTGTCCGCAGCCATTACAACGGTTCCGTCCAAATTCGGCCTATGCGTGCGCTACCCCGTACGCATGAAGGAAGACCTCCTCCCACTCGAGCATCTCGAAGGGGAAAGGTTGACGGGCCGCTTGATCGAAAAACACGGACTCAACCCTGACGTTGCAGCCCTGGTTGTGAACGAGCAATTGACGCTTGAAGGGACCTACACGCTCCATTCAGAGACCGCTAAACGCAATGGCGGCGATTATGACTTTGACTGGGTGTGCGTCATTGATGCGGCGCGGTTTCCACGGTTTGTGGAAAGCCGTCTCCGCATGGAACGCGAACACGAGGTCACGAAGACGAAGGCGGGTAAAGCCAAGTCTCCGTGGTTTTCCCTCGAGTTCGTCGCTCTCAAGTCGCGCGGGAATCAAATCGGGGTAATCACTGACCTGATGAGTTCCTGTGTCGCCAGCAGCCGCGACGACTTGCTCTATGAGCTGGTCGGAGAGTTGCAGCTGGAGATCGATTCGCTCAAACACAACACCGGCGCCGACCGGAGCAAGCTGCGTGAAATTCGCCAGCAGGTCCTTCCGGCTCCCTGGCTTGCTTTGAAAGAGGCCAAGGCGATCAACGCTCAGGAGCTGCCACCCTCGCTCGAGGTTCTGGCAACGGATCGTATCGGCCGGCTCTACAACATTCTTCGTAAACACATCGA
>JBAVYX010000451.1:0-46892 GCA_049588475.1 Silvibacterium sp. | reverse complement strand
CGATGAACGAGCTCGAGGCCGCATTGGCTCAGGTGGCAGCGTTGACGAATGTTCCTTCACTCGTGGCGGTACGGATCGAACCGCATACCTTGCCCGAGGCCCTGCGGCCCGCACCCGTTGCCAAAGGAATGATGATGTCGGCAGGCGACGATGCCCGAGCTAAACGCCAGCTCGTATTGCGTATCCGAAAGGTCGAGACCGAGCGTGCCGAGGTCTGCGGCGGCGCCGCCGTCTGCTTCTCGGCGTCGTTCAAGGCGATGAGAAGAACCAAGAGTTGCGCATGCCGTTCAGAAAACGTCGAAGCCCAGCATCTTTAGTTCTCCATGGATCCGCGGCGATCCCCAGGTTTGATTCTCGGCCACGAGGCGGAAGATAAGTTCGCGGATTTCAACGCTGGTCTATCCATCCAGGCAGCGAATGGTTCAACGAAGGCGGAACTCAAGCGGACCCTCCAGATGGCCCTTCGGCATCTCGCGGCTCGATGAGTGTAAATTTGCCTCGATCGTAGATAATTGTCGTATCAAACAAAAGATCGCGTAAGAGGCGGACCCGGAAATTCGTGAAAGTCTGCTTTGCTACTTCGAGTGCTGTTGTGCTGGTCCGTCGAATAGGCAAAAGGATCATAGCGTATCAGGGCGAAGGGGAATATGCTGGGACGTCGGTCGAGCGAACGGCTGCATAGGAATTCGATTGTGCCAGAAGTGGTTGGAAACATGAGGCTGCCTTTGGCTCTGGCGATAGTGATCTGTACCCTCACCGCGGGCTCTCCAGCTCAAACATGTTCGGTCCCGGTAGCGATCTGTTCACATGGCGGTGGAGGAAGCCTGGCGCTGATCCAGAACCATCAGCCTGTGGGTATTCTGATCGATGCATCCGCCGATCCTGCTCTGCGCCATGTTGCGGATAGTTTCGCCGCCGATTTGCAGCGTGTGAGTGGACAAGTTCCAGTCCGGTTCGCAGAGCCCAACCAGGTGCATGAAGATGTGGTGGTGATCGGGGTCCTTGGGCAAAGTCCGGTTATCGATGGCCTGGCCGCCGCGGGTAAGATCAATGCTGGCGACATTGCCGGGGAGTGGGAGGCCTATCGCCAGATTGTCGTCGACCACCCTTTTCCAAATGTCATGCGAGCGTTGGTAATTGTGGGATCGGACCGGCGAGGAGCCGTCTACGGCGTCTATGATCTGTCGGAGAAGGTTGGCGTCTCGCCCTGGTACTGGTTCGCCGATGTCCCGGTGCGGCGTCGATCGAACATCTTCATCACGGCCGGATCGCGGCGCGATCAGCCTAAGGTTAAGTATCGCGGCTTCTTCATCAACGACGAGGATCCGAGTTTCAACACCTGGGCGAAGGAGCAGTTCGGCGGGATCAATGCACGCATGTATGAGCACGTCTTCGAGTTGGAACTGCGCCTCAAGGGCAATTACCTCTGGCCGGCGATGTGGGCCCCAAAGGCGTTCAACGATGACGATCCGCGGAACATGGCGCTTGCCGACGAGATGGGAATTATTATGGGTACCTCCCACCAGGAACCGATGACCCGTGCTCAGGATGAGTGGCACCGACATACGGATCAGGGTGTCACGGGGGGCAGGTGGGACTACACAATCAATGGGGCGAACCTGCGCAAGTTCTGGCGCGGCGGCATCGAGCGGATGATGTCCAAGGGTGGGGGCCACGCTTACGACACCTTGGTGACGATCGGCATGCGCGGCGATGGCGACGAGCCGATGACCGAAGGCACCGCGACGCAGCTTCTGGAAACCATCGTGGCGGATCAGAGGAAGATCATCGCCGACGTCACCGGTAAACCGGCAGATCAGACACCGCAAATGTGGGCGCTCTACAAGGAAGTCCAGGACTATTACGACCACGGCATGAAAGTGCCTGATGATGTCACCCTGTTGTTCTCAGACGACAATTGGGGGCAGATCCGCCGGCTTCCGGCCGCCAATAGCAAACGTAAGGGTGGCTACGGCATTTACTATCATTTCGATTATGTCGGCGCGCCTCGCAACTACAAATGGATCAACACTAACCAAATTGAAAAAACCTGGCAGCAGATGGACCTTGCTTATGCAGACGGCGCCAGGGCTTTGTCGATCGTTAACGTAGGCGACATCAAGCCGATGGAATTCCCACTCAGCTTCTTTCTGAAGCAGGCGTGGGATCCGGAGGCGATGACACTGGACGCGATGGAGCGTTATCCTGCACAATGGGCTCGCGAAACTTTCGGGCTAGAACAGGCAGACGCGATCGCGTACCTGATCACGCGTTACAGCCAGCTTGCGGCGCGGCGGAAGCCTGAACTCGTCGATGCCGGCAGCTTTCAGCTTGGGGCGAGCACTGCGGACAAATTGGATGGCGGTGAGTTCGGTGCGATGGTCGCCGAGTGGCAGTCGCTCCAACGGCAGATGCTCAAGGTCAAATCGGCGCTCCCGCAGGACGAGCGTGACGCCTATTTCCAGTTGGTCGAGCATCCGATCCTTGCGCTCTCCAATCTCTATCAGCTCTATTATGCGGTGGCGTGGAACCGGCGGCTTGCTGCGCTGAATGATCCTCGCGCCAACATTTTTGCTGACCGGGCGGAGGCCGCATTCCGGCGCGATCAGGAGATTACCAATGCCTATCACACGCTCAATGGAGGGAAATGGAATGGCATGATGTTACAAACGCACATTGGCTACACCAAATGGCAGCAGCCAGAGCGACAGATCATGCCTGAAGTGAAGCGGGTCACAACGCCAGAAAATCCAAAACCAATTATGCTCTCCGCCATTCCGGCCGATTCCGCGTCGACAGGTACGGGCGATGTTATCGCCATCGAGGCGCCCCATTACACCAGGGCTGTGGGCGGTAACGGTCTGACGTGGCGTGTCATTCCTCATCTCGGTCGCACACTCGGTGCTATCACCACTTTCCCGCAGGGCCATGCTCCGACAGCGAAACAAGATGGCGTGCATCTGGAATATGAGGTCACCTTGAGCAAGCCAGGCGACCTTACCGTAGAACTGTTCATGGTGCCGACACTCGACACAACGGGAAGGGGCAGTCTTCGGATCGGGATTTCCATAGACGGAGGGAGCATGCAGGTGCTGACTGACCGGCTGATGCCCGCTCCAACCACGACCACCACCCAGGAACAGCGAAACTGGAACAAGGCCGTGGAGGACAATGCTCGTGTATTGGAGGGCAGCTTCCCAAATATCAGAGCGGGACTGCATGTCGTTAAGATGTGGCGTCTCGATGACAATTGCCTGCTTCAGAAGCTCGTGTTGAGCACCGGCCCAATTCCGCCATCGTATCTGGGGCCGGCCGAAACGAAGGAATCCATTTCAAGTCTCCACGGACAGTAGTAAGCTGGCTCTTGTCTGTGAAGATGGTGCCATCGTCTCAATTCTGAATCGGTTGGGCTATTGCAGCGGCAACGGGAACACATGGACGGCAGTGTTGCAACCTTCAGTCGCAGACAGATTGTTGCATGCCCTGCACGTATGTTCAGGCTGCCAAATCGAAGAGATGGTCGATGAACTCGATCTGTCGAGGCAGATCATCTCCTACCACCCATCGAGTCTGCCCCTTCCGGATCATGTGGACAGCTTCGTAGCCTTGAATTGGTTCGCCGAGCCGCCTGGAATTCTCGGAATCCCTGTTTGGCGTTCACTCGACGTTTGATGGCTCGATGATCCTGTTCGAGGATGTTATTCAAGCACTGCACGGGTCGGTGTCGACAACGATGGCGGAGTGTTTTCTCTTCTTACTGTCGGGAATCGCGGAGTTGTAGATCGGCGCCATGAAGGAGAATAGCGAAGATACCACCGGATCACACAAAGTATGAATCCGGGTTCGGTCTGTCGCCATTTGAAGATCGCGGGTCGGGTTACCATTTCGCGATTCTTTCACGTCACCACACAGCAACCCTGAAGTTGCAACACATCCATTTTCTGGGTCACCTCCCCTCCTGGGGTGGCGTGCTCTCTACTTCATCGGAGTCTTTTCCTAATGAATCTCCGAACGAGGCCGGGATTTCGCTTTGGTACGGGTGTGCCTGTGCAGAACACTTGTAGACAATGGGCTACGTGGACTGTTTAGGAGCAGGTTTACCGTCCACGTAGCCGAAAGACTCGTTGCTTGGTTATGAGGGCGGCGGCTATCGACCGTGCTCATTTGCGACATTGGCAGCCAACCTCAGTTCTTCATTGGCCTGTGTGAGATAGTCCTTTGCCCTTTGCGCATGGCCGCCCAGCTGGTCATTGTTATCGGTCTGTGCCTGGCTAATCTTCTGCCACGCTGAAGAGATGTACTGCTGTGCGGCGCGCAGATTGCCATGCCGGTTGCCGATGTCTACTGCTGGAGCTTGTGCGAATATCGCTCCACTGCAGCCCAGGATTAGACCCAGAACTGTTCCGATAAGCATATCTTTCTTAATCATCATGACTTTTCTCCTATGGTGGTTGAAAGTAAGTTGTTGCCGGTAGTCATCAGTTGCTAGTTACAACCACCGCGATGGAATGTGCTAAACGGGGGGGTGAAGGCCATAGGATCGATTGTTCTCACGCCTTGGGCTATCCAGCTGGGGCTTGATTGAGAAGCGTTTGTCCGACGACTCGTCGGGACGTCGCCAGACTCGCATGACTTGTCCCCGCAACCCGAGGTACTAACCAGTCCGAGCAGGAGCAGTACAGCCAGTAGAGTGCTCCCCGTCGTCACGTTTTCTACCCGAAGTTTCGTCGACTTGTTTTGCATTTTTTTCTATGCATTCGTTTCTGATTTCAGGATCATCTTGGGCCATTGCACTTAGCGCCGGTGTTCTCCGCCTGAATTGTGCGGAGCAGGGTGCGAAGCGTGTTGTGGAGGATGAGAATGCTGTTGGGGACGTGCATGCTGCTGGGGACGTGAATGCTGCTGTGATGCCGAGTGCATGCCGGCCCGACCACGGTCGGCAGCTTGACGGTCGCCGTTTCCTCCCATGTTTGAACGCGGCTGGTTGGCCCGCTGGTTCTCGCCGCGATCGCGATCGAAGCCGCCCTGATTGCGATCGTCCGCGCCCTGACGCTGGTCACCGAAGCCGCCGGCATTGTGCTGATCGCCGTTGAGATTGTGCTCAACGCCACCGTTGCCGCCAATCAAACCGTGGTCGCCGTTGTTGCCGCCGTTCGGCTGGTCGTGAGGATTGGTTCCTGGTTTGTCTTCATGCCAGCCGCCATCGGGCCCGAAATAACCGTTCGGGTGATAGGCGCCGTTGGGACCGTTGTGCGTATCTTCACCGGGTTTATAGTTACCGTCGGGATGATACGCGCCGTTCTTGCCGTACCATGCATCATTTCCCGGTCCGACCATACCCCTATCGGTGGCGTTGCCGTTCGGATTATTCGGCCCCAACGGATGGTTGTTGTAGTTATTCGTGGTCCGGTTGATGGTTCTGTTTATGATCGTCTTGTTGATGTAGGTGTTGTTGTTGTAGCTGACGCCGCCGCCACCGCCCCAGTTCATGCCCCAGGAGCCGAAGCCCCATCCGAAGCCGCCGCCGCCGACAAAGCCGCCGCCAACGTAGCCACCGCCGCCCAGGACCACTCCCACAGCAACACCTGCAGCGTACGACACTCCAGCAGTCGCAACCGCGACTGGGGGGGTGTAAGCGGGCACAACATAGGGAGTGCCATAGACGACAGTCGGGTTGTACTGCGGAACGTAGACGACGCTGGGGTTGGCCGGCTGAATCACGATCGTCGACGGACTCTGCTGAACCACTTTGATCTGGGGTGAAGACTGAAGAGATCCCGCAGACTGCGCCTTGGCGCGCATCACCTGCACTGCGGCCATTACATCGGACTGCTGATTGACGTAGGCCTGCCCGAGGGTCGTTGTCCAGGAGAGGTTCTTGGAAAGATCGCTAAGCACAGATGGAAATTGAGTCAGAGCTTTGACGCTGGGATCCCACGACTGCTGATTCACGGCCTGGGTCAGTGCGCTTCCTGTCAAACTCGGATTTTGCTGGAGCCAGTCTTCGGCGTAGGCAACCTCGTCGGGAAGTGTGGCAGCAGCCAGGACCTGCGCAACCAGCGCGTCGGGATAGAGCGCGATGGGGGCGACCAGAGAGTCGAGGTGATCCGCGGCCTGCAGGGCGACCGCCGGGGTTGTGGGCGCCGCACCGGATGAAGGGGTTTGGCTCGCCGTCGAGGACTGTGAAGAATCCTGCGACGTGGTCTGTTCCTGAAGAGCCTCGGCTGGCGTTCCCGCCACAAGCAAGGTCGAACAGACCAAGATCGATAGAAGCTGTTTCATCAAATTCGCAATCATCTGTTCTCCAATTTAGAAACGGTGATCGACGGTGAAGCACGTCCTGCGCTGTTGTGCACTCCCGTGTTCTGTAGAAACTATGCGGGATCGAAGCAGAAAGCACATCACGAGATAGCGGGTTTTCTTACTAACGCTGCAGGTGGGTTGATGAGATACCACTATCCGGTAAGTGCCCCATTAAGAAGAGTCACAAACGCATGTATCTCCCTTGATTGCCCGGTTCAGTGGGCAAGTTGAACGCGCGGAGTACGGCCAGGGCTGTGGCAAAGATGAGCGTTGCACTCGCTGCGTTTGAGCGATCTTCGCGCTGGTCACACACGAACAACTCACTGGCGGCATACGACCGGGTCAAGGTGAAGGGATGAATCCCAATATGGTGTGTAGTCATGATTCCTCTTTTCGTTGGAGGCTCGTCGGTAGTTTTTCGAACTAGATCGGCACTGATATCGTTGCCGGTTGGTTTCTCTCAACCATAGAGGTACTATGCGGGATCGAAGCAGGTAAGACATTACGAGATAGGACGTTTTCTTACTACTGCTGTAGATGGATTGATGAGGTAACACTATCCGGTGAGGCAGCGACCTCCAGATCCGACAAACGTTGATCGGAGCAGCATGAAGAAAGGCGGTTTAAAAAAATGACGGCAAGTAGTTCGTAGGAGGGGTTACGATTTCGAGGAAGATGAAACGCGAGGAATGATAACTTTGCGCCGCCCAAACATGCGGGCGTCAAGCGAGTATGCTCCCGGGCCAAGGCAAGCAGCGGCCAGAGCCATCATGATCGTATCTAAGCTCAGGGGGTTACCACTGAAGAAATTCCAACTCGGCGTAGGAAGCCAGGAGAGCGCAATGCCAATACCAGTGAGAAACGCCAGGCCGCTTGCAACCGGAGTCAGGAACCCGATGAGCAGGGAACCACCAGTTCCGAGCACAAGCAAACATACGGCCCACGGTCCGAAGCTTAAGTCCTGTGCCTCATGCGAGTAGGCCGAACCCAGGATGATAAGTGTCGTACCAAGTGCCCCGCGCAACAGCAGCAGCCCTATGCCAGGCCAACCGCCCGAAAATGTGGAATACAGTCTGTGCAAGTCCCTTCCTCATGGATAGCGTATGGCGCCCAGCCCATGAAGCCAGACTAATTGCTGCAATTCCTTAGCGAATCCCTAGTGCTCGGCATCTTGCCATACCACCATCGAGGTAGAGGCTTGTGCCAAAGCGAAGCCCTACTCACATATGAATGATCCCGCGACGCACTGCGATTGCAACGGCTTGGGTACGATCGCTGGCTCCAAGCTTTTCCATGATGTGTTTAATGTGGACCTTGACCGTCTCTTCCGAGATGAAGAGCCTTTCGGCGATGTCCCGGTTACGGTTACCGCCGCCGATCTGCTTCAGGACCTCTATTTCCCGGGTTGTGAGAGTTCCATCACTGTAGTGCTCAGCCAGATGTGCCGCTATTTCAGGCGGGATGCGCTTCTTACCCGCATGGACCTGCCGGATTGCCTCGACCAGATCCTTGGGCGGCATGCTCTTGAGGATGTAGCCGCGAGCTCCAGCCTCAAGCGCCCGTCGGATTTCAACGTCGCCTTCAGAGGTCGTCACCATGATGAAGCGAGCTTCAGCAAAGTCATTTCGGATCGCAATCATCGCCTCTATGCCAGTCATATCAGGAAGTCTGACATCCATGAGGACGACATCCGGTTGATGCTCTCGAAAGCCCTCGACAGCCTCCCGGCCATTGGCCGCCTCACCCACCAGCAACATATCCGGCTGGTTATTGATGAGTGTGGTGATTCCTTCGCGTAGCAGGGCATGGTCATCGACGCTGAAAACCCGGATGCGTGCCACATCGCTCATGTGCTTGCTCCCTACTCGGCTGATGGAAGATCTACTTTTGCCTTTCTCGAGAATAATCTGTTGAACCATTTCGGCCAACGATATGAAGAAACGGATTCGTAAGCAACCTTACCTGGGATAGAGAGTTCAACCTCCGTCCCGGTATCAGCACGGCTTCGGACTCCAAATGCTGCGCCGATCTGTTCCGCTCGTTCCCGCATGCCTGGGAGTCCCCAGTGCCCTTCGCGTCCGGTGTCGAGTATCTGAGCATTAATTCCGCACCCGTTGTCACGTACGAGAATGCGCAGGTTTCGAGACGTGTATTCGACTTCAACGTCAATTTTGCCGGCGCGGGAGTGGCGGAATGCATTGATCACAGCTTCACGGCCAATGCGGTAAACTTCGTCTCGAATGACTGGATGTAAGGATCGAGGTATACCTTGCACAATGACGCGAAAGTCGACGTGTTTTTCGAGTGAAAACTCTTCCCTGATCAGGGATAACGCCTGTTCGAGATCGTGAGATTCGCGACGCTGCGAACGGAGGCTGCGAATCGTATTCCTGCCCTCTTCGCTCACTTGTCTCATTAGTTGGATCACACGCTCCACGAGGGGTTTCGCCGGCGAATCTGCGGGCAAACGATCGTTTGCGACATCGAGCTGCATTGAAGCGCTGGCAAATCCCTGTAATAGGGTGTCGTGCAAATCGCGCGCAATCCGTTCCCGCTCCTCGAGGCGTTCCTCGAGCCTGGTCTGCATCTGTCTGGACACCTGCCGCACCCGCAAGTGATAGAGCATCCATGTGACAAATGCCAAGGCCAGCGCCCAGGAAATTTGAAACCACCATGCCTGCCAGAATGCGGGCTCGATCTTGAAAGAGATGGCAGCCTCCGAACCATCCCACACCCCGTCGCTGTTGGACGATGCTACTCGAAAACGGTACAAACCTGGACCAAGGTTGGTATAGACGGCCTGACGCGCCTGTGTTGCGTCACTCCAACCAGGATCGAAGCCCTCGAGCTTGTATCGAAATCGGATTCGCTCAGGAACCGAGAGGCTGACTCCCGTGTAGTTGACCGCAATTCGCCGAGATGGTCCAGGAATGTGAACTGAGCTGCCTGGCATGGCGGCTAGCGTCCCATCGGTCGACAGCGCTTCAATATGAGGAATCGCGGGTAATGAGTTACCTACTCGTTCTGAATCGACAACCGAAATTCCACGATTTAAAGAAAGCCATACATGGCCGTGCTGATCAATAATGACGGAGCGATCGCGCCTCACACCTTCTGTCCCATGCAGACCATCAGCGAGACTATACTCCTGGAAGTCTCCCTCCTTAAGCACCCCGTTCAGAAGCTTGTCTCGATTCACCTTCAGTACATGACTCGCAGTCGCTATCCATAGTGATCTATTCTTGTCCTCCGCGAGCCCGAAAATTGGCTCGCGCAATGCTTCCGGCAATGCCTGAGTCTCATGAATTTTGTTCGAGTTAAGGAAAGCGAGTCCCCCCGCGGTTCCGATCCATAACGTGCCCCCCGAATCCGTTAGCAGCGAAATTACATCCTCAGACGGCAAGCCGTCACGGAGCGAATAGGTTTGCAACCGATCGTGAGACAACTTGCTCAGGCCGCCACGCGTCGCGAACCACATCGTGTCATCGGTCCCTTCTTCGATCGACGCGATTGAATTCGAAGCAAGGCCATTGGCCGTCGTGTAGGTTGTGAAGACACCATCCTTAAGCCTGCTAACCCCACCGCTGAGCGTTCCCGCCCAGACGGTTCCATCGGAGTTCCGATGAACTGCGTAAACGCTGTTCTGAGCGAGCCCACTCGCACGCGTATAGGTCTCCGCCTTGATGACTCCCTGGCTAACGATAAAATGTGTAAGCCCGCCCTGCTGTCTGCCGGCCCACAGGTCATCTTTCCCGCCGGATATCGAATAAATAACATCGCTGCCGGGACCAGCCTTCAGCACGGTCGCAACCTTCCCATCCCGCATCCAGTACAGGCCGCCATTTGACGGGGCAAACCAGATACGCTCTTCAGAGTCAACATAGATTGGGCCATTGCTTTCAGATGGCAGGCCCTCGGAAACCGAGTAGGTTACAAATGAGCTGTCTCGGAGACGCTCGATCCCCTGCGCGTTCCCAATCCATATATTCCCCTCCCGGTCTTCAAGCAAAGTAGTTATCCCACCAATCGATTGCTTGTCCTGCTCCTGCATTAGGGCGGCGCCTTTAGAATTCAGGCGCAGCAGCCCGCGCGATGTGCCAATCCACACATTTCCATCTCGGTCCCGCATGAGGGCTGATATCTGGATGTGGCTCAGGGCTGGCGGAACGTCGTTCTGCGATATCGCGGTCCCGTCCCAAAGCGCAATTCCGTTGTCAGTGCCGATCCATAGGTTGCCATTTGCCAGAGGCAACAGAGAGTTGATCTTTCGGTCGGGCAGGCCTTTTGTAACGGATGTTAATTGCCCATTGCTAAGATAAAAAAGGCCATCGCTCCGAGTTCCGATCCAGATTTTGCCGTCCGACGTTTGGGCAATCGAGATGATCAGCGCCGTCAGGAAAACCTTCGACGATGCGAGGCTCCTGAAGCCGTTTCGTCCATCTAGAATCTCGCCGTTCAACAGATTGGCTAAAAGAACGCCCCCGTCAACCGCTCGACTCATAGCGGTAACAAAGGATCCAGGCGCCAGGTCAGACATAACATCCTCAAACGTGCCGCCGCGATAGCGAAGAATTGAACCCTGGGTCCGGACCCACAGACTTCCTTCACCATCCGTCATCAGACCGAGAACATCCGTAATGGATGGGGACGCCGGATCCAACTGTTGAGCCGTGACAAAATTCAGTCCGTCAAAACGGAACAACCCTCTGGCCGTACCGATCCACAGGTATCCGTCAGGGGTTTGGGCAAAGGCGTTAACCTGTCCCCCCGAGAAGCCATTCTCAGCGCTCCACTGATTCCGTATGTATTGTGAGAAGGCCCTGTTGGGATCGACTGCGTATGCCGGGTTAACGAAGCAGACTGCCGTGAGGGTCGTCAGTAACAAGCATAGAAGCGGGGCCTGATTGTTCCGGGCATTACGGGAGATACTGAAATTTATCAATGACAACCTCTGCGTCATTTTCCAGGGGCACCTTTGAACGGCCAAAGGCACAAAAGTTCATGCTGGCAGATTCGGTGCCGGGGGAAGGAATACCCGTAGTGAATACGTGGCTTGCCGCTGCGGTGTGCCGAAAGACGCTGTCGGCCCCGCGATCTGCCCGGAATGAAACCTTCGCTGGCTCCCATTGAAATGAATATGTAAGTAGCCCAGGGGGCGCTGTGAACCGCGCAACGTTCTCCGGAACATAGTATGGCTGCATGACAAATTGCGCATTCTGGCCCTCCGGATCACCCCAGCGGCTGATTTCAATATCCATCTCCCGGTGATTTTGCTCCGCTCCCAGGTCGTCCCAGGTGAAAAGGGTCAGAGTTGCGGCCGGCGCCAAATGTGAAATGTCTTCTACCGAAAAGAGATATGTGCCATAGCCGAAACTGTGAGTGAGAATCACCGCGGAACAGGTCCAGTGATCGGATTTCCGAGTGATGCTGAGGTGCAGGCGACCATTGGAGTCCGTCGACGCGTTCGCGGGATCATAGACGTTGGGCAGCCCATTCCGCACGCTGATGGCATTCACAACCGTCCATTCGTACCCGCTGAATTGAATTGTCTTAGAAGCCGCCGGGACGAACTGCCCAACACCCTTGACCACCGATACTGCGAGTACTTTGCCGCCTTGACCGGGCAGCACATCCGTTGTTGCGGGAGGACGATATCCGGGTTCCACGAGAAGCCCAGCATATTCAGTGCCCAGATGTGTTGAGGTGGCCCAACTCGAATCGGATTTTATCGGAGTAAATGGCTGAATCGCTTGCGGCTGTATCCACCAGATTCCATTCGCGGCCTTGGCAAAAATAACGATCTTTTCCTCGGGCCGGGCACCTGCCACACGACCGGCAATAGGGATCAGCGGCACCGGACCCCCTTCGCCGGTTGGAGGGACGTTGCTGAACTCGATCGAGGGTCGGATGTTTGCCTGCCTCGGATTGCACCCACCAAGAAGTACAGATAAACCGAGTATCACCAACGCGTGTGGCCTGACAGAATTCCTTGATACCGCCCGCATGAACAATCTCATTGGCCCCATAGCTGATTCAGAATTTCCAATCTTTGGATGGTTCGTACCCTACTCCTGAGGTTCTGATCACAATGCTCTTGATCGGGATCCGAGTAGGGGGTCGCTCGAAATGATTCTCTGTGACGTCTACTCGGTGAGTTTAACGGTGATCAACCAGGCTGATGCATCCGTTTGAGCCAATATACTGCTCTTTATAAACCAGATTTACATTGTGTCCCTTTGTTGCGAGTTAATATACCGCCTGCTTTCGCTGACGGCCTCTTCTGGGCATTCGTCCTTGAGACGAGCCACGTGCATAGATCGGGTGGATTGGAATTTCCCATATAGCTGAGAATTGCTTGTCTACGCGCGTTGCTTCCGCTAGCATCGGTGCGTACTTTCAGCTCTTTAGCAAGAATCAGAGAATCTGCGCGGTAGTTGTTGTTCACCGTTTCTCAGCGTTGCGTCCGGGAGCCTATGCAGGCCCCGTTTAGGAGAGTTCCATGCTTCGGAACTATCTCATGCCGGGTTTTGCGCTGGTCTTGCTCGCCGTCTTTGCCTCGCCGAGGTCGATTCCTTCGGCAGAGCTTGAATCCGGACGCCGAGACACGGGCACGATACCTGTCCAGAAAGTCACGAGCACTGGACAGGCTGCCAGGAGCAAAGAGCCCCAGATCGAAGGCGGCAAGCAGCTTTTCAGCCCCGATGATGTCTGCGCCGTCGCCACGAATGAGATGCACGAAAAGCTCGGTGAATTCGGCCTGAACCCCGAACTTACCACGGCAGGAGGAAAAGAGTCGGCGGCGGAGGCCATGATCGCCCTCGTGCCCGATCCTGTGCATACGCATCTGGCGTTGCTTTTCGATCGCTATGTCGATGTCATCCAGCAGGCCCTGCAGGATAGCACCTCCGAATCGGCTCCCGGCTGGATCTACGCCAGCCAGTGGCTTCCCTGGGACCCGGTTCCTTACCAGGCGTCGCAGGATCCGGTGGACCGCACCAACGTCCACGCTTTCGACGCCGATCGGGAGTGCGCTCCCGGCTTTCTGATCTTTCGCAAGAATCGATTTCAAGGCAACAGCGTCGAAGACAAATTCCTGATCGTGTTCCTGGTAGGAGAATCCCCCACCAGCGGCATTCTGCGCCAGGACCAGTTCATCAACGCCATGCGGGGCTGGCGCGAGATTGAGCAGAGAGACAAGGACGAGCCGGGCAAGACATTACGCATCCTTGGCCCGGCCTTCTCGACTTCGCTTACCACACTCGACAGCCTGCTATTGGCCCAGAAGTGCGGCGTGAAGGACGCCGATGCTAAAGCCTGCTTCAATCAGGCTCAGGTGGTCAGCGGTGCGATTTCGACCAGCCGTCCGATGATCCACGGATCGGGGAATTTTCCTGGCCTCAAGGATGCTAATTTTCTTTCCATGAGCGAAAGCTCAGACGCGATCCAGGAAATGCTGCTCAATTATCTCTCCTCGCGGGAACACCTTGCGCCCAGCCAGGTGGCGTTTGTTTCCGAGGACCAGACGGCCTTTGGAAACCTCCTTTCTTCGATGCGGCACACGGCCAATGCTTCGAACAGGGGACAGGATCGTCCGCTGCTTTTTCATTACCCGCGCGAGATTTCGCAGTTGCGCAACGCCTATGAAAAGAACTCGATCCTTCACCACCCGTCGCAGCAGCAGAACACGGACAGCCAGGATCAGTCGGACCTGAAACTCAGCCTCGAAGATCGCCACGAAGAGGAGGACAGCGTTCCGTCATATTCCGACACGCAAAGCCCGATCTCGGAGGAGTCCGTCCTCTCCGCCATGACGCGAGCCATCGACCGCCAGCACGTCCGGGTTGCGGTGATCAATGGCACCGATGTTCTCGATGTTATCTTCGTCGCGCGCTATTTCAGCCGCAATCTACCCGACGTCCGCGTGGTCCTGTTGAATGCTGATCTGTTGTTCGAGCGCTCTCCCGACGTTAGCGACTTTCGGGGAATGCTGATGGCCAACACTTACCCGCTCATTCCCGATAACGCCCATTGGACCGGTCGCTTCCTGCACATGCCGGATGAAGAAAAGGCTGATCTTGAGAAGTCAAAGGAGAGTGGTTCCGCCAAGAAAGATACCGGCCATCTCAGCCCCTTCGGTACTTATCTGCCCGAACGGATTTTTTCTTCGTACGAAACCGTCGGCATCTACAACGCGATCCGCCTCCTGGAGATGGTTCCGCTGCTTCAACGTGATGGCCTTGTTCCCACGATGAGCAGCAGGCCGGCGCCCCTCTGGCTGGCCGGATACACCGATCCATTCCGCAGCGGAAATCATCCCCCTCTATGGCTCAACGCGGTTGGGCGTGGCGGTTTTTGGCCGGTCGCGCTGCTCGATCACTATCCGCAAAATGAGAATTTGCAGACGAAGACATCGCTGGTGGATATCCATTCGGGCAATACGGAACTTGGCGGCGAGGGCTCGATCCCGCCCGGCATGTTCGATACCTGGTTGATGGAGCCCTTCAAAATCGGCTCGATCAGCACGCACCGTCCCGTGGCGCTGCAGTTGGTGGTGGCACGACTTGCTGTTGCCTGCCTGCTTGCGCTCTTTGTACTCTTCGGCCTGATCCTCTGCACTTTTGCCCGGCTCGAGCGCTGGCCGGAGTACGTCTTCGATATCAAGGGAACCAATAGCGAGCGGCGCGGCTGGATCGTGCTGGTGATTATCCTCTGTTGCTCCTGGATCGCGCGGCTGCTGATCCTCGACCTGCCGTTGTGGGAATTCTTCAAGGATCCGGTCAACTGTGGACTCATGTTTCTTCAAATCGTTCTTCTGATCTTCGCGCTGTGGCTGATCCGGCGAGCGCTGTGGGAGGGACAAACGTTCAAGAAGGGAAAGTGGAGGCGCTACTTGGCGTGGCTCCTGATCGTGCTTACCATCATGGCACAGTTCGCCTTTGCCGGGATAAAGCCCGACGAATTCGCCGCCCGGATCTTTTATCTCTACCGCAGCGAGCACTTTTTCAATGGCGTCTCGCCGGTCGTGCCTTTCATCTTTCTCTTTATCGCTGTCATCTGCCTGGTCTCACGGCACATTCACTCGCTGCTTATCTTTTCTCCTCGCTTAATGCCGCGCATTCCGTGTTACGAGGGAAACCGGTCGCCGGGCATGCTGCTTTCCATACCTCGCTGCGCTGTGAATGACATGCTACGGGCGTGTTATTCCCCGTGGCGTATGGTCGCCTCGAAGCTGAGGCACATACGCGCTGAGAGGAGGGCGAAGCAGGCGCAGGACCAGAGCCCGCAGCAGAACCAGAACGAGAAGCGGCAGAAGAGCCTGCGGAAGCAAAGCGGATGTCCGCCGGTGGGGAATCCCCCAAAGCTGCTCGCCGTGCTGCTGGCCTTTACCTTTGTAATGCTGCTGGTAGCTGCCTACCTGCTCTTCCCAAGAGGTTTTGAAACCTTCGAGACCCGAGCTTATGCGATCTGGCTGAGCATTTTCAGCTTCGCGATCCTGGTCCTCCTGCTGCATGAGATCGAATGGGTCATCCTGATGTGGCTCTGCCTGCACAAAGGCCTGCTAAACCCGCTCGAACGGACTACGCTGCGCGCCTGCTTCAGCCGCATTTCCGGCTTCTCCTGGCAAAGGCTGTGGTTCAGCATCGACTTGTCCCCGACAGTTCGCTTCAAGCCATTGTTTCGTGCGTATGAGTCTATGCTGCACATCGAAAAGGAGACGTCTTGTCCAGTCAGTCTGAAGCCGGCCTTTGGACGGGCGCGCCTGGAATACAAGAGGCTCATGACGGATCTTGAGCCCAAAAACCGCGTGAGCGCATTCTCCAGGTTTCAGGTGGCGTTATGCGGGGCCGCAAGCGCGGTGATCGCGGAGATCCTCTCGGATATGAGCCGGCAGAAAGACCGGCTGGGCACCAGCCTGGATGTTCCGGCGAAGGAGATCGAAGAGATTTTGAAGGCCTCGGCCGTAGCCGATCCACTCGGAGCGAACGCAGAAGAATTTGTAGGCCTGATCTACATCTATGCCATCCAGCACGTTCTGATGGATATCCGCAGCCACATTCTTGCTTTCACCTTCGGCTATTTCTTCCTGCTGCTCGCTCTTACGGTATATCCCGTCGCACCGCATCACTCGATTATGGTCATGCTGATCCTGATCTTTACGGCATTCGTTGTTGCGGTTGTAGTGGTCTTTTCGCAGATGCACCGGGATAGCATCCTTAGCCGCACTACCTCAACGGAACCTGGAAAGCTGGACATTGCTTTCTACCAAAAGCTCATCGGGGTGATCGGTGTGCCGCTCATCGGGCTGCTGGCATCGCAATTTCCAGAGATCAGCAACTTTCTCTTCTCGTGGCTGGAACCGAGTCTGCAGACTCTGAAGTAGATGGTTTCGATTCCAAACAACAAAGGCGCGGAGTCGCCCGTGACGAACTCACGAAGCACTCCGCGCCTGAATGTCTTGCCGTCGGGTTTGTTACTCGGCCGACTCGGCGTCGGGCCTGACTGTGACTGCAACGTGCGCCGTCACGTCGCGATGCAGCTTGACCGGGATGTGGAATTCGCCGAGCTGCTTGAGCGGCTCTTCGAGATGCACCTTGCGGCGATCGATAGTGAATCCCTTCGACTCGAGCTGGTGCGCAATATCGGCCGAGGTGACCGAGCCAAAGAGGTGGTCGTGATCGCCCACTTTGCGCTCGAAGACCAGAGCGACGGAGTTGAGCTGAACAACGAGTGCTTCGGCTTCCGTTTTTTCCCTGGCCGAGCGACGGACCGCGGATGCCTTCATCTGCTCAATGACTGCCTTGTTGGCGGCATTTGCTTCCATAGCGAGCTTTTTTGGCAACAGGTAGTTGCGGCCGTAGCCGTCCGCCACTTTCACCACGTCGCCGCGATTGCCGAGGTTGTTGACGTCTTCCTTCAGAATGACTTCCATGCGAATCTCCAATTCAGGGCGTGGAGCACAAGGCTCAACGCACAGTGCGAATAGCCTTCCTGAGCGGCAACTCCTATGCTGCGCTCGGGAGATATAACAACCGATGGTTAGTAGCGGGCCGCAAACGGCAGCAGGGCGATGTTGCGTGCCTGCTTGATGGCGCGAGTGAGGCGTCGCTGGTGCGTGGTGCAGACACCGGTGAGGCGGCGGGGCACGATCTTGCCGCGCTCGGCGACGAAGCCCTGCAGCAAACGCACGTCACGGTAAGGGATTGCGTCGATCTTCTCGGTGCAGAACTTGCAGACCTTCTTGCGCCGGAAGAATTTGCGGCCGCCCGGGCCACCGGGACCGCCTGTGCGGGGACCGCTCGAGCGCGGGCCGGAGCTATGACCAGATGAGGATGGCGCTCCACCTTCGGGAGCGCGGTGAGGTGTTGTTTCGTCAGCCATTATGTTTCCTATCCTTAAAAAATATTCGAACGATTTTTCTTAGTTCTTCAATGCGTTGCACGCCAGTTTCATTGCAACCGATACTAGGCGTTGGCCGGCGCGGTTTCGACCGGTTCTGCGATCTTGACCGGAGCCTCGACCGCGGCTGGAGCTTCACCCACAGTCTCGGGTTGAGCAGCAACCGGAACGGCAGCCGGCTGGGCACTCAGCTTCTTGCGTGTAGCGCGAATGGCCTTGATCTTGTCGATGCGCTTTTGCTCTTCATCCATGCGCACGGTGATGAACTTGATAACCGGCTCGGAAACACGGAGACGGCGCTCGAGTTCGGCAACCAGCTTGCCATCGGCATCGATGGTGAGCAGCACGTAGTTGCCGTCGTTGAACTTGCGCACCGTGTAGGCGAGCTTGCGGCGGCCAAGCTTCTCAGTGGAGCGGAGCGTCCCGCCGCCATTGACGATCGTATGCTCAAAGCCGGCGATCAGCTTGTCCAGGTCTGCGTCCTCGATATCGGGACGGACGATAAACATTACTTCGTAGAAACGATCCATGCTCTGCTTCTCTTTTCTTTGGGCACGGCGGCAATTCGTCACCGTGACCGGACAATAATATTCAGGCAAAAACTCTGCCGGACTTCTTTACGGCAATTTCTGCCGCACTTTACTTGGGCGATCTTCCGCCGTACTTCTTTAGGCGGCATTCCGCCGCCGGTTACTCATTCCGCCGGGCCGTTTTCCCTGCGGTTAAACTCATTCATCGCGGCACTGATTCCCTTCGCCACGACCACTTCTACTGCTCGCGCCACCCGGTCGAGAACCTCGTCGAGTGTGGCTAAATCTGTCTTCCGCAGCGGAGTCAGCAAGTAATCCTTGCCGCGCCGGTATGCGTCTTCAGGCCCCGCGTCGGGTCCTACCCCGATCCGGATGCGCGCCCACTCGTCGGAGCGCAATGCCCCGGAGATGGATCGTGCTCCGTTGTGCCCTGCGGCGCTGCCGCGTTCCCTTACGCGAACCACACTCAGAGGTAAATCCAGCTCGTCGTACAAAACCAACAGATCGCGAGCCGCGTCAATCTCGAACTCGGCCGCGAGTGCCGCGACGGAAAGACCGCTCAGGTTCATGAAGGTCTCGGGCTTAGCCAGGATCACTTCACGTCCGGCGATCTGAATCTTTGCCGTCAGTGCGCGGCAGCGGCGGTTGGCCACGGCCACGCGGTTCTGATCGGCGATGCGGTCGACTGCGAGAAAGCCCGCGTTGTGCGGTGTGAATTGATACTCGATGCCCGGATTGCCGAGCCCGACTACCAGGAATACGCCGCGAGACAACAAATCGCGATTCTGGCCTTCTGTCGCAATTGCCAAAGCTTACTTCTTCGCGCCCTTCTCAGGGGACGCCTCTGCTGTCTCCGTCTTACCCTTCTTGACGACTTCGGGCTCAGTCGGCGTGGCAGCGGCCACCACTTCTTCAACAGGCGCAACCTCCTCCTTAATCGCAACTACGTGCGCGACCGTCGCGTCTCCGTCGGTCAGGAACTTGAGCTTCTCCGAGTGCGGCAGATCGGAGACGCGAAGCACATCACCAATTGACATCTGCGTAACATCCAGATCGATGTGGCTGGGAATATCACCCGGCAAGCACTCGATCTCCACTTCGCGCAGCACCTGATCGAGAATGCCGCCCTGGGTCTTGACGCCAATCGCCGCGCCAACGAGCTGGATGGGAACCTCGACACGCATGGCCTTGTCGAGCGCAATGCGCTTGAGGTCGATGTGCATGAGGGCGCCCTTGATGGGCTCATACTGCCAGTCGACGATCATGGCCTTGGTTTTTGCAGTCGAGCCGTTAATCTGCAGATCGAAAATCGAGTTGTGACCGGTGTCCGAGTGCAGGATCTTCTGGATCTGCTTAGGGTCGACCTCGATGGCGATGGCCGGCTCGGCCGCGCCGTAAACGACTGCGGGAATCTTGCCCTTGACGCGTACACGGCGTGCGGCGTTTTTGTTGAATTTGCCCCCACGGGGCGTTGCTGCGACGACTTCCTGACTAATCATGATCCTCTTCCTTCGGGCACGGAGTGCAGAGATTAGCGATCAGGAATTAGCCGTAGCTAACCCACTCACGTCCCTGCCCTTCCCGCTCCCTTTTGCCGACCGTTAGGTCCGGCATGTTGTGGCGGCTCATGCCGCGGCTCCAATTGAACTAATCCCTTTGAACTAATCCTTAGCTTCTAGTTGAACAGCGAACTGACGCTGGTCTCCATGTGAATGCTTTCGATGGTTGCGGCCAACAGGCCAGCCACCGAGCGCACCTTGATCTTCGCCACCTTCTGCGCAGGTTCGCACAGAGGGATGGAATCGCTTACCACCAGCTCTTCGAGCCGGGAGTTCGCAATGCGCTCGACCGCCGGTCCGGACAGCACCGGGTGCGAAGCGCATGCATACACCTTCGTCGCGCCCTTTTCGAGCAGCGCGTCGACCGTCTTCACCAGAGTGCCTGCCGTATCGACAATGTCGTCGATAATCAGGCATGTCTGGCCCTGCACATCACCGATCACGTGCATCACTTCGGTCACGTTGATGTCCGTTCTCCGCTTGTCCACAATCGCCAGTGGAGCCCCCATCTTTGTTGCAAAGAAGCGGGCACGTTCCACACCCCCCGCATCCGGCGAAACCACGGTCAGATCCGGCAGGTTCAACTCCCGGAAGTAGCTCACCATTACCGGGCTCGCGAACATATGGTCCACCGGGATATTGAAGAATCCCTGAATCTGGGCCGCGTGCAGATCCATGAACAGAGCGCGGTTCGCTCCGGCCGTGGTCAACAGATCAGCAACCAGCTTCGACGAAATCGCCACGCGCGGCCGGTCCTTGCGGTCCTGCCGTGCATAACCGTAATACGGAACCACGACGGTGATGCGGCCAGCCGATGCGCGCTTGAGGGCGTCTATCATAATCAGTAATTCGACCAGGTGCTGGTCCACCGGATTGCAGGTGGGTTGCACCACGAAAACATCCGCTCCGCGAACATTTTCGAGCAGTTGAAAGTAGACCTCGCCGTCGGCAAAACGCTGCATCTTGGTCTCACCAAGCGCTACGCCAATATGCTTGCAAATCTCGTGCGCTAGGACGCGATTGGCTGAGCCGGAAAAGATCTTGAAACGCTTATCTTCGCTGTACGAGCGAGACCGCTTCCTTTCCGCTGGCGTCCTTATGTCTGCTGGAGCCTTAGTGTCTACCTGAACCTGAGGCCGCAGCACGCTGCTGCCCTGATCCGCATTTACCGGGGTGCCAATTGCTTCCGTGGCCGATACTTCCATCACCGTTTCATTCTTCACAAGATTCTCCCAAGCTGGTTGGCTCTGGTTGTCCTGCACAAGTTGGCTGGCGTTCGGGCTGCCAGGGCTTCGGTTCACCGGAGAAGTTAACCCCGGCGATGCAAGTCATTTGGCTGGGCGACTAGGATTCGAACCTAGACAAAGTGCTCCAAAGGCACTTGACCTACCATTAGTCGATCGCCCAATACTGCAAAACTACATTGGAGCTGCTCAATCTTTTTTCTCTACTACCATCGTGCGCCAGTACGGATTGCGCGGCAAGGTTTCCGTCCGCAAGGACCGGATTCCCAGCAACTTGAGCCGTGTTTCGGCTGCCGCCGCCGCTTCCTGGGTCCGGTAAAGGCCGAAGACGGCTGATCCAGAACCAGAAAGCGCCGCATATAGAGCCGCATGCTCCGGATGGCCAAAAGCCGCAAGTACACGCTTGATTTCACCGAGGGAGGGATTCTTTGGGAAGACAACTTCTTCGAAGTCGTTTTCAATCCCGGTTCGGACAAGCGCGAGAAGCGAATTCTTCATCTCAGCGAAGTTCGCTGGGGATCCCGAATTCCCGGCCAGGTCTTCTGAGAAGACACCGGAGGAGTGCGGCTCGCATAGTGCGAAAGCGATGACCCGACTCAACTCCTCTAGTCTATCGGAGCCCGCAGCTGTGGTCAATGTGCCACTTGGCGACGAGCCCAGTGCGGGCTTGTCGTGTCGCGCGTCCCAATCACGAAAGGCCTGGGGCGTGGAAATACCTATATCGGGCAAGGCCAAGACGCAGGCTGTGACCGGAAGATCGGGAAGCGGATAAACCTCTTCGCCCCGGCCAACGCCCAGCACCGCCCCGCCAATGAGGAAAAGCGGGACATCCGAGCCGACTTCGGCGGCGATGCGGAGCCTTTCCGGTCCAAGCAGCGGGGCGATTCCGTGCGCCCCAAGCTCGCGTTCCAGTCCGATGAGGGCCGCAACTGCATTTGCCGAGCCCGCGCCGAGTCCGCCTTGTATGGGCAGGCGCTTGTCGATGCGGATATTGACGCTCGCGGTGATCTTCAGGGTTTGCAGGGCGAGATGTGTTGACTTAAAGGCGGTATTGCGCTCGTCCGTAGGAACGCGAGGGTCATTGCTGGCGATCGAGATGCTGGTTGCCCCAGCTGGACACGCCTCCACGGTGACGAGATCGTGCGCTGCCAGCGCTTGGTAGAGGGTGGTAAGAGCGTGGAATCCGTCCGGACGAGAGGGGCCAATGGCCACGCCGAGGTTGATCTTCGAAAACGAGCGGACAGTGGTGGGCATGTCTGCTTCGATTGTAGTCAGGGCCCTTTGATCTTCGGACAGAAGCGACAATCACAACACTAAAGTCCTCGATTTGGAAGCATTCCGCGCTAGACTATACCTCCTAGCATGATGCGAACTGCTACCCTCGCCGCGATTGCCTGGCTCTGCACCGTCCCTGGCCTATGCGCGCAGGACGCCGCTCCTGACGACGCGAAGAACAACGTCATCTCGGCCGCCAGCGAGCAGCCAGTCCGCACCAAACACGCAATGGTAGTCAGTGTTCATCATCTGGCGACGGATGCTGGCGTCGAAATTCTGAAAGGCGGCGGCAATGCGGTGGATGCTGCCGTGGCGACAGGCTTTGCGCTGGCTGTGGTGTATCCATATGCCGGTAATATTGGGGGCGGCGGGTTCATGCTCATCCATCTCGATAACAGCAAGTCGACTTTCATCGACTACCGCGAGAGAGCGCCGCTGGCCGCGACTGCCAATATGTACCTGGACGCGAAGGGGGATGTGATCCCCGACGCCAGCATTACGGGATACAAGGCCGTCGGCGTACCCGGCTCGGTAGCCGGCATGGTCTACGCGGAGAAGAAATATGGCAAGCTCACTCTAAGCAAGGTGATGGCTCCGGCCATCCGGCTGGCCAGTCTGGGCTTCGTGCTTACTGAAGAGGAAGCGGCGGAGTTGCACGACGAAACATTGACCATGTTTCCCGACTCGAAGCGGATATTTCAGCGGGATGGCGATTTCTACAAAGCGGGGGAGACCTTCAAGCAGCCAGAACTGGCAGCAACGCTGAAGACAATCGCGGCGGACCCTGACGACTTCTACCGGGGCCGCATCGCGAAACGACTTGCTGCAGATGTGCAACAGGGAGGAGGTCTCGTCACCGCCCAAGACCTCGCGCGCTACTCGGTGAAGGAGCGCGAGCCGCTCACCAGCACCTATAAGGAATACACCATTTTAAGCGCGCCCCCGCCATCCTCGGGCGGTGTCGCGTTGATCGAGGCCCTCAACATCCTCGAAGGGTATAACCTGAGTCGCTGGGAAGACCGGACGCCCGACGAGATGCACCTCATCGTTGAGGCCTACCGACGCGCCTACATGGATCGCAGTGATTACCTGGGTGATCCCGACTACGTCAAGATTCCGACGGAAGCACTGATTGACAAGAGATACGATGCAGCCTGGCGCACCGGTATTACGGCCGAGCAGGCAAGGTCTTCGAAAGACCTGAAGCGGCCAGCGGGATTTCTCCCGCCCCCGCCGACCATGGACGAGGTGCGGCACGAGTCGACGCAAACCACGCACTACTCCGTGATCGATGCCGAGGGTAATGCCGTCTCCGTTACAACGACGCTCAATAACGGATTCGGATCAGCGGTTACAGCCACAGGGCTCGGCTTCCTGCTCAACGACGAGATGGACGACTTCGCCGCCAAGTCCGGGGTTCCGAATATGTTTGGGCTGGTGCAGGGGCCGGCCAATACGATTGCTCCCGGCAAACGGCCTCTCTCCAGCATGACACCCACGATTGTTCTTAAGGGCGATAAGGTTCGCTTCGTGCTGGGTTCACCGGGCGGCGGCCGCATCATCACAACGGTAGCGAATATCTTTCTCAGCGCAGCGGATGAAGGCTTGAACATTCAGGAGGCAGTGGACGCCCCGCGCTTCCACCACCAGTATTTGCCCGACGTGCTGTATATGGAACCGGGCTTCTCCGATGCGACCGTGGAGGGACTCCGCGCTCTCGGCTATCAGCTCAAGATCGGGGGCCACTGGAGCGACGGAGAGTGTATTGCAGTCGATCCAGCCACAGGCGACCTGGAAGGCGGCCAGGATCACCGGCACCACTTCGGCAAGGCGGCGGGGTATTGAGCAACCAAGGTGGCACCGAACGTTTTCGTTTTAGGAACGTCCCTCGCGACTAACAAGAGCGTGCGCCGGGTCGCCAGTCAGGCCTGGATAGGCAGTCCAATGAGAAGATAAAGGCAGAGGAGTATTTTCCAGGTCCCATTCATGCTGAAGGTCATCTCGTCGCACGTATTTCTTCGCAACCGCCTGCATCCGGGCCTGCTCGACACATTTCAGAAATCCGGCGCTCAGGGAGTCGAGCTCTTTGCTGCGCGCCAGCACTTCGACTACACCAACCGCGGCGAGGTCCGCGATCTCGCCGAATGGTTCCGGTCGAACCCAACCGAACCCTTCTCCATGCACTCGCCACTCTATTCCGATCTCGAAATGGGGCGTGGCGGGGGGCCCAGCATCAACGTTATCCATCCTGAGAAGGGGCGGCGCATCGATGCCATGGACGAAATCAAGCGCGCCCTTGAAGTGGCCGAGCAAATTCCATTCCGGTTTCTTGTCGTTCATCTGGGCGACCGGGAGGACACATGGAGCCCCCGGGCGCTTGAGTTCTCGATAACAGCGCTGGAGCATCTACACGCCTTTGCCAACCCCCTAGGCGTGAAGCTGGCGGTCGAAAATCTGCAGAATGAGGTCACGCGTCCGGCGAATATCCTCGAAATCCTGAGTACCGGACACTTCAAAGACATCGGCGTATGCTTGGACGTTGGTCACGCGCATCTGGGCGATGGTGTCATGCCGGCGTTGACTGAGCTCAAGGATCGCCTCCTTTCCACGCACTTGCACGACAATAAAGGCGACCGTGACGCGCACCTGTGGCCTGGAGACGGCACGATCGCCTGGGACGAGGTATTGGAAGGATTAAAGACCGCTTCGCATGCGCCGGCTGGCGTACTAGAGATTCACTACGGCCTTGAAGAGACGCCGGAAACCGCAGTGCAGAAGGCTGCTAAAGCCTTCGAAAGATTTTAGAGATGACAGAAGAGACAAAAGAATTTGTAACCGACACAGCGACAGAACCAAAACGAGTCACCACCATTGCAAGGATTGGCGAGTACGAGGGCCAGAGCGTAACCCTGCGTGGGTGGCTCTATAATCTGCGCGAAAGCGGCAAGCTGTTGTTTCCAATTTTTCGGGATGGCAGCGGAACGATTCAGGGCATTGTTCCGAAGGCCGCCGTGCCGCTTGATGTTTTTGACGCCATTAAGGGGCTGACGCAGGAATCGAGTGTCATCATTACCGGCAAGGTGCGTGCCGACAAACGTGCGCCTGGCGGTTACGAATTGGATGTTGAAGGAGTAGAAGTCGTCCAGCGAGTACCTGAAGATACTCCGTTCCCCATCTCGCTCAAAGAGCATGGCCCTGATTTTCTAATGGAGCACCGCCATCTTTGGATTCGCACACCACGACAGGCGGCGATTCTGCGCATTCGCGCGGAGATTATCAAGGCGGCGCGCGATTTCTTCGATGATCGCGGATTTGTCCTCACCGATCCCCCTATCCTGACCCCAGCGGCATGCGAAGGAACCAGCACGCTCTTTCCTGTCGAATATTTCGGCGATGAAGCCTACCTGACGCAGAGCGGTCAGCTCTATATCGAAAGCACGGCCCTCGCGCTGGGCAAGGTCTATTCCTTCGGACCGACGTTCCGCGCCGAGAAGTCGAAAACCCGGCGGCATCTGACGGAGTTCTGGATGGTTGAGCCGGAGGTCGCCTACTGTGACCTCGAAGGACTGATGGAACTCGCCGAGCAATTCCTTAGCTTCATCGTCGACCGCGCATTGGCCCGTCGCGCGCCGGATCTTAAGATTATCGGACGCGATACGGCGAAGCTGGAAGCCATCAAGGTGCCATTTCCGCGGCTTCGCTACGACGACGCTGTCGCCATGCTCGACGACGCGCACGCGAATGGCTTACTGGACCATCCCTTCGAATACGGCAACGACTTCGGATCGCCGGACGAAACGTATATCTCTTCGCAGTTCGACAGTCCAGTGATGGTGCATCGCTATCCGGCGGCGGTGAAGGCGTTCTACATGGAGCCTGACCCCGAGAACCCGAAGTACGCTCTCTGCGTGGATGTACTGGCACCGGAGGGATACGGCGAAATCATCGGCGGATCGCAACGTATCGCTTCCTTCGACCTACTGAAGCAGCGCATCGAGGAGCATCAATTGCCGCTCGATGCCTTCCAGTGGTATCTCGATCTGCGGCGGTATGGTTCGGTTCCGCATTCCGGCTTCGGCATGGGCATTGAGCGCGCCGTGGCGTGGATCTGCGGCCTGGAGCATGTGCGCGAGACGATTCCCTTCGCGCGCACGCTGAACCGGATGTATCCGTAAAGTAAAACAGGACCTTGGCATGTCAAGAGTCAGTGAAGCATCGTCCGTCGCTGCAACATCAACCACGCATCCCATCTATAGCGGAGTGCAGTCGTTGCCCCCGCGAAAGATCAAGATTATTGGAGTTCCGCTCGATCTCGGAGCGTCGCGCCGAGGTGTCGATATGGGTCCGTCGGCAGTGCGTGTTGCCGGCCTTGAAGCGCACCTCGAAGCGCTCGGTCATGAAGTGAGTGACAGTGGCAACATCAATGTGGCTATCGCCGAGACCAAACAATTCGGCGGGCACAGTGCGCGGTATTTGAAGGAAATTACCGAGACTTGCGCCAATGCAGCCGAGATGGTGCTGCAGTCGCTCGAAGAAGGCATGACACCTGTCGTTCTGGGTGGCGACCATTCGGTTGCCGCCGGTACGGTTTCCGGAGTGGCCCAGTTCTACCGCCGCCAGAACCAGAAGATCGGGCTTATCTGGATCGACGCCCACTCCGATATCAACACGCCCGAAACCTCGCCCAGCGGCAACGTTCATGGCATGCCGTTGGCGGCTTTGCTGGGCCTGGGCCCCGAACCGCTTTCCGACATTCTCGGATTTTCGCCAAAAGTGGCCCCCGAAAACACCGTGCTGGTAGGTGTGCGGGACATCGATGCGACGGAGAAGGAGAATATTCGCCGCGCCGGTGTGAGCGAGGTCTACACCATGCGCGACATCGACGAGCGCGGCATGCGCACGGTGATGGAAGAAGCCCTGCGCGCAGCTGGACGAGACACTGCCGGCTATCACATCTCGCTCGATATGGACTGGATCGATCCCGAAGATGCGCCGGGTGTCGGCACTCCGGTGCGCGGCGGGGCAACCTATCGAGAGGCTCATCTGGCGATGGAGATCATCGCCGACCACGGACGCATGCTCAGCTTCGAGATTGTCGAGGTAAACCCGGTGATCGACGAACACAATCGCACGGCGGATCTGGCGGTGGAACTGATTTCCTCGGCCTTCGGGAAGAAGATTCTATAGACGATGACAAAACTCCGCGTAGGCGTCCTCTTTGGTGGCCGTAGCGGCGAGCATGAGGTATCGCTGCTCTCCGCCTCATCCGTTCTCAAAGCCATCGATCGCAAAAAGTACGAAGTCACCCCTATCGGCATCACCAAAGAAGGCCGATGGGTCACGGCCTCAGGCGCCGCACGGCTCCTTGCGGGCGAAGCGGCTTCCGCGCCACGCACCTTGCGGGCTGGCGATCCAGAGGCGACCATGTCAGCTGCGGTCCTGGCACGCGGCGCGTCGGTTATCGTCCCACCCGTCCCATCCGAAAGTAAGACCGGTGCGCTGGTCCCCTTTGAGACCGACGCCAGGACCCTGGACATTCAGGCCAGCGCTGCCTCTAGCCCCGTCCTTAGCCTGGACGTAATCTTTCCCGTTTTGCACGGTACCTTCGGAGAAGACGGGACCATTCAGGGCCTCTTTGAGCTGGCGGGAATCGCATACGTCGGCTCGGGAGTGCTGGGATCGGCGACCGGCATGGACAAGGACGTGATGAAGCGGCTCTTCGCCGCCGCAAAGTTGCCCACCCCTAAGCACGTCTCGTTCCTACGCGCCGAGTGGGAAGCGAGCGCCAGAAAGACCATCGCCAAAATCGAAGCTGCGCTCAAATATCCGCTCTTTGTCAAGCCGGCGAACCTGGGATCCTCGGTGGGCATCACCAAGGCGCACGACCGTAAAGAACTCGGCCCGGCCATTGATCTGGCGGCCAGCTACGACCGCAAGATCGTCGTCGAACGGGGTGTGGGTGGCCGCCGGGGTAAGGCTCGCGAACTCGAAGTCGCTGTCCTCGGCAACGACAATCCCGAGTCCTCGGTGGTCGGCGAGGTCGTCCCCGGCAAGGAGTTCTACGACTATGAAGCAAAATACCTGAGCGAGGGATCCGACCTCATCATCCCCGCGAAGCTCACCAAGACGCAGATAAAGCAGGTCCAGCAGATGGCCATCGCCGCGTTTCGCGCCTGTGACTGCTCGGGTCTGGCGCGCGTAGACTTCCTGATGGAGCCGACACTGAACTCAGGCAAAGCCGGCCGCATCTATCTAAATGAGATCAATACGCTTCCTGGCTTTACGTCTATCAGCATGTACCCTAAGCTGTGGGCGGCGTCGGGGGTCGAGTATCCTGAGCTAATCGACCGGCTGATCTCGCTCGCTCTCGAGCGCCGCGCCGAGAAGGATCGCACGAGCTACAGTCGTTAAGGAACTCCGGACCACAACCCGGTGTCAAAAGTAGTTGGGGAGTTCTGCCCAAAAGTAGTCGACATGGCCGAAAGGACGAATAGCCGCCAATGACTTTGTTGAATGCCCCAGCGTTTGATGCGCGCCGCGAACGGCGCAACCGGAACCTTTGGATTACGGGCCTCGTCGTCGTCATTCTGGCGGCCATCATCGCCGGTTCCTGGGCAGTCGAGGTTCCGTGGCAGGTCTGGCACTGGCGGCAGACTCATCGCGTAAACCTGTTCCTCGGCGCGGTTGAGTCCGGCGACTTGCAGAAAGCCTTCGGCATCTGGACCAACGACCCGAATTGGCAACAGCATGCAGATCAGTACAAGGCCTACGACTTCGCTGCCTTTCAGAAAGACTGGGGCCCTGCGAGTGACTATGGCGTTATCCACTCGCACAACATCATCGTGGCCAAAAGAGTGGGCAACGGAGTGGTGATGGGGGTAACCATCAATGGAGGAAAAACGCCGATCTTTTTAAGGGTTGATTCCAAGTCGCGGACGATTGGATTTTCACCCGTCGAACTGTACAGCGGCCCCTAAGCTACTGGTCACTCATCCCATCCTTCGATTGTCGCAGAACCTCTTCGAGTGAGGAGAACCACACGATGCAACAGCGTAAATTAGGCAGCCAGGGTCTTGCTGTTTCTGCCATGGGCCTGGGTTGTATGGGCATGTCTGAGTTCTACGGACAGGGTGACGAGCCTGAGTCGATTGCAACCATTCATCGGGCAATCGAACTCGGCGTCACCTTTTTTGACACCTCCGATGTGTATGGCCCGCACACGAACGAAGTCCTCATAGGCAAAGCACTCCGTCCGTATCGGGATAAGGTGGTCATCGCGACCAAGTTCGGTAACGTGCGCGACGCCGATGGGACCCGCCGCGGCATCAGCGGGAGGCCCGAATATGTTCGCGCGGCGTGCGAGGCTAGTTTGAAGCGACTTGGGATTGACACCATCGACCTTTACTACCAGCATCGGGTTGATCCCCATACACCCATCGAAGATACCGTCGGCGCTATGGCGGAGCTGGTCCAAACGGGCAAGGTGCGGTATCTCGGGCTCTCTGAGGCAGCGCCGGAAACCATTCGCCACGCGCACGCAGTTCATCCTATTACCGCGCTGCAGACAGAGTATTCGCTGTGGAGCCGGGAGCCCGAAGACGAGATTTTCCCCACTGTGCGCGAACTGGGCATCGGCTTCGTGCCTTATTCGCCGTTGGGACGAGGCCTTCTTACTGGGCAGATCAAGACGCCGAATGATCTCGCCTCCGACGACTGGCGACGCACTTCGCCGCGCTTTCAGGGAGAGAATTTCCAGAAGAACCTAGACACGGTTCGCAAGATCGAAGAGATCGCGGCGAAGAAGGGCTGCACATCCTCGCAGCTCGCCCTCGCCTGGGTGTTCACGCGGGGAGACGACATGGCGCCGATTCCCGGAACCAAGCGCCGAAAATATCTCGAAGAAAACGTCGCAGCGCTGCAGATTCATCTCTCGACGAGCGATCTGGCTGAGATCGATGCCGTTGCGCCCCGGGGAGTTGTGGCAGGCGATCGCTACGACACCGGGGGCATGCGGGCCCTGAATCTATAGCTCCTGTGCCTGCGGATCGAGAGCAGCCAAGGTTTTCATTAGACTTGCCTCATCCCCGACGTTCATGCAGCTCTGGCTACGGTCTATCTGGCGCATAAGGCCAGATAGAACCTTTCCCGGCCCCACTTCGATAAAATGCGCCGGCCGCTCTTCGATCAGCAGGCGCATCGACTCGACCCAACGCACCGAACCGGTCACCTGGCGGATGAGGGCGTCGCGGAGCTGCCCGGCATCGCTGACCAAAGCTGTGTCCACATTTACAGCAACCGGGATGCTTGCCGGAAAAAATGCCACCGCATTGAGCAGTGCTGCGAGCCTGTCCTGCGCGGGCTGCATAAGAGCGCAGTGAAAGGGCGCGCTCACGGCCAAGGCAACGACTTTTTTTGCGCCGCGTTCCTTGCACAGCTCTCCGGCGCGGGCCACTGCCAAAGTGTCACCGGAGATGACCGTCTGCTCAGGTGAATTGAAGTTTGCCGGGGAGACGACAGCCTGCGTCTCGGCGGCGGTATCTGCGCAGGCCTTTGCGGCCTCCTCTGAACTCATGCCCAGTATGGCCGACATTGCACCTTGTCCGGCGGGGACGGCCTGCTGCATGAATTGGCCGCGACTGCGAACAGTCCGAACCGCGTCGGCGAAGGAAATGACACCCGCCGCGACATTCGCCGAATACTCGCCGAGCGAATGGCCGGCGACGTAGCTGGGCGTAACACCCTTCTCAGCCAGTACCCGCTGGGCGGCGATCGAGACGGTGAAGATGGCCGGCTGGGTGAACTCCGTCAGCTTGAGTTGTTCCTCGGGACCATGGAAAGAGAGATTGGAGATGGCAAAGCCTAATGCATCATCGGCCTCCTCAAAGGTGCGGCGGGCGACAGAGAACTTGTCGAAGAGGTCGCGGCCCATGCCGACCGACTGAGAACCTTGTCCGGGAAAAAGGAAGACGAGCTTGTGGGTACTCATGCCAGAGGTATTTCAACTGATTTGGCAGAGCTTCGCAAGTGTGACCGGATCGCGATCGCCGGAGAGGATCGCATCTAAGATGGCCAATCCGCTCATGCCTGTGATGTCACTAAGCACGTGATGGTTCACCCGGGGACTGGCCAACATACCATGGCACCCGCGAGAATTTGTGGTGAAGGATTGCGACGGTCGTCTGCTGGCCTCCGGCTCGGAGTTATAAGGCCGTCTCAGTTAACTATCGCTCCCAATCCCTTCTCGAAACGGCGACACGAACTCCTCAACAAAATTGGCGCACCCTGACCAAGCGCCAAACCTCTGTTAGATCTTGGTGGTTGTCCAATCTGGAGTTATCGGTCTTGGGGCCGAAATAGTCTAGTTGACAACGCGACTTCCCAGAGCGGCCAAACGCAATTAGAAATGCCACCCGGGTGCTATTTCTCGATCTCGACGCCTCTCCAGAAGGCGATATGGCCCTTAATGTGGCGCGCAGCCGGTTTGGGATCGGGGTAGTACCAGGCGGCGTCCTGATTCTCCTGCCCATCGATCAGCAGGCTGTAATACCGCGCCTGCCCCTTCCAGGGACACGTGGAAGTCGTAGAACTGGCGCGGAGATATTCCCGCTTTACGGAACTGTCAGGGAAATAGATATTTCCCTCAACTGTCTCAATCTTATCGCTTTCCGCTACAACTTTGCCGTTCCAGGTTGCCTTTGCCATCAGTAAAATCCTTCGTTCCTGACCTTCATGGTCAGACACTTCACATTACCAGATGCACGGTGGGCGCGTCCCTATGCCAGGATGTCAAATTTGATGGGACAGCTAGTTCGAGGCCGCAGCGACGGCTGACCGCCTTGCCGCTATGTTCCGGGTCATCTGCTCCACCTTGGTCTGGGCCGAGGGGGATTGCTCGACCACCTGCCCGACCTTGGAGAGAAATCCCGGCGTCTTCTTCCTGATCTCCGGCAACAGCGGCAGGAACTTGGCATAGAGGAAGAACGGCTCGGCATTGCAGTCGACGAACAGATCGGCGTTGAGCGCGCCATGCAGGACAAAGGCCGCTGCCATATCCCAGTACGTCAAGACCTGCCGAAACCAGGCGCTCTCCTGCGTGCCGAAGGCACTCGTTATGGCGAAGAACTCCTCCGCGGTTTCAGGAAAGAACTCACCGATCACCCAGCTGCGCGCTTTGCGCATGGTAGCTTCGGTACGGAGTTCGTACAGCTTGAGGATCAGGGTGGCGTCATCGGTAGTTGCAAGGGTAGATTCGAACATGCAGTTCTCCGCGCATGAGTGTATCGCGACAATGCCAGCTGAGGCGAGAGCGGGGTTCAAGCTACCGGTTGCTCGACTACCGGCCCATGCGTCTTGGCGGTGGGAATCGGAACCACCGCTGCCGACGGGGCATCCCCCAGCCTCTTCGTGTAACTGCACGCGACTGCGCTCTCGGGCTCGTCCTTCTTTTTACGCTTTTTGGAGGTCGCTTCTTCGTCCGCAGAGGGCCTCTTGTTATTGGGGCACACGAGGTAGACGCCCGACTTAAGGGTTTTCTCCAGCAGATAGGGGCTGCCGCACTCCGGGCACTTCTTGTCGACCGGCTTGTAATTCGCCGTAAAGCTGCACTTCGGATATTCCGAGCAGCCATAGAAAAAGTTGCCCCGGCGCGCTTTCTTCTCGACGATATCGCCCTCATGACAGAGGGGACACTTTACTCCGATCGTGTTCTGCTTGATGTACTTGCATTTGGGATAGCCGGAGCAGGAGACGAATTCTCCATACTGGCCATTGCGCAGAACGAGCTGCTCGCCGCATTTGGGACACTTTTCGTCGAGCGGCTGCGGGGGTTTTTGCTGTTGCTTCTGATTCAGCCTGCGTACCGTCTTGCACGGGGGATCTTCGTTGTAACCCGGGCAGGCCATGAACGGTCCCCACGGACCGTTTCGTAACACCATCACGCGGCCACAGTTTTCGCAGTATTCCTCCTGCTGCTCGGCTTCTTCTCCTCCGGACAAGGCGAGGTTGGGCTTGCCTTCAAAATTTTCCTTGGTGAAGGTGCAGCTGCCAGGCTTCTTCTTGTCGTAAGCACTGCATGCGTAGAAGGATCCGAACTTGCCCCACTTGAGCACGAGGGGCGATCCGCAGACATCGCAGATCTGGTCGGTTGGCTTCTCCATCCGTTTGATGTCTTCCATGTTCTCGCCGGCTTCAGCAAGTTCCTCCACGAAGTATCCGTAGAAGCCGTTGAGCAGGTCGGTCCACTTCTCTTTGCCGTCTTCGATATCGTCAAGCTCTTCTTCGAGCTTGGCAGTGTACTTCGTGTCGAAAATGTAAGGGAAGTTCTTCACCAGCAGATCGGTGACAACCGTGCCGATTTCAGTGGGAACGAAGCGACCATTGCGGCCACCCATTTTCTGGACATACTCGCGGTCCTGGATGGTGTTGATGATGGATGCGTAGGTGGATGGACGTCCGATGCCCTGCTCTTCGAGCTCCTTCACCAGCGAAGCTTCGTTGTAGCGCGGAGGCGGCTCGGTAAAGTGCTGTTCCGGTTTCAACTCCTTCAGGGACAGCCTGTCGCCGGCATTCAGCTCCGGGAGCTTGTTCGAAAGCGACTCGTCGTCTGCGTCCTTCTTTTCCTTCGATTCCTCGTAGACCTTGAGGAAGCCATCGAATTTGAGCACGGAGCCGGTAACGCGGAAGTCGTAACTCCGGTCGGCCTCGGCGACGATATCTACCGTGGTCTGGTCGTAAACGGCGGGCATCATTTGCGAAGCAACGAAGCGTTGCCAGATGAGTTTGTAGAGCTTGTACTGCTCGTCGGAGAGATAGGGGCGGATCTCGTCCGGAAGGAGCTCGGGATTGGCCGGGCGAATGGCCTCGTGTGCGTCCTGTGCGTCCTTCTTGGATTTGAAAGCATTCGGGGAGGCAGGCAGATAAGCGTCGCCGAGCTTCTGCTTGATCCAGTCGCGAACGGCCCCGATCGCATCGGGCGAGACACGCGTCGAATCAGTACGCATGTAGGTAATGAGACCAACGGCACCCTCGCTGCCGATCTCGACGCCTTCATACAGTCGCTGGGCAACACCCATGGTGCGCTTGACATTGAAGCCGAGTTGACGTGAGGCATCCTGCTGAAGCTTGCTGGTAGTGAAGGGAGCAGCAGGGTTACGCTTGCGCTCCTTACGATCGACATTGCGAACTGACCATGCGGCCCTGTTCAACTGCGCAACGGTCTCGTCGGTGAGTTTTTGATTGGGCAACGAAGGCGCGTCTACGGTTTCAACTCGGGCACGCTCGCCATCGACTCCGATAAAACGAGCCGTGAATTCCTGGCCTTTCGGCGCAGGATGCAGATTCGCGTCAATGGTCCAGTATTCAACCGGATTGAAGGCTTTGATCTCGCGTTCGCGCTCGACGATGAGGCGCAGAGCGACAGTCTGCACACGTCCGGCGGAAAGACCGCGGCGGACCTTGTCCCAGAGCAGCGGTGAGATCTGATAGCCTACGATGCGGTCGAGGACGCGGCGTGTCTGTTGCGCGTCGACGAGATGCTGATCGACGTCACGGGCTTCGGCGAAGGCAGCTTTCACGGCCTTCGATGTGATTTCATTGAAGGTCACGCGATGAATCGCGCTCTTCTTAACCGAACCTTTCAGCACTTCGGCCAGATGCGCAGCGATGGCTTCGCCTTCGCGGTCAGGATCAGGCGCAAGATAAACACTGTCAGCACCCTTCGCCAGCTTGCGAAGCTTTTCGACAACCTTTTCTTTTCCGGGAATGACGATCAATTCCGGTTCGAAGGTGCCGTCGGTAAGATCAACGCCGATCTTGTTCTTCGGCAGATCCATGATGTGACCGAGGGAGGCTTCGACCGTGAAGCCCTTCCCGAGATACTTATTGATCGTTTTGGCCTTTGCAGGCGACTCGACGATCACGAGAGATTTACTCATTATTTTCCTTTGCAGCCGGAACGGATACTAACAGACGGCGAATCCGGCTGGCGGCAACAACGATTTTGTCTGGAAGCTACCATGCCTTGCTACTTCGAATCTACCTGCTCCTCCGCGCAGCGTGCATTTCATTTTTCCGGCGGACTACAAAGCAGGCATATTCATGATGATCGCCGACATGTGCATGTTCAGAAAGTCTTGACGTAATTTTTGCCAGGAAGTTGCCGGATGCGACCGGATAGCTCCAACTCGAAGAGTGCCGTGAAGACTTCGGCGGTAGCTGAGTTCAGGCTCAAGCTTTTCCATGATCTCGTCAAGCTGAAGCGCCTCATCGTGGCGCAAAGCCGACATGACGCGGGCTTCATTCGCAGGAAGGGGCTCTTCCGCAAGTAAGGATGCAGCAGGGTGCTCTTTCGATGCAAGAGGATGTTCGCTCTCGCGTTGAAGGCGAACAGGCGCCGGCAGCTCTTCCCACGTGGAGTGAGCTTTGCACCTTGCTTTATCAACATATTAGGCCCCAAAGCATTCTTCGTGGTCACGTTGCCGAAAACGGTGTAGACATAGCAGTTCTGCTCGATTGCGCAGCGCGCAGTGACACGGGTTCCGCTGTACTCTGCCGCTTCGATCACGAGAACTCCGGTGCTCATTCCGCTCAGTATGCGATTGCGTTTAGGAAAATTTTGCGGCGCAGGAAAGACGCCTAACGGAAACTCGGACACGGCGATGATTTGCTCTGAGAGCGATTTATTTTCCTTCGAGTAGATAACGTCTATACCCGTTCCCCAAACAGCGATGGTGGGACGCTTGGCGGCGAGGGCACCTTTGTGCGCTGAGGTGTCGACGCCACGGGCTATGCCGCTGAGGATGATGAGGCGCGATGAGCGAGATCACGTGAAAGCACTTCCGCCATGCCTGTTCCATATGGGGTGGGATGACGAGTGCCGACGACCGCGATGGAGGGGAGTGCGAGTACCTGTGGATTGCCGCGCAGCCAAAGCAGGGCAGGCGGATTGAAGATCTCGCGGAGACGTTCGGGATAGGCCTCATCGGTATAGGGGAGAAACTGGGCGCCGTTTTGGTGAGTGCATCGAGTTGCTGATCGGCAGCCGTGCGTGGCCATCGGCGATAAACCGCACACTTTCGACAGGGAACTCCAAAGCCTCGAGATCAGTGAGACCTCGCTCGAGGACTTTTGCGGCTGATCCACAGCGCTCGACGACGCGCAAGATACGGCGTGGACCTAAATGCGGAGTAAGAGTCAAGGCCAACCAGGCAATGCGTTCTTCCGTTATAGCCGGAATGGAAAGCTCATTCGGGATTGCGGCGGTAGTTATGAGAGGCCTGTAGAGACAGATCTGGAACCCGCATCGAATGTTGATTGGATTTGAAGTAGAGTTGCTTGGAGGTTAGCGGCGCTGTGTCGGGAAGTCAAGACAAAGCGGCCAAGTCAACATCACGTAAGGCAGACTTAACTTATATAGCCGGTTGCTACACTGGCAGGTGAGCCCTGTTTCGAAAAAGCTTTTGATTGCTGCGATTGACTTTGTGAACCCTGCGCCTCTGATGTGGGATTTTGAGCACGAGCCACGCAAGGACGCATTGCTGGAGAGATATGCGATTCTCTCCTCTACACCCGCAGAATGCGCCAGACGGTTGAGGGCAGGCACCGCGGACATTGGTTTGCTACCAGTGGCGGCGTATGCGGAAATGCCTGGCGCGGTGATCGTACCGCGATGCGCGATTGCGTCGCTCGATCGGGTGCGCTCGATTCTGCTGGTGGTGCGGCATGCCGACGGCATACGCGGAGTGCGGCGGGTTGCGCTCGATACCTCGTCGCTAACCTCGGCCACTTATACACGGATATTATTCGCCAAGCTTTGGAAAACAGAGCCAGAGTTTTTTGAGCATGCCCCGGATCTGGATGCGATGCTGCGTGTGGCCGACGCTGCGCTCCTGATCGGCGATCCAGCATTACTGGCGCTTGAGGATTGTGAGCTACGCGCAGAACGGACCGAAGAGCGACTCGAATATTTGGACCTGGCACACGAGTGGCACGCGTGGACTGGGACTCCATGGGTTTCGGCATTTTGGGCTGTGCGCGAAGGGGCGTTAGGTGCCAATACGGTAACGGCAAGCCAACTGGTGGAGGATTTTGAGCGGTCGCGCGATAACGGACTTAGTCGCATCGACGATCTTGTTCGTGAGTGGTCGGCACGTGTGCCCGTGCAAGCAACCACCTTGCGGACATATCTTACCGACAATATCCACTACTTTTTGGATGACAAGTGTCTCGCGGGGCTGGATCTCTTTTACCGTTATGCAGCCGAGTGCGGAATACTCCCTCCCGCCCCAAAGCTGCGATTCCTGTGAAATAGCAACGTGCGGGCGACTTAGCATTAACTTCACGCGTCCAACTGTGCGTGAGGTCCGCAGCGCAACACGTCGCGCACAAGCACCTGATGCCCCACTGGCTGATTCACCTTGGCGCGCTGGGTGTCTTTGCAGTCGCAGTGATGGATGCCTCGATCATTCCCTTGCCGCTGCCGGGGAGCACTGACCTGCTGGTGCTGTTGCTGGCGGCAAATCGGGGAAATCCCTGGCTGCTGGCGGCGGCCGCGATTTCCGGCAGCATCATCGGCGGATACTCGACATGGAGTGCCGGCCAGAAGGGCGGCGACAGCATGCTGCGTCGGTATGTGCCGCAGCGGTTTCTGAAGCCCATTGCACGGTGGGTTGAACGGCACGGGGTTTTGACTGTGAGCGTGGCCTCGATTCTGCCACCCCCCGTTCCACTTATGCCGTTTTTGTTGTCGGCGGGAGCGCTGGGTGTTCCCCGCAATCACTTCCTTGCTTCATTTGCCGTTGCCCGAACGATGCGTTACAGCTTCATTGTGTGGCTGGGCGCAACCTATGGACGACGCATGATTCGTGCGTGGTCGCATTACCTCTCCGGATGGTCGGATGCGATTCTCTGGACGTTCGTAGGGCTGATGGTGGCGGCGGTACTCTTCGGACTGTGGAAATACAAGCACGACCAGCGCAGGCTTGCTACGAATGCACCTGCGCGGGCGGCCAGCTAAATCAAATCTCCCAGCGCAGCAGGCAGGCACCGACGGTGAAACCGGCACCGACGCAGGTAATAAGCACGAGATCACCTTTGTGCAGGCGATTCTCTTCGCGCGCGGTGCCCATGGCAAGGGGAACCGTGCCGGCTGTGGTGTTGCCATAGCGATCGATGTTAATAATGACGCGTTCGAGCGGCATGCCCATTCTTTCAGCACTGGATAAGATGATGCGCTTATTCGCCTGGTGCGGAATGAAACAGGCGAGCTCGTCGACGGCGACTCCGTTGCGAGCGAGGACTTTTTCCGACGCTTCAACCATTTTGCGGACGGCGAATTTGTAGACGGACTGTCCATCCTGGTGAACGTAGTGCATCTTGTCGTGCACGGTTTCAACGGTGGAGGGGTGAAGGCTTCCACCTCCCGGCATATTCAGGGCGTGGCCGCCGGAGCCGTCAACTTCGTGGACGAAGTCGATCATGCCGAGTTCGTCTTCTTCGGCTGGCTCGATCAGCACGGCACCCGCACCGTCTCCGAAGAGCACGCAGGTGGCGCGATCGGTGTAGTCGATGATTGACGACATGGTGTCCGCGCCGATGACCAGCACTTTGGAATGCGCGCCGCTTTCGACGAGCTTCGCGCCCATCTGAAGGGCATAAACGAAGCCGGAGCAGGCGGCGGAGAGATCGAATCCCCATGCCCCCGTCGCGCCAAGCTTGTCCTGGACGAGGCAGGCGGTCGCGGGGAAGAACATATCCGGCGTGACGGTGGCGACGATGATTGCCTCGACTTCGGACGCTTCGATACCCCTTGCGGTGAGACAGCGTTTGGCGGCTTCGACAGCCATGTCGCTGGTCGCCATCCCCTTTTCTACCAGGTGACGCTCACGGATGCCGACGCGGCTGTAGATCCATTCGTCGGAGGTCTCGACCATCTTTTCGAGGTCCTTGTTGGTGAGCAGACGGGGTGGAACGTAGGTTCCGAGAGCGCTGATTTTTGCGCGTCGTGAGACGCGCGGACGCACGACGAGGTTCAATGGGGGCTTCTCCGGGGAAGTTGAATTCAAAAGAGCTATTGTCGCTGAGGCGGAAAGGGCTGTCTATCGATGCACAGGCAATTGCGGAATTATGGGCTTGAGCCGGGAGAGGTTATGTACCGGGTGACCTACTGCGCACGCACTAGCCCGTTACCGTTGCTTCCTTCCGGACCTGGCGGGTTTGGCGGGATTGCGCCGCGTAGGGCCCGGCACATAGGAAATGATAGCATTCGCCCATGATGGTGTGGCTTTCCGGTGCCTTGCTAAGAGGGCACCGGATGAAGTGCAACCGTTAACCGAGTGCCGAACGGGCTCCTCGGCGGACGCGGAAGGCGCACCTAGCGAGGTTGCGGCTTCAATGATGAAATCCGCGACCGGCTGTGACAGCATGGGTAATGGCTCGTAGGAAGGGTTAATGTCTTCGCGCCCATTCTTTTTGCCGTGCTTATCTCCTGCTCTGGCGAGATGGCTCGATCATTCGAGGCGATGACAAACCAGCTTGGCCTCGTGTGCCAGGCGGCTTCGCGCGGTCAAAGAGGCGGTTGCTGCTTCTCCGGTAAAATGGATGAGTGACTCTATCTCTTATCGACGAGGCGGTTGCGGCCGTCGTCGACTCTTCAAAAACCGCTGATTCTCTCACGCACCCTCAGACACGTGCGAAGATCGGGTTCGTCAGCCTGGGCTGTCCCAAAAACCTCGTTGATAGCGAGGTGATGATGGGCCTGCTTGATCGCGCGGGCGCCGAGATGACCTCGGACGTCGAGGCAGCTGAGATCCTGGTTGTGAACACCTGCTCGTTTATCGATGCGGCCAAGCAGGAATCGGTGGACACGATTCTGGAGATGGCGCAGCACAAGACTACGAACAGAACGGGTGGCCGGGCGCGCAGGCTGATCGTGGCCGGATGCCTGGTGGAGCGCTATCGGGACGAGATCCGGAAGAACATTCCGGAAGTAGACGCGGTTGTCGGGACGGGTGAGCTGGAGCAGATTCTGACTGCGGCAGGGTTGGATGCACCGGCGGAGCCGGTTGATTCTCCATTCAGGATTTTGAATACGGAGTACAGAGCACAGGGCTCGGAGCACAGGATTCACCGCAAAGACGAAGAGAACGCTAACCCCACTCAAGCCAACATCGGCTTTGAATGGGCCACCGTACCCAGAGCGAGGCCCGAGGGTGATCTGCGTGAGGCTCAGGGGCGATTTGCACGGAACGCGTGGGATGGCGCAGACACGCATCTGCCGCAGTATCTTTATGACCACACGACTCCCCGGCTGCTGGCGACGAAGAAGGCTTCGGTATACATCAAGATCGCCGAAGGATGCGATCATCCGTGCAGTTTTTGTGTGATTCCGAATCTGCGCGGGAAGTTCCGCTCGCGGCGGTTCGAGTCGGTGATTGCGGAAGCGGAGAGCCTGGTGGCGCATGGTGTACGCGAGATTACGCTGATCGGCCAGGACACGACCTGCTATGGCGAAGACCTGGGACTTAAAGACGGACTGGCGCAATTGCTGGACCGGCTGGCGGCGATTCCGGGGCTGGTTTGGCTGCGATTCCTGTATGCGTATCCCAACAAAATTACTGGCAGGCTGCTGGGGACCATCGCGAAGCACGAGAATATTTGCAAGTATCTCGATGTGCCGCTGCAACATGCATCGGGACCGGTGCTGAAGAGCATGAAGCGCGGGGCGAATGCGGAGATCTTTCTGAAGACGATTGAAAAGGTTCGAGCCTCCGCGCCAGGAATCGCGCTGCGGACGTCCTTCATTGTGGGCTTTCCGGGCGAGACCGAAGAAGACTTCCAAACGCTGTGCGATTTTGTGCGCGAGGCGAAGTTCGACTGGCTGGGCGTGTTTGGCTACTCCGATGAAGACGGTTCGCGGGCCTTTGGGCTGGATGGTAAGGTGCCGGCTCGCACGATTGAAAGGCGGAAGCGTGAGCTGATGAAGATGCAGCAGCGCATCAGTAAACAGGCAAAGAAGGCATGGATAGGGCGGAAGCTGGATGTTCTGGTGGAGGGCGAATCGGAGGAGACTCCCATGTTGTGGGAGGGCCGGACGGAGTTTCACGCGCCGGAGATTGACGGGACGGTCTATATTAACGACTTCGGACCCTTTGAAGAGCTGACGTCGGGACGGTTTTATCGCTGCGAAATCACGGAGGCTCACGACTATGATGTGGTGGCGAGGGTGATTTCGGCCAGCAGGGAGTAAGCTATGGAAACACAAAAGCTGGTGCGCTGCCCGACCTGCCGAACGCTGGTGACGGCGCAGGATGAGTTTTTCCCGTTTTGCAGCGACCGCTGCCGGCTGATCGATTTAGGCAAGTGGGCGAGCGGCGCTTACCGGATATCCTCACCCGTGCTCGACCCCGAGGTGCTTGAGGGATTGGACAAGGGAAACGAACGCCGTGAGGACGATGACCACGGGTCCAATTAGCGAAGTCCGGGCTAAAACCGGGTGGGCGTGGGCAGTCGGGACTTTTGGGGGGATCGGCCTGATCGGGCCGGGGCCCGGGACGTGGGCCTCACTTGCCGCAGCGGTTTTGTGGTTTTTCGCGGCGCGGGCTGCGCATTTGAGCGTTGTTGGCCTGACGGTTGGGACTGCGGTTGCGGCTCTGATGGCCGTGTTGATTGGGTTTCCGGCGGGTTCAATTGTCGAGCGCGAGAGCGGCCGGGAGGACCCTGGGCACGTAGTAATCGACGAAGTGGCGGGACAGTGGATCGCCCTGGCGGCATGCCCGGTGGAGATCTGGCATGCGCTGCTGGCATTCGGCCTGTTTCGCTTGTTCGATATTGTGAAGCCGTGGCCGGCGCGGCAACTGGAAAAGCTGCACGGCGGCCTGGGTATCATGATGGATGATGTGGCGGCGGGAATTTATGCTCTGCTGGTGGGGCTGATCGTGCATTATTGGTGGTAGCGGACTCGTGAAATGATTCCCGGATAGCAAAACATGACACCTCTCATCAAATCCGACGCAGGTCACGCCCCTCGCATTGAGGCGCTTCAGCCGGATGCAGCACTGCCGGGCGGTGAAATCGAGGTACGGGGCGCGAATCTCGGCCCCATTTCATCTCGCAGGCCGGTGGCGATGGTGGGCGATCTGGCGGCGTCGGTAGTGATGAGCCGCTCCAGGCGCATGGTGCTACGCGTTCCGGAAGAGGCGGAGAGCGGAACACTGCGCATTCTGCAAAATGGCGCGCAAAGCAATGCCGTGGACATAAAAGTCGGGACCATGATCGCGACCGGTGTCCACATGGTTGCGAACCCGGCGATCGACCGCGATGGGAATATCTACGTAACGCTCTCCGGTCCACGCGGACAGGAAACACCTGTGTCTGTCTTCCGCGTGGGACGCGATGGCGAAATGCGACCCTTTGTGAGCGGCATCATGAATGCGACGGGAGTGGCGACTGACGACGAAGGCAATGTCTACGTCTCGTCACGGCATGAGGGTACGGTGTACCGTGTGACACCGGCGGGGGCTGCATCTGTTTACGCCGAAGGCATGGGCGTCGCGACGGGAATTACCTTCGATGGCGAGGGGTATCTCTATGTGGGTGACCGCAGCGGGACTATCTTCAAGATTGCTCCGGATCGGCAGATTTTTGTTTTCGCGACGCTGGAGCCAAGCGTAGCCGCCTATCATCTGGCGTTTGGTATCGACGGCACGCTCTTTGTTTCGGGGCCCACGACCTCCAGCTTCGACAATGTATACGCGATCGACCGCGATGGTGAGACGACGGTCTTCTATCGCGGGCTGGGACGGCCGCAGGGATTGGCAGTGGACATTGCCGGCAGCGTCTACGTCGCTGCGTCGCTCGGCGGCAGACGCGGGATCGTGCGGATTTCGCAGCCGGGTGAGGCACAGCTTGCCATCGCCGGTTCGGGGATGGTCGGTTTTACATTCATACCCGGCGGCAATGCGCTCGTGGCGACAGGCAACGCCGTTTATCATGTAGCGTTGGGGATTGAGGGTTGGCGCATTCTCTAAGGCACACAGATCTGAGCGGTTCATTCCTGTGAATTTTATTGGGGCTCGATGAACTCGGAGATCATCGCCATTGGCTCGGAGTTGTTGACACCCTATCGGCAGGACACCAATTCACTTTTTGTCACCGAACGGCTCAACCAGCTGGGCGTCTCGGTAGTGTTCAAGACGCTTGTCGGTGATCGTCCAAAACACCTGGTAGACGCGATACGAAATGCGCTCGCCCGCACCGATATTGTGATCCTTATGGGTGGCCTTGGCCCCACGGAGGACGATCTGACGCGCGAAGCCGTGGCCGAGGCGATGCAGATCGGACTCAAACGCAATCCGGAGCTGATTGCGCAACTCTATGCGCGAATGGCGGCGCGGCGCTTGACGATGACTCCGAATAACGAGAAACAGGCCGATGTTCTCGATGGCGCGGTGATCCTCGAGAATCCGAGAGGGTCTGCGCCGGGGCAGTGGCTGGACACCGTCTACGGGGGGCATCGCAAACTGGTGCTCTTAATGCCGGGTCCTCCATCGGAATTGAAGCCCATGTTTGACGAGAAGTGCGTGCCGTGGCTAAGAGAGACGCTGCCGCGACGTTTCATCGCAACGCGCGTGCTCAAGGCGGCGCTCATCGGGGAATCGGCGGCGGATGCGCGCATTGCTCCCATCTACACCCGGTTCACGGATGTGGAAACGACGATTCTAGCGCACCTGGGCGACATCCAGTTAAACCTGCTGTGCAGCAAAGCGACGCTGGCCGAGGCGCAGGCACGCGTGGACGAGCTGGCAAGCCGGATCGAAGAGGAACTGGACGACCTGATCTACTCATCACAGGGAGAGCTGCTCGAGCAAATTGTGCTGTTCCATCTGGAAATGCGGGGCGCGAGTTTGTCGGTGGCGGAAAGCTGCACGGGCGGCATGGTGGCGGAACGCCTGACGAGTATCAGCGGCAGCTCCCGCTCGTTTGTCGGCGGGGCGGTGGTGTACAGCAACGAGCTGAAGACGGAATTCGCGGATGTTTCGCCCGTATTGATCGAGCGGCACGGCGCAGTCAGCCGTGAAGTGGCAGCAGCCCTGGCCGAAGGCATTCGCGAGCGATGCGATACGACTTTCGGCGTGGGAGTTACCGGGATTGCCGGGCCTTCGGGCGGAAGTGAAGAGAAACCTGTCGGGCTGGTGTATATCGGCGTGAGCGATGGCAAGAACACTGAAGTGGTCGAGCGCAGGTTCGGAGGCGATCGCGATCGCATTCGCCACTATGCCAGCCAGACGGCTCTGGACCAGGTGCGCAGGCGGTTGATGTAAGGCTACGATGGCCCTTATCCGATGGACGCAGAAGAGCCCGATACCATCGTTCTCGGGTAATATGACGACTTATGCATTTCGTCGCCTACACTTCCATCTACGCGATCAGTCTTTTCTTCGGCCTGCTCATCTGCGTGAAGGTCGGCCACACTGTTGGCCGGTCCCGCGCGGTCAAAGATGAAGACAAGGACGTCGGAGAAGGCGCGCTGGATGCCGCGGTATTCGGGTTGCTCGGCCTGCTGCTCGCCTTCAGTTTCTCCGGAGCCCTGGCCACCTATGAAATCCATCGCGACCTCCTCGCCCAAGAAGCCAGCGATGTGGGTGGAGCTTATACGAGAATAGACTTACTCCCAGCAGCCAGCCAACCTCAACTGCGGGCACTGGTTCGCCAGTATGTCCAGGCACGCATTGATGCCTATCAGGCTGCCATTTATTCGCCGGCTGCGGATGCCGCACTTGTGCACAGCCAGGAACTGGAGGAGCAGATATGGAAAAAGGCCGTTGAAGCAGCAATGGGATCGGGAAACCCGGCTGTGATCAGTCAGGTGATTGATTCTTTCGACAAAATGTTCGACGCCCCTGTAAGGCAGCGAGCTGCTCAATACAAGCACCCCCCGCTGGTCATATATGTCCTGATGTTTGGCGTGGCTATGATGGCTGCGCTACTTGCCGGCTACGGTATGGCCCGTCATCCTACCCTGCCAATCATGCATAGCGTGATATTTGCTGCGGCAGTGGCGATAACGATATACGTGATTGTGGATTTGGAATACCCTCGTTTCGGCTTCTTTAATCCGGATCCCACCAACCGCATTTTGGTCGAAACCCTCAAGCGCATGCAATGATGCCTATCTCCAAGTTAATGTGGAGGCTCATGGCACGGGTCTCGCAATGTCAAGGAATTGCGAACCAACGCTCTCAAGGGGCCTTTCCTAAGGCCACCCGACCTCCCCAATAATAAGGACAATCACGATCGGGGAAATGCCTTAAACTCATAAACGCAATGCCCATCTTTACTTATCTGCTGGTTGCCGTTACGGCGTATCTGCTGGGCTCGATTCCTTTCGGTTTCCTGCTGGTCAGGCTCTTCCTCAAGGAAGACATTCGCTCCATGGGCAGCGGCAACATCGGCGCGACCAACGTGGTGAGGTCGGGTGCGAAGGGCCTTGGCGCGCTCACTTTTCTTCTCGATGCATGCAAGGGATACTTCGCGGTCTTTGTCGCGGGCCAGATCGCATTCTTGCCGGGATTGGCTCAGTTGCCGCGCGAAAACGCCGTGGCATTGGCGGCGTTGTGCGCAACCCTGGGACACATCTACACGGTGTGGCTGAGCTTCAAGGGAGGCAAAGGCGTCGCGACGGCGTTTGGAGTATTTCTAGCGCTGTCGCCATGGGCTGCTCTGGCGGCGCTGGCTGTCTTTGCGATCATGTTCGCGCTTTCGCGGTATGTATCTCTGGCGTCGATCGTGGCATCGGTCGCCTTTCCAATCGCCGCGCTTCTTTTGCCTCATCCCGCATACGGCCTGTGGCTTACGACGGCCATGCTGGTTGTTCCGGCGATTGTGATCGTCAAACATCACCAAAACATCGCTCGGCTGCTGCACGGAACCGAGTATCGCTTCGGCAAGACACGGACTACCGCGGCATGAGCAGGATTGCGGTGATGGGCGGCGGGGCCTGGGGCACAGCCATCGCCCTGAGTCTCGCGCGGCGCGGCGGCCATTCGCTTAGCGTGTGGACCCATTCCCCGGCGGTCGCATCGGCCATTCGAGCGTCCGGTGAAAACAGCGCTTTCCTGCCGGGCTTTCCGGTGCCGTCTGAGATTGCGCTTACCAGCGATGCGGCCGAAGCTTTGCATTCCGCCGAAATTGTGGTCAGCGTTATGCCTTCGCACCATGTGCGTGCTTCGTACGAGCGGTTTGCTCCTCACCTTAATTCCAAACAGCTTTTAGTGAGCGCGACCAAGGGCATTGAAGATCACACCTATCTACGCACCAGCCAGGTGATTTCCGCGGTGCTCGGCGCTCATGGCCTCGACCCGAGCCACGGAGTGCTGAGCGGGCCTTCATTTGCGCAGGAAGTCGCGGCGGGATCGCCGACAGCGCTCACCATTGCATCGAATGATGCGGCCCTTGCAGCGCGCGTACAGCATGAGTTCAGCAGCGCAACGCTACGGCTTTATACAAACGATGATGTAGTGGGAGTCGAGCTGGGCGGCGCGCTCAAGAATGTGATCGCGATCGCGGCCGGCGTCGTTTCGGGACTGGGG
>JBAVYX010000450.1:0-47584 GCA_049588475.1 Silvibacterium sp. | reverse complement strand
GTGCGCGCCATGATCCCAAGCAGCAACAGATACGCTTCCCGCTCATCTGTTTTCTGCAGAAGTCCCCGCTGTAAACGCAGAGGAAAAGCAATCGATGGGTTCGAAAGATTCTCTTCATGAAATGTTGAGCTCAACGCCGTGACTCCTGAGAAGGTGACGGCTGCCGCACCAGCGGACAGACATGCCGCGACGCAAAAAGCGCCGCGGACGGAACGAGTCATCTACCGGGCCTAATTCCCCATGGTTATTTCTTTAAAATTTTGCTGGTTCATGGCCGGCTCCAGTTCCAGCGTGAGCAGATGATTCACCGTCGAGTAGATGCTCGAGTCAGTGTTTCCGTCCGGGCTCGATGTCGGCAGTGGGTTTCCCGTTTCAAACCGGCTGACCCAGCCCTTAAATTTATAGCTGCATAATGCATCTTTCTTTGCGTCATCTTTCCAATACTCAATCTTCATATCGACGATCTTGTCGCGAGTTACGACATTTGCAAGATTGAAAAGGCGTTGCAGCGTACCGTGGGGCATATTTGTATCGTCATGAAAATCAACATAAACCTTTATCGCGGTAGAAAGTGTGCCCATCTCTGGCATACCCGCCCGATCCTTCAATGTGGCAAAGCGCACTGTGCTGGCCAGTGCGTCGAACTTATTTCCATCCACGGTGACTGTGCTGCGCAATGGACTTGACATGTCGATCGTCCTCCCTTTTTCTTCAGGTGTGATGTCTTTCGATTGAACTTCAGGCCGCCGGCCGAGCTTCTGCCGGAGAATGCTAAGTATGCGGTCAATCCACATGCTCAGATCTGTCTGCTTTCCGCAATACAACTACCGGCCCGCCGGCTCCTGCTTTGCTCCTTCAGAAGCAAACTCGGGCGTATCGATCTTGAGGCGAAAGCTCTCACCTGGTCCTGTCGGCATGATCTCCAGCTTCATATCGCAAATGCCCTGCATGCGTTTGTTCGCGTCACGATCGATCTCCAATTTGAAATCAAGAAGAGTGCCCGCCTCCACCTGCTCCTGCAACATCCGTGCGATCGGCTTTTCAATGGCTTCATCGATAAACTCACGTGTAAGTACTTGTCCGGCTACCTGTAACAGATAATGCCGGCAGCATCGCTCGATATAGCGGATGATGCGGTACGACGTAAAAAACTTATATACGCCGTAGGGATCATCGGCGAGCGTTCTGCACCCAAAGAAGCAGAGCTTGTTATCGGCATCACGAATGACCGGGATGAGCTGACGCTCCATACTGATATGCTCCATTTCGCTGATGAGCGGTTCGATCCGCGCTTTCTCCGGGCCGCTGACCTGGCCGAAGCGCGAGCCAACCGGACCCTGCGCCATACCAGCGCTGTCGTCGGTGCGCGCCACGGCTCCGGCGAAGGCAACCGAAGGAGGACCGTACAGGTCGTCGCCCTTGTCGATGTTCTTCTCGAACCAATGTTTGGGACGCAGCTGCAAGTAGCCCATGACGACAACGTCGGCAGCTGCCCGGTCCTCAGGCCGCTTCAGGAATTCGTACTTGCCTCCAGGCCGGAAATTCCGTTCCACGTTCTGGAATGATTTCTCGTCATCAATGTCGGTGATAAGCAGCATGCCCCATTGATTCGCAATGCTTTCCAGACGCTCGCGCACTAGCTGGTTAATCCATCCAGGAACTACCAGATTGCAGATGTCATCGCGAAAATTGAAGTTATCGTTGCGCTTCTTGCAGAAATTCTCTATAGCAGCAACGGTCATGCTGTATACGTTTTGCATTTCACGCGGGTCGACATTCCAGATGTAAAGCTCAATCGGTTTTCTCTGTTTGCCATCGTAGATTTTTGTATTGTCAAAGAAGGTTTGCAGTTGGCGATAGCTTCGCTCGATGGGCCGTAACTGCGTAAACACCTGTTCCAGCAGCTCATCTCGCATTTCTTCGGCCTGGTTAATCTGCGATTGCAGCTTCACCAGAGTCTCATCGAAACTGTCCTCCTCGTTGAGCAGAGAGGTGACATCAGAAAGTTGAGCCAGAAACTCGCGCGCGCTCTGGGGTGAAAAAATAGAAGTGATCGGGCGGTTTTCATCGATGAGGCCGGGATGCAGGTCGGCAAAAATCTCGAGCAAAACTTCGCGCGCGGGCGCATTCCCCAGAATCTCGCTAGTAGATTTTGTGAGCGTCTCCATTTATTTTTCTCCTTCCACGACTTTGTCGAGTTCATCCCGCAACTGCGCAAGAGCGGCAATGATCTGCCTGCGCTGTTCCGGATTGCTCCATGCCCTACGCACTGCAGGCAGTTTCCAACGATCTTTGAGCCGGTACATCAAGTCGAGATTGTTTTTCAGATCAGCCAGGTCGTTGCGCAGATAGGTTACAGAACCATCTTCGGCACGAACTTCCTGGCGAGTCATGATGTTGGAAGGGTCAAAATCCTTGATGCTGCGAAAGCGGATTTCTGCGTGAAACTCGGTCTCCCCCGCGCGAGCCGTTCCCGTGAACTTCATTTGCGGATTGAATTTCTCGAACGCGTGCTGAAGCGATTCCACCATCTCCGGCTCTTCGTTCTCGGAGTGGGCCTCTCGTCCGACCCGCTCTAATGTCATGGGCATTGCCACTGCGCAGGTGCTCGTTGGAACTTTACGAACTGCAGGCCGGACACTCTGGCGTTTTACTTCGATGATCGGCATAGAACTCCCTCCGTTAACTCAAGCGCGTTTTATTAGGATCAAATCCTGTCACTGGTCGAACAATGGTATGCTCACCGGGATTGCGTACTGCGGCACGAGGGCCCCGTCCCCCGGTCTCGAAACCCGGCGGCGCCTGCCGAAATGCAGGCTTGCTGTCCCGACGCGTCAAAGGTTCCACACCCGGCCAGTAATCCGGTCGCACTGGCCGTGCCGCGCGGTGGTCGTAGCGCTCGGGCCAAAGTAGTCTGGGGAGCCCGAACCACAACACCGCCAACAGTGCCGCCAACGCTGCGAAGACAAAGAATGGACGCAGGAACAGCATGATCGAGCCATGATCGAGAGACGCATTCGTCAGGAAAGCGCGCTGTTCTGCATCCGTTGCTTCGCCCTCAAATGAAGGAGTCGCAACCGGTGGCGCAACCCATAACGCCTGACGATTCTCCATCAGCACCGATCCATCAGATAGGGTGACCTTGGCGCGAAAATGGATGACTCGCCCGGCAAGAAGCGCGCGCGAACCAAAGCTCTCCGGGGCTTGAAGCGTGACGGTCAGATTTTCGTCCTGCGGAAGTTGCTGTGATTGAAAAGCATTGTGCAACGCGTTCAGATCAAAAGTGATCAGAGGAGGCCGTGTTCCCAGACGCGTCATCGCTACTTCATCGATGGATTGACGATTGCCAAGCCCTATGGGTAGAACCTCAACTCCCGATTGCTGTACCGCGGTCGCTGCTGTTGTAAGCCCACTTGCCCCTGCGAGCAGCCCTGGATCGTCTCCAGCCTGCGGACGAACATCGTTCGTGCCATCTGTCAACAGAATCAGGCGCGGCCGTTCTCGATCAGGCTGCCGCTGCCGCTGAAGCGTTTCCACGGCTGTACGCACAGCCGAATACAGCGCAGTATTGTTACGAGGCCCCGGTTGGGGCAGGGCATCCAGTTCTGCCTGGGCCTCGGCGTGGGTGCTAACAAAACGCGCCGCCACGATGGTTTTTTCCACGTTCTGGCTGGCAAATGGAACGATCGCTATACGATCCTGACCATCGGAAAAATTCTTCAAATACTCTGCCGCTGCACCTTTTGCAGCTTCGAAACGTGACTGCCCTCCAAGATCGTTCGTCAGCATGCTGCCACTGATATCAAAAAGCAACATTGTGGTCTCGGGTCGCCTTGCCGCATTGGATCTGGCCGCAGTTGCTACCGCATAAAATGGCTTCACCGCCTGCCCGCCTACCTCCACTTCTACATGCGATGCCAACCGATCAGCAGGAGGAAGCTGCACGTTCATGGGTTTTCCATTTTCATCAACGAAGCCGAAGATCATCCGGAAGCAGGGTTCTCCACCGTCCGGCTCACACTCGATCAGAACCGGCTTGGTAAGAAAGTCAAGGGCGGCGGACTGCGCGTATGCGTGGCCCTGCTGCCATCCTGTGATGGCGATAATCACTGCCATCGTGCGGAAAGCGTTCTTCATCGCCGCGCCTGTCCCGTTTTCTGCTTCGCAATAAAGATGAGGGTAGTGCGCCCGAGTACGATCAGCGTCTGATCATGCAACTCGTAAGGAGAGGTGATAGAGCGGTTCTGGGCCTTGAGCACAAATCGGCGAAGCCCCGCCTCTGACATAACATCCGGATGGCGGGTTACATAAAAGCGCCCATCCCGGCCAAAGATGCGAGCATGACGCGGAGCAACCGATCCATCTGGAAGATAGATATCTACTTCACGGCCGTAAGTTGACTTGGATAAATCGGCACTTTGGCTACCGAGCACATAACCGTCTCCCTCCTGAATGGCCCATTCCTTATTTCCTAGCTTGCTGGACGCTCGCGGGTCGCCGCTGTTCACGAATCGCAGCACTGCGTCACGGAGGAGAATCGGCGCGAAAGCAATGCCAAAACTGATACCAGCGCCGGTAAGCACGAAAGCTACTGCCTGAGACGTGCCAGGCAGCCACTGGCTGAGAGTTCCGAAGACCAATCCGCCGAGGAAGCCTCCGCACATTCCGCCCGCCATTCCGTGGGCGAGACGTGCGCGATTTACTGAAAGCCAGCGCGCGCCCAATCCAGCGCCGATTAAAGCCCCACTCACCATCCACCCGAGAACTGTGCCCAAAGGCAGCGCACTCGGCAGCGCATTGCGCAATGGCAGATGCAGCGTACCTGAAAGCATCCCCGCAGCAAAACCAATCACAGCACCCATCGCAACCCAGCGCCTTTGCACACGATTGCCCGCCCATTTCTCGTCAAAGGCCACGGTAAAACCGCCAATAAAGCCGCCAAGCAGTGCGGCAGCTATGACCGCTGATGGCCACGCTGGGGAACCTGCCGGTATCAGCAACACGAGGAGCGCCTGCGAGGCCCACGCGAGCAGTCCGGCGGTGCCTCCCACGAGCGACATGAAATAGAGCGTTTGATAGATGTTCATGTGAAAGCTGGGACTCCAGACACAACACTCCGTTGAAATACCCGGAGGGCATTCCGCGCCACGCACAGCGCACTTCACATTCTGTTGTGAATTGTCCTCATTTGGAGGGTGGCCGATGTGTCCATTCCTACGTTTTTGTGTCCAATTTAGCTGGAATGTTGTATCAAGGTATTTAGGTTGATTGGATAAAGCCACTAACTCAACAAGTATCTCCGCGCTTTGTATACTATAGAAACTTCAGACCTCTTCGCCTAGAGGTGCCAATGGAGAGTGCTTCGTGTTTCGCCATGTTTTGGTCGCAGGTTTGGGCACGCTTGGCTCTGAGGTTGTGAAGAACCTTGGACTTTTGGGTTGTGAATCGGTGTTTATCGCAGATGCCGATACGATCGAGGAAAAGAATGTCTCGCGATCCCTCCTCTTTCGCGAAGGCGCCACTGTCGGACAAAGTAAGGTTTTGCACGCTCTTGATCGACTGCGAACCTGGTTTCCGCAGACTCAATGGAGCGGGATGCCGGTGGAAATCGCCGACGTGGAACCAGACCCATTTTTCCAGACTGATGTGCTCTTTAGTTGTGTAGACACTGATCTAGCCCGTACAGAGATAGCCGCTCTTGGTGCACGCTATAGAATTCCCGTCTGCGACGCTGGTCTCGGAGGTATAAGCACTCGCATTGGGCGTGTGTCCTGGTTTGCAGGCGATGCTTCAGCATGTTTCGCCTGTCTACTTACCAACAAACGGCGGGCGGCACTGTTAAGTATGTGGGAATCAGATGTACATGCTTGCTGGGCCGATGAGCAGGAGAAATGCAATGGGTGGACGAGCACGGCAACCATGGGTTCTATCGTAGGTGGACTTCAAGTAGAAATTGCTCTTTCTGCTGCTGCAAAAGAAACAAAAGAGTCTTATTCCGTACACATGGATCTCGATCAATCGCCTGTTTCCCAAACGATCCAACACCGTCGCAGCGCGGAGTGTCCCTTTCATGATGAAGTATCTGGGGCACCGTTTCCTATCTGCACACTTGCAGAATGTGGCGCTTGCAACCGGCAATTTTCTCCAAATCGGCGTATTACATGGGTACGTCGATGGGGTGCATGTCCATTCTGCGGAAGTCGCAACATCCTCATCCGCGACAGCCTGTGTAATGAACTGACGGGAAGTGTCTCGTGACGCAACTCCGTACCAACGTTCTGCTTGCTGTGCTTGGCATTCTAGCCGCGGCAGTTCAGCTTATTTCCACGCGATGGGGACTGATCGCCGACCTTGCCGGTGGCTTTCTCTGCGGCCTGATCATACTTGTAGGCATGCGCGTACTTGCGCTTGAGATAGAGCATGCCTATCTTCCGCCGATTGTCGCAGCTGGTGCCAGCCTGCTGGGCCTTGCTTTTGGAATAGTGGGGTCGAGTGTCACTTACCCGCGCGTCTCCTGGGCCACACCGTTACTAGCGGCGCTTCCGACGGGTGCGCTTGCGCTTAAGATCGGCCTGCGTGGGGCAAGGTGTCAGCTCTGTCACGCTCGATTGCGTAGGCTGCTTTCCTTTTCATGCCCGCGCTGCCACCTGATGGCATGTGAGAACTGCTGGGAATTTGAACGTGGTCGATGCCGTCTCTGCGAAACGAATCAAGTCCCGCTCTTTCCTCTGGATTTTTCCTGGTGGCAGGAGCGCTTCGGTTACCAGACGCGCAACGGCCGGTGCGCTCTCTGTCTTCGCACCGCAGATGGCAAGGTAGCGCATTGGCCTTGCGCAGGCTGCGGGCATAGCCAGTGCCGTTCCTGCTGGGATGACAACAATGGTCAATGCAGCCGGTGCACATGGACCATTCCTGGATTGCCTACAGATGTGAACGAATTTGTCGGTGCTGGAGCGCGAAGAGTAAAAAGCTAATCCGGATACCTTTTATTTCGCGCAGAGTCTTTGCAAGAAAAAGGAGAACTCCCGATGCCCAAATATCAGATGCTCTTCGACACAGTTCGGGCGGAACAAAAATTCAACGTTGATATCGACGAGCAAGAAACACTCGACGCCACGCTTGACGAGATCCTGTTCGAACTGAGAGAGCGAGGGGATTATCTAAAGGGTGAGGGGCAGCCTCAGGTTGTTTGGAATGGTCATTCACTTGATTTCTCTGTTCCCCTCCCAGAACAGGGAGTACGAGCAAACGATATCCTTCGCGTATCGACAATAGTGCTCAATGGATAAGGCTGGCATATGAATTTGCGCAATCGCCGCATGGATGCAGAATGGCAGCTACTCGAGTCACTGGCGGACGCAAATCGCTCGACATTCGCTCAAATAACTCGCCTGGAAGATGAATTTCGCTTCATCATGCTGGAATCGCCCGCATGGGTTGGAAAAGGAAGCGACTGCAGGACCGAAACAGAGCATGCCCTTCGCTACGTTTACCCTCGTTACTATCCCTCTCTGCCACTAGAGGGCTACTTCGTCCGCCCAATCTTGCACATCAATGTTGACCCAGTGAGTGGATTCGTTTGCCTCTGGAAGAACTACCGTCCGGTGCAGACGATCGTCCATGCCATTCTCATCACGCGCTCCATCATGGCAGGCAGTGTCGCAAATTGGGATCCTGCGCATCGTATGCAACAAGACGCCCTCATGGACCCCTTGCCGATGCCATCCCTGACCATACCAGCGAACTGCCGTCCGCTTCTGCCTCAAAGGAGCAGCCGGCGAAGACTCTTGTCCGAGATCCCTGACCACACATCACAAGAGAGAAACTTCGCGTTTTCTGATATTGAGTGATAGTCACGCCAATTGGGAGGCCTTGACTGCTGTTCTGCGCGATGCTGCGACCCGGCAATATCAGGCAATTCTTTGTCTCGGCGACATCGTGGGCTATGGACCTAACCCGAACGAAGTGACCGCTTGGTCCGCGCACATCCAGACATGGCCATTCGCGGTAATCATGATAAAGGCCTGCTCCGGAGCAGCTACGTTTTCATCTTTCAATTCAGCCGCACAGTGCTCTTCACACTGGACCAGAAACGAGCTGCTTGATGAACATGTCGACTGGCTACACAATCTCGATCGAGGCCCGGTACTGGTAGAAGACTTTGACCTTGTGCATGGCGCGCCCGATGATGAAGACCGTTACACGTTTCACGAGCATGAAGCAGGAATAGGATTAAGGTGTGCGGCTGAGCAGTTGATCTTCTTTGGGCATAAGCATGTTCAGGGAGGTTTCATCGGAGAGCCGCATTGGCGACACTTGAAGTGTCACGCCTGAATGTTTCTCCAAGCCAGATAGCAATTGTTCCGGATCGAAAATATCTTTTGAATCCTGGCGCTGTAGAGCAGCCGCGCGATGGCGATGCTCGCGTTGCATAGTGCATCTACGGATCCGCCATCAGAGTGGTTGAGTCCTACCGCGTCGACTATGACATTCGCACCGTTCAGGACAAGATACTGGCAGGCGGACTTCCTGAAGAATTGGCTTTCCGTCTTGCATCTGGAGATTGAACAGCAATCAGTGCCAATCGCATCCAGCTATGAAGGTCCTGATATCTACTCCGGTAGCCTCCATTGCCCAAGGCCTTGGGTTAAATCGATGCGCTGACACCCCATATGCAAAAGAATTTCTTCAAGAGGCTCACGTGAAAGGATGAGGATACCGCCATCTTCCGGGCTCTCGCGGATGTATAAGGTAATACCTGTGAGTGCCTGCTCTGTAAGGGCCGTGATTGGTTCTTCCAACGACTTCATCCTCAGCAATGGAACGTACCACGGAAATATCCGAAAGATGCGCTCCTTGATGAAATCGAGGAAGAGCTCCTTCAGATTATTCAACAGCTTCTCTGTTTCTATCTGACTCACAATCTGAATGCCTGTGCCAGTGCCCGTCATAGTTGCCATCGCACCCAGGCATGCATTGGCTCCCGTGGTCACACGAAAGAGTGTGTACATGCGCGTACCTGCCGGGAGTCTGGGGTCCATCTCCATCAATGTCTCGGACGTCATCATGCACGGAGCCGGAAGATTAGTCCATACGCCTAATATGGTTTCAGGCAGCCATGCAGGAGCATGATCCGCGAATAGCTCGAAGATTTCTCGTGATTTCGTCTGGTGCAATGCTACATAGCTCTCATGAGCGCAGCCCTTGTGCATCACGAAATGCGAGATGAGGTTGGCAAGAAAGCCGCGCATTCCATCATACGAATCTGGCCGAAGACTTAAAGGGGCCGTCAACAGGTAGTACTCGCCGAGCGCATTCGCGCCTCTACACTCCAATGTGAGACAGGGAGCGTAGAGGCGCGTGTCCTCGTTATGGTGTTCGCCGGTTGCAGTTTGTTGCTGATGTGATTTTTCGGTCATCCTTCCCAATACCTATAACCATCTTTGCGCAGCGAGGCGACTACCTGCACAATTCCTGATAAAAACTCCGGCTTCGTTGCAAGCAGCATGCCATCGTCCTCCGGGCTCTCTCGCAGATAAACCTCAAAGAGTTGAAACCAGGATGCGCGCTCCTCGACCGTGCCCTGGAATATCATGGCGCTTGAGAGCCTGGGCAATAGAAACGGAATGCCTGCGTACGCAGGGTCTGCCTTCAATGAGCTTCCGAAAATCTCTTTCGTCTTTTGTCCGAACATCACTCTTTGCAACTGCTTTTGAGGGTTTCGTTTCTGCGGACCCATGACGGTATTCAACTGTGCCATTGCCGGATGATTTCGAATGAAGGATGGAGGCTCGAGGGGTTTCTGTGGGTCCAGGCCTTCTACCATGGCAACCATGCGGTCGTCTCTGCGCAAAAATGCGGGAAGCTTTAGCCCGGAGATCATTTGCTGCAGCTGTTTGACATCTTCCTGATTCTCCTCAGACTTGGGTATTAGCAGTATCGTCATACCGCCGAATCCTAAATAGGTGGCACGCAACGCCGCGGTATCTCCGCCGCGAAACCAGCAAGTGCGGGACGCGCTCATTGCGTGATAGTCATACTTCACCTTGCCCTTTGTAAGAAGTTCGATCTCATCCGTCGTGGTGCTCTTCGGTAGGTCGTGCATTGAAGAAATGCTACGTCCCATGAGCGGCCGCTCTTTGAGTAGATTGGCGTAGAACTCATCACAGACCTTCTTCTCTTTCTGCAGCGTCTCCAACTGCATAAAGCACTCCTCCTCAAGTCCATGCTCGGAAGTAAGCAAGGCAAACCATCGTTCCAGATAGAGGCTGAGCCACACACGCTGGCCATCAGGCATGTCCCGAAAGCGGCACGGAATCCAGAGCACCAGCGTGTCTTGAAGAGACTCAGCCCGGCGCCAGGGAAGCAGCAATTCTCTGCTTGAGGTCGAATCGGACTTTTGCGGCATATTAGCTGCCTCGATATCGGAGCCTATTGAGAAGGGACTTCGTCTGAGATACCTACTCCTAAAGAATTGAGAACAGAGTTGAGAGCATCCGCAGCCTGCTGATATCCGCGCCTGTAGGAGGTTGGCAACAGTTGCGGAGCGCCGCCGTTTGCAAGGTCAGCATATAGGTACATGCCGCCACGCATGAACCCAACCCGAATCCCTTGCACTTCCGTCATCCGATACGCAGTGTTCTTCACTGTAATGCCGGCCACGGTATGGTGCACAGTCAACATGCCTGTCTGCGCTGAAACATTTATTACCGTCACCGAAGTGAGTGAGTAGGCGCCTAGTATCAGAGCGAACAATCCAGGCAGCAGGACACACAAGCCCGCCGTCCAACCGCGCTGCTTGTAAAAAAGAAAGCAGGCGACAAGAATCGCAGCCACCCCAATGTACAGAAACAACACATTCGAGCCGTCGGGCGGGCACAGCACCGAGATTTCTTTAGGCGACCGCGAAATAACTCTTATGCCATCAGCCATTGGGTCCTCCTCCGGCTTCGAAGATCGCGTTGAGCGCAACCCTTTCCCTTACATCGCAAACTGGTTCGCTCCAAACAATACTCCCAGGAAGAGATTAACCGGCTGAATCCGTTCACCTATAGCGCCGATCTCCTCATGCATAGCCGCAGTATCATTCCTTACCGCATGAAGAGAGCTTTTGAGTGGGGCGATTTTCTCCTTGATAGTGGCGACGAGCTCCTCGTGGGCGGCTTTTTCTTCATTCTCAATCACAAATCCATGATTCACCGTTACTTTGTAGGCGTTGGCAATGCTGCCAAATTCCAGCTTTGCAACAGTTCCTTCCAGTGCTGTTCCCACCATCTCAATTCTGTTGGCTGCAAGGCATTGACCTAACCCAATCAGTTCAATTTGTTCTCCAACCGCGATACCCTCTTTCACGACGCTCTTGAACCAACTCTCTCTCTGTTCCTGGCTGGTGTCATCATGCTGCTGTTGATGACATCCAGTTTGCCCAAATAACTTGGGCCCTATCTTGGACCACAACGTTGAACCAAGAGTTGTGTGGTTATCATTGCCCACGATATATGTTTTGTGGTTGCTCGAGTACATGCGGCTGTGGTCACCAGTGTAGTTTTCGTTGGAGGTTCCTGTGACGTTAATTGCAGATGTGCCGGTTATCGATTTTGAGTAGTTCGCCTTTAGGGTCTTCGTGCAATCGCCGATCACAGTAATCGTGGCTGGTCCCGTAACCTGTTTCACATAATCTGACTCAACGGTCTTCGTGTAGCTGCCGTTGATCGTATTGCCGGAGTTACCGAGAATACTCTTCGTGTAATCTGCGTGCACCGTCTTGAAGTAGCTGCTTAATATGGTATTTGCCGAAATACCGGTAATCGTTTTTGTGTAGTTGGAAAGCACGCTTTTTGTATAGTTTCCGGTAACGCCAATCGTAGAATTCATCATCACGCTTCTGTTGTAGTTTTGCAGGACCGTCATCGTGCGGTTCATGTCCACTTGATAGACTTCGTTCATCCCAACGCCTACATCATGATTCAGGCTGACTCGCATCATTCGGTTCTGGTTCACCTGCACGTGTTGATCGCCGTGGACCACCGAAACATCCGTACCGGGATACAGCAATGCTGCTTGCGTATTGATCGTCGGCAATGCCAGACTTGCAACCGAACTGATTCGTTTGTCAGTAGTAGGGTCTGCGACTCGCCGTGGCGTCTTGACGCCTCCATCGAACACTGCCATATTCTCTCCTTGTTATTCGCCTACTTCGCGCGACCAGTACTTTGCGTGGAAGTGAATGCGCCCGTTCGGTGCATTGAAAATCAGGTCCCCATCTTCAACATTCATCACAATCGCAGGACGGCCAGTCTCTGCAGTTTTCTCATGCAGCACCAGCTTTGCGTGTACAGGTGTCGCAATCCCAATAGATTCCTCACCTTGCTTATCAATGAACGAAACGCGATGCCCGCTCTTAGTAACAATTCGTTTCACATCGTTGTTGTGTGTTTCTCCGCCCCAGAAGTCCTCGTTTGGAATCGCATCTGACCCGTTCCATGCAGAACCTAGGATTACTGGCCGTTCCGGATCCCCTTCTTCAAATGCAACCAACACTTCATCGCCGACTTCCGGACGGAAGAAGAGTCCACGATCAGCACCGGCATAAGGGGTTAAGTGGCGGATCCATGTGGTTTGCCCTTGCTCCTGCCAGTAATACTGAACCTGCACCTGCCCCTGACGCTGAGGATCATCGATGTTAGCGACTCGCGCCGAGTAGACACCGGCAACACCAGGACGTGCAGGATGCGGATGCGATCTGAATTGTGTCCACGGGCTGCATTGAAATTGATTGGTATATCCCTCAGGCTTCCAGAGATGCACAACGCGCACGATGTTGTACTTGCCCTCGCCATCGAGGACGCCTTTTGTCTGCACAGACTGCCCCGGAGATAACGCCTCGCAGCGGCTGACTCCCCCGCACACGAGACGGCTACCGACGGACCACTCTGCTTCCTGCCGTAGCGATAGCTGGTAGTCGTCCGTCGATTTCGCCCGATTGCGCCATGATTTGTAGCCCGCCTTGAGGACCGATCTCGCCTGCTGCTTGACGGCACTTGTGAAGGTATCTACTGCGCCGCTAAGCGTCGGCTCCTGCGATATTTGCTGAAACGTCTGGCTCTTTGACGTGGAGAAGTCATAGTGACACCCATCCATTGAAGCCACGCCGAGCGAGCCACCTACCGAGAACTCGACCAATCCATTATCTTGATCACTGCGCCACTCGAGGTCCGGGCCATTGTCTGAGAATCCTGTGTCGATGCGGGCGCCATCATCTGTCGCCACAAGGTAGATTCCGAAATCGTCACATAGCCGCCATAGAAAGTGCCAATCAGTTTCTCCCCATTGCACCAGGTCCAACGAAGCCTTCGTGCCGCCGCCAGCTTTCACTGAGATGTTGATTCCCTCATCTGCCGCCATTTGCTGCGCAACATCGGATACAGTAAACGGCCCATAATATCTGTAACGGGGGGCGAGATCGAGTTTGTAACTTGCGCTCACACCCTTGATAACAACACTGAAGCTGCCCGATGTTTGATATGTCAGATTCACATCAAGAACAAAACCGACAAAGAGTTTGGTGCCTGACGCCGTTGATTTAAGGGAGAGCGAGCGTCCGATCCATTGATCGATTGGCGGTCGGCTGCCCGCGGTCTGAGTAAGCTCTATCTCGCATAATGAATGCCTGTTAAGCTCTTTGGTCACCTCAACTCGATTTACAGTACCCTTGCGTCCCATCAAGTCCGATTCGAGGTCTTCGCCGTTGACCAGGATTTTCAGTGCGATTGTTGACACAACCCCTCCATGTGTTCGCGCCCGTTACCGGTTGTAGCTGAAGCTGGTGAGTGTTACCGGCCCCTTAAAACCAAACTTGCCTGCGTCCATTTGTGCCGGGAATCCACTCCAATCGCTGAGCTGTTTCCATCCATGACCATCACCAAGCGATGTGACAATATGTCCCGGAAAAACCTGGAACATGATTTGATACTTTGACAGCTGCGGAAATTCTATCCTGCTTCCATTTGCTATTTTCTTTCCTGAGCTAACTGTGAATAGATATAATCCATCTCGTTCAAGCGAAAAGAGCAGGTAGTTATTGGGATCGTGGTAGTTTGCAACCCACTCCACTTTGGGCTTGCCAAATAAGAAGCCGTGGCCGAATGTTCCCGCAAAGATATACCTGCCATCGCTTGGTTGTGCAGCGTAGAGACCGAGATCTGGGCTGCGATGTGTCAAAGTGTGACCTTTTGCATCGGCAGTCCAGTCGTTCGGCGCCCAGCCAGTGATCACCGGACTTTCAGCAGCCACAGTCAGAGGAGACAGTTTGAGATTAACCACGGCTGAGCCGCCAGCTGTGATGTCTATGGTCTCACTACGATCGATATAACCGTTCGCACGCGCGATGAAGTGATACCTGCCTTCTGGCAGATTTAGAGTTGTCCCAGACACTTGTAACTGCTCTCCGCTCGCATTGAACACGATCATTGTGCTGTTGGCTGGATCCAGTTGCGCGGTGACAGCGCCCGTCCCCTTGTCAAGCTTGAGGTCGGCCACATAAGGATTCCCTTGTCCTTCAATGAGGTTGACATCGAGGGTGGAACTCTTTCCGCTGCGACGCGCCTCAATGTGGTGCGGACCAAGAGAAAGTGCCGAAAGCAGCAACGAACCGTCCGCTCCAGTCGTCCCGGCAGAATTGCCATCGATCAGAATGTTGGCACCGGGCAGCGTTCTGACGCGCAGTGGCAGCAGCACCGGAGCCCTCTTGATCTGGAGAGTTATCGTGGAGTTCTGACCCTTCTTGATGACCACTGGCTGAACTACAGGAGTTCCGGGAGATAGCACTGACGCCTGCAAAGTGTAATTGCCAACGGGTAGATCAGCCATATCCAGCCTGCCTGCTGCGCTCTTGCCCTGACGCACAACGGTTTTGCCATGCAGCAGCTGAAGGTTAGCACCATCAACATCTGTCAGGACTGTGAGTGTGCCGAGATTCGGCGCATTCTCAAACGCAATCAGCAGCAAACGATCTGTGCCGCTCTCCACCTTGCCCGTCAGAACGTGCGGCTCCTTCCCCGCAACGATCGTGTGCAAACCGATGGGAAGCGCGGTTTCGATGCCACTGCTGTTTGCTGTACCCAACGCGGATCCATCGACAGCAATCGGCATTGCGGACGTCGTGTACATGTGCGCCTGTTGTGAGGCGATACTCACCAGAAGCGCCACCCCAGATCCACCACCAGCACCTACCGGATCAGCGATTGTAGCTGGTTTACCGTCCTCGACCTCAACATGAAATGTCGCATCATATCCGCCTCTGCCGATCCAATGGATCTTGTGGCTTCCCGCAGGAATCTCGCTCGAAAATGTGCCCATGGAAAGTGGTATCGCTGAGCCTCCATCGAGGCTCAAGGTTCCATCGCCAACAATGCGTAATTTCTGACTCACAGGTGCCAGCGCAAAATTCAACTCTGCACGGTGGCCGGCAACAGAAGTATCGACTGTTTTCGATTGCGGTTCATATCCGTCAAGCTTTGCTTCAAGCATGGTTTGTCCTGCTGACAGTTCGACGTCGAGTGTCGGCGACGCGATTCCAATCTCCTGTCCGTTATGAAAAATGTGCGCACCTGCCGGATTCGAGCGAATTGTAACCTTTGTAAGCGCAGATCCTGCCGGAATAGCCGACGCAATCCGCGGATGTCCAGACGTCTTCCGCGATAACAAAACAGCGGCGACAACAACGAGGAGCACTGCTACGCTGATGATGACTGCTCGCAACAGCCCCTTATGCTCGATGTTCGTCTTCTTCCACGCGACTGAGAGTGCCCCCTTTTTGCCATTCTTTGTCTCGGGCTCGGGAGGTGGTTGCTGTGGCGCTGCCGTAGCCGCGATCGTATGCAGACGGGCGCGTAACATGCGTGTTTCGTTCTGAAATTCCTCATCGTTCTTGTAGCGGTCCGTTATCTGCTCAATCAACGCCAGGTGCTCATTGAGAGAGGGCAGGCTAACCAAGCTGTCTGCTTCCAGCCTTTTTCGGCGCACAACTTCAAGGTCTCGGGTACGCAGTTCGATGCGGCTCGCATCCATCTCATTCAACATCTGCCGCAGACGAGCATTGCGTGGATATTCAGCACAAGCGCGCTCCAGCAGGGCAATGGCTCCGCTCAAGTCGTTATTAGTGCGCATCTGCCGCGCCTGCGAAAGGGCTTCATCCACCTGCTGATACTCCGTCTGATCGTCAAGAAAGCGCAGCAGGCCAGCAGCCGCATGGTTGCCGGGATCGAGGCTCAATATCTCCTGTAGATAGGCACGGGCCTGTGGTGGATCAGTTTGGCTCGTACGAGCAGCGCGCAACAATCCTTCGACTAGTTCCGGTTTGGCTCGCCTTACTTTCGAGCCTGTCTCGTAAGCGCCACGCAGTTTTTCGAGACCACGCGCAAGCTCGCCTTCATCCAGGCAACGGCGACCCTCGCGAAGCAGCTTTTCTGCCTGCTCCGCCAATTCCTGATGCTGGCGAATGTAAACCTTGATCTCGGCGAACTCTCCATCATCCGGAAATTCCTCAGTAGCAGGCGAAAGCAGGCGCAATCCCTCCTCGAAGTCACCTCCCTCCAATGCCTGATTGATCTCCGTGATCCAGTGGTTCTTGCGGGCCATGCGTTCCCCTAGCTGCCGCCGCAATCGAATATTTTCAATTTCAAAGTTGAGCCCTGGGAACATTGGATAAATAATCTGCAACGTTTCCCACTGCACCAATGCTTCGCCATAGAGTTCGCGTGCCTCCAGGTCGTGCGCGCGGCCCACAATGCCATTGACCAAATCGCGTTTTTCGCGAGTGCCCTGAAGTAGGCGACTGAACTCAGGCACTTCCGGGCTCTCGCGCACCACCTCCTCCAGCATGCGAACGCACTGGTCAAGATCTGGCTCATTCTCAATGGCCTCCTCCACTTGAATAAGACGAAGCGAAATTGCCCGGCGCCAGCGTTGCTCGGTATCAAACTTCAGCGCTTTGAAAAGCGTATGTTGCGGGAAGTTTTCCAGAAACTTGTCGCAGAGTTTAGCAGCCGCTGCATAGTCGCCGCGCTCTAACGACTGTTTGGCCTCTGCGTAGCTCGCAGCAATAGATTCGTGCTCGGAGTGCAACCTGTTGTAAAGACTTTGGTAGGTGGCAAGCTGCCCCGGTTCCTTCACATCGGGCGCCTGACGCTCAAGGTCGAGGACCTCCTTCATCTTGGCCAGCGCCTCTGTAATATCATTTCGTTTCTCGGCGTCGATCGCCGCGGCATATGCCTCACGTTTGTGCTCGCGGATCCGCCGTACTTCCGACTCTCTACGCTCCACCTGTGACAGAAATTGCATGGCCCGCTCTTCTCCAGGCCTCACTTCGAGGATGTGCCGGGCCGCTTGACGCGCATGAGAAAAAGAGAACTTGTCAAGATGTTGCTGACCAACGCGCAGCCAGTCCACAATATCCGCTTCAGCGCGTCGCGCTTCGATATCATGCTGCAGTACAAGAGCGTCTTCCATGCGAGGCTCTATTTGCAATGCTTCGTTCACCCGCTGCAAGGCCAGTCGATACTCACCGTCCTGGACACGCGCACGCGCACTGTCAAGCAAATGGTCAATCGTTTTCTTCTTGATTGCGGCTTTGACATTCGCAGCGAGAGATTCCAACTCTTGCGTAAGATAGCCTTCCGATTCAAGTTCGTTGATTAGTTCCTGTGCGAACTCAAGATTTCCTTGTTGATATGACTCAGCAGCTTTATCAAGTCTCGGTGCAAACTTGCTCGGATCAAACACTGCAAGCGAATCGTCATAGTGCGCACGGCGCAAGTAATCGCCGAACTCTTTGACACTGGCGAAGCGGTGCCTGGGATCCTTGGCCATTGCCTTGCAGAGTACCTGGCTAAGTGACACGCTGACCTTAGGGTTGATTGACGAAACCGGTGGCGGATTCAAGTGCCGAATCGCTTCAATCACTGCATCCTCGGAAGCGGCAAGAAAGGGCTGCCTTCGAGTGATCGCTTCATAACAGACAACAGCTAGCGAGAATACGTCTGAAGCCCGAGTGAGCGGTTTCATCGAAAGCTGCTCTGGCGACATATAGAGCAGCGTGCCTTTGCGGTTTCTGGTGGCACTTACATCCAGCCGGTGAGCAACGCCGAAATCGATAATTTTTACTGAATCATCTTCAAGGATAAATAGGTTGCTGGGCTTGATGTCACGGTGCAAAAGACCGAAATCATGTGCGGCCTGCAAGCCACGGCATGCTTGAGAGATGATGTCGACGCAGCGTTCGGTTGAAAGGGGCTGAGGTGACGACCGAATGATAGCGGCAAGCGTATTGCCGCGAAGCAGCGGCATTACCAGATATGGTTGACGCTGATCGTCCTCATCAAAAACACCAGTATCCCGAATCTCTACGATGTTCGGGTGTGCTAAAGCAGATTGCTTGTGGCACTCCTCATAGAAGAGCTTGAGCGCTGTTGCGTCGTTCGCATCCAGCAACATTTTGAGGGCGACGTCTGTATCGAGGACTGTGTCGTAAGCGCGCCATACGACACCCATGCCGCCTTCGCCAAGTTTTTCCCGTAACTCGTAGCGGCTTTTGGTTTTCTTCGCCATAGCCTAGAAATATTACGAACACCTGGCAACGGCGAGGCGTATTCTACCGGTTACGGGCGCACAACAACTCCCTCTCAAATACCGGCCTCTGTTCATCACAAAAGCGGTATCAAAGCTGCGAATTGCTGCGCAGACACGAGCCTACGCTTGCCTGCGTCTTGTTAGCCAAGGATATCTTTCGATGCTCTCATGGCCTTGCCTAGAATGTCGCTTTGTTATCTAAAAATACGACGCTTTGCTGAGGCTCGCCCAAAATAGCGATCTGCTGTTGAATCATGAAAATGAGCCTGCATCCGGTCAGGGCTGTCTCCGTGCATTCCTGCTCTGATGCTGTGCCTGGTGAAGCTCCTGCCCGCTTCGGTGATCGTATTCTTTCGTTCTCGCCGTGATCTTCTCTTGGAAAATTTCGCCCTCCGGAGCAACTTGCTGTCTTGAAACGGAGAGATCCTCGTCCTCGCATGGCTGTTTCCGACAGACTTTTCTGGGTGACATTGCGTCGCTTCTGGTCTCCCTGGAAGCAGGCACTGATTCTCGTTCAACCGAAAACGGTGGTTCGATGGCACCGCGCGGGCTTCAAGCTCTATTGGACCTAGCTCTCGCGGATTCGAGCGAATCATGGCCCAGTGTCTAGATGTTGGCCTAGCGCGCGGAGAACTTTTGGCCGAGGGTCGGAAACATCAGGCCGTGAAAATATTGCGTCAGATTTCCTTGATCGGCCCGCTGCGGGCTGCCCGTTGCTGGCCCTGATGCAGACGCCACAGCGGTTCCGGAGTAAGCGGGCAGCTGTGGACCTACAGTGGCCTGTCGGTGGAGACGCATAACTGACACCGTGCGTAGCATCGTTATGCTGACACTGCAATGTTCCACTGGCGGGCCATTTGAAAGTCCTTGACACGCCAGGTACCGTGCATCAGAATGATGGCGGCCAAGAATCAATGAAGTAGTTGATGTTCCTTTCCTTCCAGATCCCTGTTCAAAGCACTAAGTTGGGTGCGAAAAGCCCATCATTGCCATACCGTGAAGCATTGTCAACGGTGTGAGCCGCACTCCGCCTGAAGTCGTTGCGGAGTGTGGGTTTCTGAATTGGATTATCCCAATTTATCTTCTCCAACCGCCCAGGCGGTGGGTGAACGAAAGAAAAACCGATGAAGCAGATACATATAGTGCGCAGCAACGACATTGTGATGTTTGAGCCTGTTTCTATCGATAACACAGAGACTGTGTACTTCACCAACGAAGATCCGGTAGAGGCTCATTGGCCCACACCAACCACGAATCCACTCGGTCCAGCGCCCTCTCCGAATTCGAGCCAATGCACGGTTCCGCCAAACGTCGCCCCACCCGATCCTCCCTTTGTGTATACGTATGGTTGCCAAATTACCGGGCACGAGAATGAAAAGGGGATCATCAACGTGTTTGTGGTGCTCGGGGCAGGAACCACGACGCTGCCGCAGGCTACGGTAGGCACTCGCCTCGCGTCTGTCCAGGTTGTTGTGGGTGGAATGTCGCCTTACCAAATCAGCGGGCAACTCTTTCAGATCACCGACAGCAACGGCAACATAATTCAGCAGGGCTCGGGTAGCATCGGGCCGGGGGTAGGGCTGATAGCCTCGACAAACAACTCTGGGATCACAGTGACCGGCACCCCTACCCAAGTGGGAACTTACAACTTCACGTTCACAGTCGACGACGGAGCCGGGCGGAACTTACAGCAGGTTCAGTATTCGATGATCGTAGTCCCCGCGAGCACCGTGTAAGAGGTCATGATCGACGGGAAGGAGATACCTGTGAAGAGGGCGAGCATGAGATCGATGAGCAACTCATCGCCGGCATCAGGGCAATACGTCAAGGGCAAAGCATTCGGGGGCGCAGTTGCAATCGCCGTCGCAGGAATGACAGGGCTGTTTTTCCTGGCCACCCCGTTGACTCAAGCACAAAATTTAGGAAGCCCTCCCTTCGCTAATCCAAGCGAGGTTCGCGACCACCCCAGCGAAAAAAGGTTTCGTGCGGTCATCGAGCTAACAGGCGGCCAGTACAAGATACCGAACGTTGGCGTGGAACCGTTACGGCAGTTCCGCGGTTGGGATCCGACCCAGCCGAAGCCCAACTTCAGCCCCGACCTCGCTCCCGGACCGACCCTGCGTATGCGCCTCGGCGACATGGCTGAGATTTCTTTCCTGAACAAAGTCGACGACAGCCTGTTCCCGTATACCTTTGATACGAACAGCCCTCCGGGATTCTCCAGTTTCGGGTGCGACAAGGTTGGGACGACCTATCCAGGGAAGGATAAATTCCCTAACTGCTTTCATGGCTCCAGCACCGCAAATCTCCACTTCCATGGGACCCACACCAGTCCGGATGGCGTCGGCGACGATGTGTTCGTGCAAGTGCTGCCCCAGGTGAAGCAACCGGACTGGACGTCTACCTTCAACGAAATTTTCGACTCTGGCAAAATTCCGCAGACGTGGGCCGAGATGCCGGGCAAATATCAAAAGCTGCAACTGCAGATGATCGGCGAGCACGACAAACAAGCTGCAGCAGAGGCCGCGAGGAACAAGTTGCCTCCACCCGAGTCGTTATTAAACGCAGATCTACAGATGATCGCCGCGGGCCAGTGGCCGCAGTACCTCATGGGCGCGTTTCCAAACTTTTTCGAAGTCCCTGACTACAGTTCAGGGAAGTTCAAGGCAGGCCAGGCACCGGGTACCCATTGGTACCATGCGCACAAACATGGTTCGACCTCTCTGCAAAGCGTGAACGGTATGGCCGGAGCCCTCATCATTGAATCGACCCAGGAGGGCGGCTACGACCAGGTTATCCGGAAATTCTATGGCTGGGGAGATACTTACGGGGACCATGAGAAGGTCATCGTCGTTCAGGAGTTTGACTCCACTCTGAATTATGAGCGGATCGGGCCGAATGGCAAAGAACAGATGCTTGTCAACGGCCTAGTGTCGCCGACCATTACGATGCGCCCTGGCGAGGTCCAACTCTGGCGCGTGGTGAATGCCATATTTGGGGACACGATCACGCCCATCTTCAAACCGCTCCAAGACAAGGGATTCGTCTTCAAGCAGACCGCCCAGGATGGCGTTCAGTTCAGTCCGGCCAACTACAGCAGTCAGCCAATCCTCAGTGGTCAGTTCCCAGGCGGAATGGCCCTATCGAGCGGGAACCGTGTCGACCTGCTAGTCCAGGCGCCCCCGACTCCGGTGGGTGTAGTCTCCCTGAACAACAATGATGGATCAGGTTCCCCGCCTCCGCTCCTTTTTGTGAATGTGACAGGCTCCCGAGTGACTCCGCCTAACGGTCCTTTCCCGACGGTTTGGGCCGAGATGCCCAAATTTCTTTTGGATCTTCCCAAACCCGGCCCGAACGATATTACGAATCCTGGCTCGCCTGTGAAATTTCAGCAAATCAACATGGACGATCCGCCCAACAACCTGCCACACTTCATGATCAATAACAAGCAATTCGAAGAGACGGGTCCGATTGTTGATCAGTGCATGCCGCTCGACGGGTTGCAGGACTGGGTGCTTGAGAACTACACCATTAGCGCAGCTCACCCCTTCCACATTCACGTGAATCCATTTCAGGTGATTGAAATCGATACTCCTACAGTGCCCGACCCCAGCCAGCCCCCTGGCCCTAATAACCCTGTCACGTATAGCAAGTACGCGCCGAAGGATAACTTCGTATGGCAGGATGTGATCGCAATACCGCTTGCGCAGATTAGCGCAGACGGCACACAGACCTGGCCGGGCAAGATTACCATCCGGCAGACCTATCCAGACTTCATAGGCGCGTTTGTGCTTCACTGCCACATTCTCCCGCACGAAGATCGAGGCATGATGCAACTGGTTCGAATTGTTCCGGCCAAGGGCTATCCTATGGCCTGTCAAGGCAACATTCCGCAACATCATTGAGCATGCCGGGGAGGTCACTCGCCGCACGTGACCGCCTCATCCGTGCCAAGCAGAAGTCCTGCAAATTCACCGTTTCTGTAGACTCATGGATTTGAAGGCTGTGATGTCTGTAACACTCACGAAGCGCCAACACGGCTTAGGAATCTGGGTACTCACTCTAGGGTATTTCCTTTCTTACATACCCTACAGCGGATTGAGTAAGGGCGTGACCTCAGGTCTTCTAACAGGAGGGCGTCCTATCCCCGGAGCCGAGGTGCTTGCCTCCGCCACAATCTCCACAGCCGTTACAATCCTGCTGTTCATCACGGTGATGGGATGGTGGCGGTATGGGCGGAAGCGCAGGGTGTTCGGCTTGAATGTCCCCTTCCCCAGGCGGCAGACGTTCATTTCCGGGATCGGGTTTGCCGCTATCATCATCACCACTACGCTGGCTTATAGTTTCAGCGGCGTGTCCATCATTCTAGCCCTGGTTTTGATGCGCGGTGGCGTGTTGACCATTTCACCTATTATTGATCGGGTTTTCCACCGCCGGGTACGGTGGTTTTCCTGGGCTGGCCTGGTATTAAGTCTGTCGGCGCTGATCATCTCGTTTTTCGATGTCCATAACTACCACCTAGGTCTCGCTGCGCTGTTGAATCTGGCTGGCTATCTTACGGGTTACTCTCTACGCCTCCCCTGCATGACACAGATAGCAAAAACCGGGGAAAGAGAAGTCGCCTTCGACTACTTTGTCGAAGAGCAGGCTGTTGCCATGCCAATTTTGGTGCTGGTCCCGGTTACCCTGGCCGTGATTGGCCGCGGCGACGTCGCAGATCAACTCCGGTTCGGATTTACTCATCTCTTCGGCAATTCCTTCGCCCAATTCGGCTGGGCGATCGGCATCTTTTATGCCGCTCTCGGAATTTTCCTTTCATTTATCTATTTGGACCGGCGCGAAAACACCTTTTGCATGCCCTTATTTTCCTGCTCCAGCTTGCTCTCGGGCATCGTTGCCAGCTACCTTCTTATGTGGTGGGCGCGTGGGCCAGTCCCTAATGGGGTGCAGCTCAGCGCGGCATTCCTGATCATAGCCGCCCTGTTGGTAATGTCACCTTTGCACCACCTGCCTCTGTACATAAGAGAAGTAAGAACAGCAGTTGCGGAAAAGAGACTGAGACTAGTGACGTTGGTTAATACGCGTACAGGGAGCGTAACCAATATTCCGTCGCTGCCAGCAAGCTTCATCACCATCAACTTCAATTCCGTCCGGGACACTCTTCGCAAGCCAAAGTCTCAGGTAAACGCAGGATGATTTTCGACTGCGACAATGCAGTCAAGTAAAGAAAGCGAGGGACTCGGTTTCTGGTTTTACGAATCATCAGACGGACTATCTTCGAGCGAACAGCCTGTCTCCATCAACCGGCCGCGTTCTTCGCGAGCGGCTCGGCGAATCTCGTTAATGGCATTCGAAGAAAAAGGCTGTAGTCAACTGCTCCTCCGGTGATCATACGGCCAGGTCTCAATCATTTTCATTTGAGGAAGGGCCGTGAAAGGCAGACAAACGGCAACATGCCTGAACCGATTCGTATTCTCATCTGCGGCACTGGCAGCGGCGCGCACGCTTTGGCGGCCGTCGCTTCCGCGAAACCCGGGGTCGAAGTTCGCGTTCTCAGCCAAAGTGCTGACAAGGCTCAACAATGGACCGAGATCATGCACAGGCAGCGCCTGGCCGTTGTTGGAAAAGACGGGCAGAACGGTCGCGCCGCTTGGCAGGCCAACTCCTTCATCGTCACTGACCAGCCAGAGCAGGCCGTTCGCGGATCTGATCTCATCATCATTACTGTGCCCGCGTTTGCGCATTCGCGATACCTCGAGTTAATCGAACCGGAAATGGAGGAGGGATCCATAATTATTGGCCTGCCGGGCCAAAATGGATTTGAATTTGAGGTGCGCAAAACCTTGGGTGAAAAACTAAGAAACTACGTGGTGATGAATTTCGAGTCCCTGCCCTGGAGTTGTCGCACAGTTGAGTTTGGCGAAACAGTGAGAATCAATGGAACCAAGGAGAAATTGGTTGGCGCGATTCACGGCGACCTCGCAAAAGGCAAAGTAAAGGACCCTCTGACTGCCCTGCAGCGTGTGCTGGGCGAACGGCCCAGGCTGAGTTTGTCCGGACATTTGCTCGGTATCACTCTGATGTCGCTGAATGCCTATAGCCACCCCCCAATCATGCACGGGCGCTGGAAAGACTGGGATGGCCAGCCGGTTACAGAGAAACCGCTCTTCTTTCAGGGTGTCGACGAGGAGACCGCAGAACTACTCGGTAACATCAGTAACGAAGTCATGGCCACGAGCAGGCGGATCATGGCAGAGTACCCCGCAGTTGACCTTTCTCAAGTCATTCCCATGTACCAGTGGGACATCGCTCATTATGGGAGTCAGATCAAAGATAAGACAAACTTAATGACTGCGTTGCGTACCAACACTCTTTACGAGGGCCGAACCCATCCGATGATCGAGACCGAAAATGGTCAATACGTTCCAGACTTCAATCACCGGTTTCTGCTGGAAGATATTCCATGTCTGGTTGTCATTCGGGGTATCGCCGAGATCGCCGGGGTCCAGACTCCGAATATGGATATGGTTCTATCCTGGGGACAGGAGAAGCTCAAGAAAGAGTATCTCGTGGAATCGAGATTGGTCGGCAAAGATTTGGCAACTACTCGTTGTCCACAGAGATATGGCTTCACCACGATGAAACAACTTCTGGGCTGCTTTAATCAGGGCGTCCGCGCAATGGCAATGAGTGCCGCGATCTCGAATACGAGCGTAGCTGCGAGCAGCGAGGTGATCTCCGAGGAGTCGTAAGCGGGTGCTACTTCGGCTACATCACCGCCGATGAGGTTTAGTCCTCTGAATGAGCGCATCATATCGAGCGCCTCAAAGCTGGTGAGTCCGCCCACCACCGGTGTACCTGTTCCCGGAGCGAAGGCCGGATCAATACCATCGACGTCAAAGGTGAGATAACAGGGATCCGCGCCGGCAACCTCTTGGAGCGTCTCTAGAAAAGCTCCCCGTAGTTTCGGGTCATGAAACGATCGCATGTCGAGCATGTGGATTCCCGCCTGCCTGGCAAAGTCGTTAGTGGTCGCGCGCCCAATCGATCCGCGTATGCCTATTTGGAAGATATGGTTCCCCTCGACCAATCCCTCTTCGATCGCCCTGCGAACGGGGGTGCCGTGGTGGTACTTCTGTCCCCATCCTTCGTCGGATGTGTCCGTATGCGCGTCGAACTGGATGAGGGTGAGCCGGGGATGTTTCCTGCTCGTCGCGCGGAGGATGGGCAGGAGGATGGAATGGTCGCCGCCCAGGCACATGACTGCTGCACCTTGCTGTTGCAGTTCGTTGACGCGAAATTCAATTTGTCGAAATGTCTCGGCATAATCGAAATGGTTGACATCGATATCGCCAACATCGACAGCCCGCAGATGCTCGTACACCCCCACTTCCATCTGCTGACTGTAGCTGCGACATCGGATCGAGGATTGGCGAATGGCGTTCGGCCCAAACCGAGCCCCGGGACGATTGGTCACCAGCCCATCGAACGGGATTCCCAACACGGCCAAATCGAACCGTTGATCGTTGATTCGAGTAATATGCGGCAGACGACTAAACGTAGTGATACCGCCAAAAGGAGGTTGATTGGGTGAGCGACTAGGATTAGTCTCCCGATGCTTCTTCAAAGGTGGCACCTCGATTAATCCAATGTTTTCAGCCAGAAAAAGAATTGCAATGGACTTCAAAACTTGGGTTAGTCTGGCGATTTCCTATGCGGATGTCAACAGACCATAGCCGTTAACATCGGGGAGTTTCTAAACGGTCCGCAGAAATAATCACCTGGGCAAAATTCTGCTCAGTACCGATTTTCGCGCGGTAAGTGTTTTTCGTAAAAGAGAATGCAATCGAGGTCGATAAGAGTTTGACTCCCAAAACACCATCGAGCGAGAAGCCGTCCGTCCACTCCGTAGCCATCGTGGGGCTGGGCCCCAAAGGCCTATACTGTCTCGAAAGATTATTGGCAGAGGTCAATGCACGACCGTTGCTTAACTCCCTCCACGTTCATCTCTATAACCGCTCTGCTCACTTCGGCGCCAGCCCGATCTACGATCCCGAGCAGCCCGAATATATTCTGGTTAACGTAAGTATCGGCGAGATTGATCTGTGGACGGCAGTTGATCCGCCCATCGTGGCTGGCAGGGGACCCAACTTTATGAGTTGGTACCAGGAAAGAATTCGGCCGGACACTCCCTTGGCCGGGAATGAATATCTGTCCAGAGCAGTAGTTGGCCGTTATCTTATCGATGGATTTGATCGCCTCCTCGCGCACCTGCCGCCTGGGGTGACTGTCTCGTGTCACGTGGGCGAGGTAATGGATGTCCGACGGGACGGGCGGTCCTACCAGATGCAGTTTGTGGCCGACAGTGGTCACGCGGAGGAGCATCGAGCTGACAAGTTACTCCTCGCCACGGGCCATTCCCGCAATTTGCCGGGTGCCGAAGAGGAACGGTTCGAAGTCTTTGCAAAGCGCCACCCTGGTCTGAATTTCATCCCTTTTGTGTATCCAGTGGTTGCATCAATGGCATTGATTCCAACCGGCGCGAGAGTAGCGATCAAGGGCATGGGTCTCACCTTCATTGACGCCGTCCTGGAGCTCACCGAAGGTCGTGGCGGGAGCTTCGGACGATCTGCGGACGGATCACCTTTCTACACAGCGAGCGGCCGGGAGCCGCTCTCAATCCTCGCATTTTCCCGGAGTGGTCTGCCTATGACTCCCAAAGCGGATGATCTAGGCGAATTCATGCGGCCGCTCACCTTCTTTTCACCGACGGCTCTGGCCGATCTGAAGCGCAAGAACGCCGGCGAGAAGCTCGACCTTGAAAGGGATTTGTGGCCGCTGTTCGAGCTTGAGATGGAGCTTCACTACTACCGGGTGGTGATGGGCGAAGGCGCCGCGCGGGAACATCTGGAACTGTGCGGGAGCGATGGGGTAGCGATGCGGCAGGTTATCGATGCTTACCTGCGGGCACATCCCTGGCAGGAACCCTTCGACTATCGCCACGCTCTTGATCCAGTGGGTGACCGTCGTTTTGATAGCGGAGAAGAATTTGCCTCCTTCGTCGAAACATACATGGAGCAGGAGATCGCGCGCGCACGACGGGGCCAGGCGGGATGCGGTATCAAAGCCGCAATCGACATCTGGTACGAAGTGAGAAGAGAAGTCGGCTCAGTGTTACGGTTTGGAGGCTTAACACCGGAGTCCCACCGCAAGCTGATCGAGTACTACTTTCCTCGCTTCAAAAGAGTTGTCTTTGGACCTCCGGTCATCAACATCGAAAAGCTTTTGGCGCTGGTTAAGGCCGGGCTGGTCGATTTCTCCGTGGCGCGCAATCCCCGCGTAATTACCGACGACAATTTCGGTAGCTTCAAGCTTAGGTGCGATGAGATCCCCGGAGCGGCCAAACAGTTCCAAATCCTTGTCGATGCCCGTTATCCGTCCACGAATCTCCCTGCAGACGCGACGCCGCTGTATCGCAATCTGCAACGCCGGGGAATGGTTAGGGCCTATGAAAACCGACCGCTGGGCCCGGACGGCGTCGGGTATTTACCGGGGGCCATCGACATGAGCGAAGGCTCGAATTTCGTGGTCGACCGCGCAGGCATTATTAACCAGGACATCTCAGTCATCGGAGTTCCCACGGAAGGAAACCTGATAGGCAACAAGACGATAGCTCGAGGCGAATATCCGGGCATTTGGGCCGCCGCCGTAATCCGGCAGCTAGAGGGCCGGGAACGGGCGCTCGACCATGAGAACTCGTGACCAGTAAGGAACTCGCTGATCCTAGCTGGGCCTCTTCAGCATTCGGCTATCCACGTCGCGAATGTGCTGGGCAAACTTCCAGCGATGGCCCTCAGGATCCACACACTCGTAGACGCGGTCACCGTAGAATTGTTCAGCCAGTTCGCTGGTGATCTTGGCGCCCGCGCTCTGTGCACGCTGATAGTGAGCGTCCACATCATCAACAAAGATGTAGAGCCTTTGACTTACCTTGCCGCCGAGCGATTGCGGACTCTCGCGTACTGGGCTCTCGGAGGTGAGACCCACCATGACGAGGCTGTCCGCCACCTCCAGGTCGCCGTGCACTACTGTGCCATCTTTGTCGGTCATTCTCAAGCGTATTTCAAAACCAAAAGCTTTTACCAACCAGTCAATCGCGGCGGCGACGTCGTCGTAGAAAAGGTGGGGAGTGATGCGGGGCATGTCATGGGGCGGGGATGACACCATGGGTCTTCTCCTTCTGCTAGTGGCTACATGTGACCGTGCAACGATTCGTATTCTTATAGCGAAATCATTTTCGAGTTGTCCAACAACGATTCCGGGCTAACCTGTCGATACTATTCTCCGGATCGACAACTGTTTAGACCATCCCAAGTTTCCGGACGTCCTCGTCTACCAGGGGTGGTTTTTTCGTACTTCTCCTTTGTCCGACCCCCATGTGGTAGTATCCTGGCCCAGCCAGTGAAGAGAGGTGATGGCAGGCAGCTGAAGAAGGCACACTTTCCCAACGTCCTAGAGGCCGCCGTATCTGTCGCATCTCCTGAGGCACGCCATCTCGAAGACGTCATGAATCAATGAAGAGCGTAAGGTGCCAGAAGGACCCGATCAATCACTTTCGAGGAGAATTGCGGTGAAAAACAATAGTATGCCAACGGGGGATCACGTGTTCGCCCCGTCCCGCAAGAAAGTCGATACCGACAGTGCCAAGAGCAGGGTGAAGCAATTATCCTCACTGGAGCTGGGGCGTAAGCCATATGGCACGGGGGACACAAAGACCAAGCGGAAGAGCGAGCCGCCGCAAAAGAGAGGCGGAGCGCTCGATAGCAAGGGCAAGAAGAAGCTCGGCCAAGAGTTGCAGCTGCCAGTTGCCAAGTCGGGCCGTACGGGCGATTCAACGAGTAAGGGCTAGCTAAGTCTGATCGCCTTTGGTGCTTACCCAGTCCAACTTTTAAGTTACTGTAGAGCGTAGACACCACAGAACGGGCAAAGGGCACAAATCATGTTGTGGATGGAGCTTCACGCAAGCGACCTGGGTTGCCCTTGGCGCGTAATTCCTCAAGGCTGGGCGGCGGGTCGAAGTGCAGTTCACCCTTATCGACACAATGCGCTCCACGCCGAACTGCGTTGTTCGCCCAGCCGTACCGCGGTGGTCGTGCGAGAGCGCACCGCCGGTGTGCCGCAAGCCGCTGCTGACAACGAAACTCCCGGCGAGATCACCCGGACGACAGAACGGGATCTGGACCAGTGGCTTGACGAGACGCGAAAGTGGCCGCTTGACTTCGTGTCGCTGGTGATCGGCAATACAGTCAAGCTCGCGGCGGGAAGTTGGGGCACCGCGCCGCTATATCTTCACATGGCGCCTGACGTGCTGCGCGCCAGCTGGGATGTAGCCGATCTGTATCCGCATTTGCGGTCGGCTGATCTCGATATCTATTTCGCGTCGCAATACCTGCTTAGCCTGGGCCATCCATATTCGCGGAGAACTATCTTTCCAGAGATCGCCAGACTTACCGAACGCGCAAGAGCATACTGGCGTGCGCCATTCAAGCGAGTGATTATCACCTATCCTCCTTGGCTCGACCACTCTGTGGCGCATCGCTTGCGATCGGGCGCTGACGTGGTGGCATCCTTTCGCGAGATCCTTGAGGCGTCGATGCGCCGCTCGCGCTATGACGAGCTGCAGCCGATTGCGATCGAGGTCAGCGGCGGCCTGGATTCGTCGTTGATCGCTGCCGTCGCCGCCACTTTACCAGCGCCGGCTGCTTTCTCCTACGGGATGATCATGCCCGGTCTGCCCGGCGAATATCAGCGCCAACGCCGCCACGAAGTGGTCAGGCGTGCCGGATTACGCGATCGCGAATTTCCGTGCCAGGACTACCCACCTTTTAACCCGGAAAGTCATCGCGTTCGTGGCGACGGCACAGTGATGTGGGGTGAATACTACGAGGAGGCTGTAACGCATCTACTCGGATTACTTCGCGCCGATGGGCCGAGTGTCATCTACACCGGCATGGGCGGCGACGAGCTGTGTTCTTATCAATATGGTGAATTGTCTGCGGATGAGCAGGATAGAGATGGCGATATTCACCGTGTCTTCTCGAGCGGTGTTCCGGAGTTCGTCAATGACCGGGTCGTGGAGGCCTATAAGCAGCGCCATCGGATTGACGATGCGCCGCAAGCCCTGTCCTATACGTCTGTCATGGAATCGGCCGCCGCCGTGGCGCCGGTTTATCTACGCAAGGGAGTGTGGCCAGTCAGCCCATTGACCACTCCTGAACTGGTGGAGTTCTGCCGTAAGTTGCCGCTCGCCTGGCGTCACCAACGCAAAATTCATTCTGAAGTGCTAGCCAGCTTCGGTTTCTCCAAGCGCGTAGCCTTTCCCAAACCAGAGCACCTGGAAACCTTTGATGGCGTCATGAACCACGCCCTTCGAACGGCGGCGGCAACTGTTATCGAAGACGTTTTCAGAGATTCGCTGCTGCAAGCGCAGGGATTGATTGATAGTCGCGCGCTGCTCAGAGCGTATCGCCGATTTTGCTTCAATCCGGCTGAGCCGCACATAGATCAGATTCTCGGCGCATTGGTATTGGAACTCACATTGAGATCGATAGAGCGGCGCCGTACCCTAGAGGCGACCAAGGCAAGGCCTGGAAAGGGTGAGTGACACTCCAGGACGCAACCATGTAGTGTATGTTGGGCGATTCACTTGGGGGTTCAGAAAGGCACGCGTAGATGTACTTCATTCCAGTGATTCTCGGTAGTACCAGGCGGAACAGACAGAGCGCCAAAGTTGCTAAGTTTGTGCTCGACTGGCTAACACAATTGGATCAGGTGCGCACCGAACTTTTGGATTTAAAGGAACTGAACCTGCCCATGATGGAAGAACGCCTCAGGTTCCGTGACGACGCACCCGCCAGCGTGCTGGAGTTCAGCGCCAAAATCAATCAGGCTGACTCAATCGTCATCGTAACGCCGGAGTATAGCGGTGGATATCCCGGCGTACTTAAGAACGCTCTTGATTACCTGAAATCCGAATACAAGCGCAAGCCGTTCGGAATTGTCACCGTTTCCGCTGTCGAGACCGGCGGTATTCTCTGCCTTGACGGATTACGGCAGGTAGTTTTGCATCTGGGCGGCGTTCCCATTCCTGCCAGCCTGATGGTGGGCGACGTGAAAACGTCGTTTGATGTCGAGGGCAAACCAGCCGATCCTACATTCACTGACCGGGCCGGGAATTTCTTTGACGAACTCATGTGGTTCACTGAGGCACTGTCGGCCAGACGAGGCAGTACGGCTGAAATGGCACGGTAGGTCGCGTGTTCCCGGGTCGGCACACCTCAAAATGTTTTTCAATTCGTAGAAGCGCTTGTAACCCGCACAACGATAGGAAGACCATGGCGGTCTGCGATTGCCATGACGCCCTCCAGAAAATTCCTGTTGAAAGGCGCGTTGTTGCTCACAATCCGCGGTGCACACTTCGCAATGAAACCTTTCCTTGCGGATGGTCATCTTTTCAGTGACGCAATGTATTGACGCCAGAGATTGGCGAGATAACTCCAGTCGGCATCCGATGGGCTCTCCTGTGTTGCCTCGGTGCTAGTGACGAAATATAGGGCGGGAATTCCGATCGATGGCTGTGCCTGCATGTAGTTCCACCACTCTTTCAGGTTGGTGGAGGAGGCGTTGTCAGTATCGACAAGTGGCCACCCGGTAATGTTTGCGATGCGGGCGCGAAGGCGCATCATTTCGGTGACGTTGCGGCTGGAGTAAAAGATATCGTTAAGGCGGATAACGTCAGATGATTCGCGAAAGAGCGCGTTGGTAGTTTGCGTTTCTACCATAGCGTCAGGCTTCCATCTGTGCGTCTCGCTGTAAAGGATGGACTGGAAGCGGCGGGCAAATTCAATGCCTGTGGCCGAGCCGGTGAGCGGCAATCCCGGAGCTGCAGGTACTTCCACCCAGTCCTCCTTAAAGCCGTCGACCCCGAGATCGTCGACGAGATGGCGGATGCGGGGGCGCAGCCACGCTTCATATTCAGGCTTACCCACGTCAGCGATGACGCACTTGGCCTGGTAAGTCACGCAGAGCGACGACGGGAGTCCATCCGAGTCAGCGACCGGAACCCAAAGAAGCACGTGACGTCCTTTTGCGTGTTGCGCGGAGATGAAGCCTTTCAGATCGGGCCACTTCTGTTGATCCACTTCAAAGGTACCGTAGCCTTGCTGCCATTTGTCGTCGATCACAACTGTTCCGACGGGGAGGCCGCGCTCGTCGAGTATGGCCAACCATTTTTCGTAATTTGCCTGTGTGGATAGCTTGTTGGGTGCGCCGCCCTGAGGGACTGATTCAACTGTCTGCTCGGCCCAGCCGCAGAAGATGGGAAGGTGATGCCAAAAGATGTCTTTTGTAACGGATGAGGTTGCGAATCCATTTGCTGTAAGCCATGCGGTGTAGCCCTGGAGCGCGTCCAGCGGAGTGTAGGCCATGTTCATGGATAGTACAGGCGATGCAAAGCCGCCATCGACAGAGCGATAGCCCATGTAGTCAACGTAGAACGACGCCCCTGCGTAGCGTAAGCCGGAGTATTCGAGTGCGGGAAACTGGTAATCACCGGGTTTGGTTCCGATACCGATGCCAGTCCATGTCTTGTCGAGGTGAAACGCAAGGAAAAGTGGCGGCGGTGCAAAGAGGTCGGTCATGCGTTCGGGACGAAAGTCCCGCGCAGAGCTTTCATCGCGGCCGTAGCTGAAACCCAGAATCTGAGGCATGGCGATGTTGAATTCAAACTGACTCGCGTGGTTCGGATCCGGCGCGAAGTAACGGTCAGCATAGATGCCAGTGGTCCACTCATGACCATCTGTCGTGCCTTTGTCCCAGACGCCGGAAATTCCGTTTGAGAGAAAGTAGCAGTGCCCGAGTTTGCCTGATCCGTTGGCGAATTGCTGGAATTCAATGTGGTCTGGAAAGAAACGCCACTGAAATCTACGGTCCGTCCACAAGCTGCTTTTTGCTTTCGCGTTCAATTCAAATGTGCCGTCGCCTGTTTTACGCAGCGAGTAAGTGACCTGGGCCAGCTTTTCTTCGCTGGAAGGAGACCCTAATCCGGCAATGAGGGGCATTTTGAAAACAGTCTGACCGTCACGCCTGAGCATTAATTGCGGAGGCTCTTCGGGCTGATCGCCAGGCGTAATGGTAATGGAGTACTGAGGCATTGAGACGAACTGCGGTTGTGTCTGTGCGCAACAGGGGACAACACATGTGGCGAGCGCCATGGCAAGCAAGTGTCGATGGGGCGGCCACTTCATGATGATCTTATGGATAAGTGAGGTCATTAATATTCAGCCTGGTTAGGTAAGGAGTGGATTGTTTATCTGATTTGTTCAATACGCGTTTATGCCTTCAGGCATGCACCCATTGCGATAGCTTGCCGCTGCATCTCGTTCATTTCTCAGAAGGCGCCGGTTTGCGATAAACCGGACCCATCCCGGTATGCGCCCAACTCTGCCACCAGACTCCTTCGCGATCACGTAAGCCCGCGCGCACTTCTCGTAAAGTTCCGCATTGAACAGAACGCGTTCACAGGTCATTCCCAGGCAGAGCAATCGCTCTCCCAGAAGCACCGCATTGGCGCCTTTGCTGAGCGTCTTCCGGAGCATGTCTCGGTGCACGCGCTCCTCATCCGGTAGCGGTCCTACAGATCCGCCGATATGCCTCGCCTGCTCGTCGAAAAGATGCGGCAGGAGACCTCCATGTTTCGCAAGGAGGCGAGCACCTTCAGGGCTGGAGATCGCCACTGCGCCGGCATCGGCGCGGTCCCGATAAATAGCCGTGTGGAGACTAGCTGGGTTTCCGCCGGAGAAGAGCGAGGTCGCATGGATATCTGCAAATTCAATCTGCTTCCAGTCTTTAAGTCCGGATGCGAAAAGCATTTTTGTTTGACCTGGAATCCGCATGGAAAAGCTATCTGCCGAGGTGTTGAGGAAGCTCTTAGCGGCGAGCCGCCAGCATCCTTCCAGAAATTGCAAATCGATCCGCGATAATTGCACGATAGCTCCTCGCTAGACCAGCTTCAGAACGTCTTCGAGGCGGTTTAGCGCATCGTCGATCACCGCATCGGTATCTGCAAGGCCGGTGTAGATACGGCTTCCAGCCAGAGTGATGATTCCACGCGCGGTAAAAGCCGCTCCCATCTCTTCCATCATGTGCTTGCGGATTCCTGCTTCCCTCATCACCTTGAGGGGATTCCGCATGCTCATGAGCATCACTCCAGAGGTTTGCAGGTGCACGATCGAGCCCTGGTTATAGGCCACATACGGCAAACCAAGGCGCTGAATAATTTCGCTCAGTCCCTTCCGCAGTCGGTCACCCGCCCGCCCGGCCTTCACAGCGGCATTCGTGCGCCGCATCTCCTGAATGGAAAAACAGCCCGCAGCGGAAGAGAGTGGATTGGCCGTCAGCGTTCCTCCTACAAACGCACGCTTCTTCGTAGACCCGATGCCGCCGGCCAGCAGTAACATCACTTCGCGGCGTCCCCCGATGCCTCCAGCCATCGGATAGCCTCCCGTCAGGCACTTGCCAAGCACAGTGATGTCCGGGGTGACGCCAAAATAGCCTTGCGCGCCCCCCATGCCAACACGAAAGCCCGTAACTACCTCGTCGAAGATCAGCAATGCGTCGAATTCGCTGCAGAGCTTTCGCAACTCAGAGTTGAAATCGCGATGGACGGGCCGCGTGCCGCTCTCCGGCCCCAGCGGCTCGACGATGACCGCTGCTGTTCCACCTCTGAACCGGTTCAGCCACAGAGTCCGCCGGAGCGCCTCCAGATCGTTGGGGAAGCGCTCCTGGATATGTGCGGTCGACTCCCGCGGTATGCCGACAGCCTCTCTTCGGCCTGTCCCGGGGATGCGCATGCCATAAACCATCTGGTCGCTCCACCCGTGATAGGCGCCGCCGATCTTGATGACCCACTTCCGGCCTGTATAGGCGCGGGCCAGCCGAATCGCCGCCATCACCGCTTCCGTCCCCGACCCCAGCATGCGGAACATCTCGACCCCGGGCATCGCCTCGCGGATCAGCTCCGCCAGTTTTACTTCATACTCGTGCAGCAGTCCGGTTACGGGACCGCAACTGTCAAGCAGCGCATGCACATGGTTCCGGACAGACGCGTTGTTCGAGTCAAGCAGTGTCGGGCCGCCCGCCTTGAGGAAGTCGATATAACAATTGCCGTCAACGTCCGTGAGATAAGCATCCTTCGCGCCGTCAATCGCAAGCGGGAACGGATAGTTAAAGGCAAGGTTGTGCTGAATGCCGCCGGGAATCACCATTTCGGCCCGTTGCGATAAGCGCCTCGACCGTCTGCATTTCTCCTCGAAATACCCGAGAACTGTCTCCATATGTTCCGGGCGGATGGGGCGAATCGGTTGCTTCACCAGCTCCTCGAGACGCGTGTATATGTCGTCCGTATCGGGCCACTCGGAGATACCGTATCCGGCCTTCAACGCCTTGATTTCGATTGGGACCAGTGTGGTGCTCGTTGTGTTCAATGTACAGACTCCAATTCTTCAGAATGGCGAAGCAGGTCGAGAACCTCGGGCGACGATACTTCACGGCCCGAGGCGGTCCGATGCTCAATTGCTTCGCGGAAAAAACTGCTGCAGGCTAACTCCAGTGCCTTTACGCGGGTCACAGTCTCGCGAAGAGACGGCCCGCAGCAAACCACTCCGTGATTGCGCAATAGATAGGCGTTGATCTCCTGCCTTAGCACCTTCTGCAGGTTCGACGCAAGCCAGCGTGTACCCGAAGGCGCATAGCTTACGAGAGCAGCCTTCTGGCCGAGAAGCTCTTGATGAGCCGGGGGCCGAATGTCAAGGTCGCGCCCGAGCAGCGTATAAGCGCTGGCAATTGGCTGGTGCGTGTGAATGCTGGCCCTGCAATCCTGGCGTGCACGCAAAATGCCTGCGTGCAGCCGGTATTCGACAGAAGGCTTCCGGTCGCCATCGACGCGCGCAAGATCGCTTAGCCGGAGCACGCAGATATCTTCCGGCCGCATCGCGTAGTAATCGGACGCCGACGGTGTGACCGCGAAGTGCACATCGTCGATGCGGCAGGCTACATTGCCTCCCGTTCCTGCAAGGTATCCGCTGTCGGCAAGTTCCAGGCAGATTGCAACCACCTCGCGGCGCGCGTCCTTGAAGTTCATCGCTGTACCTGCTTCCCTGAATTCAATCTCAGATACAACGGAGCAAGTCGCCGGTATGCAAACTTGAAGGTTTCGAAGAGTTCGTCATAGACCGCCCTCGTTCCTGGATCGGGCAGATAGACGCGGCGCATCCGAGTCAGTCCCGGAATGTCGCCATAAGAAAGTGCGCCGACGCCCACAAAACCGATGAGCCCCGCGCCCACAGCGTTCGCCTGAATAGGAGACTCTACCTGGCGAACACGAAGGTTCAGTATGTCCGCAAATATCTGGCACCAGAGATCTGAGGTAGCGCCGCCGCCAACCATGGTGATTTCCTCAATTGGCTTTTTCAGAAAGCGTTGGAAGGGCACAAGCATCCAGCGTGTGTTAAGCGCAACACCCTCTAGTACAGCTCGGATCATGTCTTCGCGGGTATGCTCCAACGAGAGATTCAGGAAGCCTGCGCGCAGACTCGGATTATCGACTGGGCTGCGCTCTCCAAACATCCACGGCAAATAAAGCAGCCCTCGAGCGCCCGGCGGAACTCCTTCCGCGATCTTCTCCAGGGTCGAATAGGCATCCCGAGGCCGTTCTATGCTGAACCCATCCTGATGGAAGAGAACCTTGTCGCAGAGAAAGGAAAGATTCGCGCCCGCCGATGACTGAAGCGCCATCGCCAGGTATCGGCCGTTCACGGCGCAAGGCACCGATGCGATCTGCCGAAACACGTCGGTCTTCTTGAAGGGAACATGCGCGCCGATCCACGACGACGTGCCGATATAAAGGTGCGCCTCGCCGTCCCGGACTGCACCCGACCCGACCGCTGCAGCCGAATTGTCCACTGCGCCTCCCACTACCGGAGTCTCCTTCGGAAGTCCGAGTTCTTGCGCGGCCCGTGCGCACAGGGCCCCGATGACCGCCGTGCAACGCGCAATTTCAGGAAGCTTCTCCTCATCTATGCCACATTGCCTAATCAGCGTTCGGTCGTAGTGGATGTTGCCGGCATCGCGGTTATCCGTGACCCACGAAGTCAGAATCGAATCCACCGTCGCAACGAAGCGGCCGGTGAGGCGCAAGTTCATGTAGTCGAGACAGTTCAGGAACTTGTAGGTCCGTTGGTAGACCTCCGGCCACATCTCCTGAATAAAAGCCATGTGTCCCGCAGGGTCTTTCCCCGACAAAGCCGGAGCGCCGCCGGTTCGGTTGACCCAGCGCCGCAGCTTGACGGGATCGTATCCGGCCACTGCCAGCTTGCTTCCCCCCACCCGGCGTCGGATCATCGGAGCGCCGCGCATGTCGAGCCACAACATTGCCCGATGCAAGGGCCGCCCTTCATGATCGACCGCAACCGTGCACTCACCCTGGCAAGAGCAACAGATGGCCGCGATTTCTCCGCCCACCTCGGGCAGCGTTGCAATCAGTTCCCGGGCAGCCTCGACGAACGCGCTCCACCAATCTTCCGGCGCCTGCTCTGCGCCCACCTGATCGACCACGTGTAAGGGAAGCGCACGGAAGGACCAGTGATGGACGACTCCGTCGTGACCGACCAGCGCGCACTTGCAGCCCGACGTCCCCAGATCGGCGGCCAGAATGAATCGGTTATGACGCGCTCCCACCCAAGCCTCTCCCATCATGGGCCGGGCCCCAGTTACACATTGTGCCCGCTTCGTTCAAGCGGCAAATAGCAGAATCTCTTCTGCCCTGGAGCCTCGGGGCCTCCTGTCCATTTCGAAATAATATGAGCGATAGTCATATTTGTCAACTAGCCGCGTGGGTCGCAGAACTATAAGCCTGACAAGTGACGACATCAATTATGCGGCTCTCAGGTCAATTCGCGCTTGACACTCATAAAGTAACGCATCTTTAATAAAAGTCGATCAATGGTCATATTTTTAGAGCGGTCAAACCCCGCCGGGCAGTGCGCTCGCTTTGGATTCGCATGTTAAGGGGCATTCTGCCGCACAGGCGCGACAGGGCCCTCATTCTCCCGGTGATCGGAGCGCAGCTCATCGTCGGCACGAGTCTCTTTCTTATTCCTCTTTTCATCGAAGCACTCAGAGTTCATGCCGCCCTCTCGGCGAAAGCCGCCGGACTTCTTCTGAGCATAGAACTCGTGGTATCGGCGCTGACCACTTTGAGCCTGTCTGCGTGGGGCCATCCCCATTCAGCGCGGCGCTGGGCTATATCGGGTGGTCTTCTCGCAGTTATAGGCACGGTGCTCGCGCTCATCTCTCCCGCGCTCCCGCTGCTTTTTGTCGCCCGTCTTCTGGCGGGAATCGGCGCAGGCGTGGTCGGCGCCGAGGCAACAAGTGTGCTCGCCCGCGGCATCGACCGGGAACGCCTGATCGCGATTGTGACCATCTCCTCGATTGTCAACGCTGCCGTTTGGCTCGCTGTGTTGCCGTACCTCATCGACAGGATCGGATACCGCGCGCCCTACGCGTGTCTCCTGCTCGTTTGTCTGACCGGAACGTACCTGCTGTCACGCCTTCCTTCTCCGCCCAGGCGGCTGTCAACCCAACGGCAGGCTCCGAACTCACCCATCGCCACACCGGCGCTGCTTGTCGTCATAGCCATCTTCTTCACACAGCTGGGACAGGGCGCCTTCTGGAGCCTGCAGGAAACCTTCGGGATCAACGCCGGTTTCAACGGTCACGCCATCGGCGTCATCCTATCGGTTGCCACTCTGATTCTAATACTCGGCGCTGTAGGAGCCGCCTGGGCGGGTGACCGCTTCGGCCGGTTTACCCCGTTATTCGCTTTGCTTGCCTTCAATGCGCTGTCGATTGCTCTCGTCAGCACTATTGCCGTTCCCTGGGTCTATCTGGCAGCGAATGCCCTGCAATCGCTTACCAATCTCTCCTCGGTCATTTACCAGCTTGCCGTCGCGGCCAGCCTTGATCGCATGGGAAGAGCGGTTGCGATGGGCACAGCACTGGTGACTCTCGGCAATGGCATCGGCCCGGGCGTCGGGGCAAGTATCGGTGCCGCCTTGGGCGCAGCTTCCGTTGGCATGTTCGTTCTCGTGCTGAATACTGTGGCGCTCGGGCTCTATGGCGTGGTCATGCTGCGCCGTCTGCGCGAGCGCCGTCTTTCAGTTTCCCTGCCATGAGCATTGCCTGAGCTGTAGCGTGCAGCTACCTCGTCCCGGCTTTGCGTTTGGCCGCCGGTCGCGATCCGGCCGCAGCTTTTTTGTTCGATGTTGCCCGACGAAGTCCGCCTGCGCGGCTGGTCTTAATGAGGGTAGACGCGTGCGTGTTCATACTCGCCGGATCGACAAGCACAGCAATTGCCGCCTTCAGTGATAGCAGGATGCGGGAGCGATGCGGCTCTGGCAGTGATAGCGCAAGCCGGGTCGTGGCACTGGACATTTCAATAGCGATCAACGCACGGTCAAAAAGGGCGCCAGGCTCGGCATCCGGATGCATCTTCTCGAGGAAGCCGGCAATCAGGCGCGCATTTTGAAGCGTGTCCTCTACGTTCAGCGCTCGCAACTCGATCGACGCTGCGACACAGCTCCAAATCTCGATGAAGGCCGGGTTGGAAGCCTGCAGTTCGGCCATCCGATCGACAATGAACCCGATCAGCTCATTCGACCGGTCGTTTCCCTCCAGAATGGAGCGCCGGATCGCATCCTCCAGGGTCTTCGAAATCGTTGAGGTATAGCGGGTCCACATCTCGCGCACGATCGCCAGTTTCGTCGGAAAGTATTGGTAGACAGAAGCGATCGGCATCCTCGACTCGCGGGCAATCTCTCGCATGGAAACGCTCTCATAGCCGCGTGCCGCAAACAACCGGACCGCGGCCTCCAATACCTGCTCAAATCGAGTCTGACTTCGTTCCTGACGCGGTACACGTTTTATTTGCGTTCTGTTCTCAGCTTCCACCATCTGTCTCCTCACGCAAGCGGCTCGCCGGAATACCCGTTCCGCATCCACCGCCTGAGCCTTGCCATGAATATATACGCTAGTAGATGTTACTTCCAGAAACATGTTCAATGCTCATTATGTCAACGGTGGGGCAGTTCCTTGCTCTTAGGACCGACAAACCCAGTGTATCCAGCAACAATCAGCACGAGATCGAGTGCCCCGGGCTTATACGGACGTGGCAAGGCAACAAAAAAAATCATAAAAAACATCTTGCTGATACGAGCATTGCTCATATATCTTAGTTTGAGTCTGAGGTGCCATGAACTACCGTCGTTGCCGTCTCCTGCCCCTGATTCTGGTCTCGCTCCTGAATCCGGTCCTTTTGATCTCACAATCCATCCAGTCCACGATCCTGGGCACAGTCAAGGATCAGGGCGGCGCCGTCATTCCCGACGCGCGCCTGGTCATCATCAACATCGACACGAGAAACTCGACAGCCTTTAAGGCCGATGCAAGCGGCGATTTCCAGGCCTCCGATCTTCCTCCCGGAAGATATGAGGTAGAGGTCTCGAAGCCTGGCTTTCAACGCAAGCTCGTCTCCGATCTGGCGTTGGCGGCGCGACAGCAATTGCGCGTCGATGTGACTCTCGACGTCGGCACGGCCCAGCAGGAAGTCACGGTGGACGCAAGCACGGCGGGCGTCATCGAGACCGAAACTCCCTCCATTGCTGCCACGTTGAATGCGCAGAGTGTGATGAGTCTGCCCGCCAACTATCGCGCCAGCGGAAGCACCAGTCCCCTCAATGTGGTTCAGGTTCTTCCGGGCGTGCAGTCTGACAACGGCCTCAATTTCTCTGTGCAGGGAGGTCAACCGTTCCAGACGGAAACCTCGGTCGACGGCATCTCAACGCAGAACATGACCAGCAATGCACCGCTCTCGGATGCGTTTCCATCGACCGAGTCAATCGCGGAGATCCGCGTCGAAGGCGTGAGCAATAACGCCGAGTTCGGCCAGGCCGGCGAGATCACCACCGTTACCAAAGCCGGCACCGATCAGCTGCACGGGTCGCTCTTCTGGTATCACCAGAACGCCGCTCTCGATGCAGTTGCTTATGGAACCCCCGTGAATCCTGCTACCGGCCAGGTCGAAAAGCCGAAGAAGATAGGCAACGACTTTGGAGGCAGCGGCGGCGGTCCGGTCATTATCCCGCACCTTTATAACGGCCGCAACAAGACTTTCTTCTTCGGAGCTTACGAAGGATTCCACTTTCCCAAGCAGTCCACCATCCAGGATCTCGTCCCCACGCAGGCCATGCTGGCAGGCAATTTCAGCCAGGAGATCCCCTTCGACCCAGCAAATCCATCAACGTGGCTCTTCAATCCCTACACCGGCGGAATTTACCCGAACAACAAAGTTACGCCCATCAACGCATCGGCCAATCCGTTTCTGGGTTTCTTTCCCGCGCCAAATGCCGGCAACTATCAGACTCTTGCAGCGGCCGAGGCCGGACTGGGTTACAACTACTCCGACAATCGAGACAGCAGCTACCACTCGAACCAATTCGACGCCCGCATTGATCACCGCTTTAGTCAGAAGCTGCAGGGCTTCGCGAGATACACCTTCAAGAACATTACGAGTCTGTCTCCTCAGGACCTGAACGTACCTTCCGTCACCGATTTCGACGACTACAGAATCCTGGCTAGCTCTCTCGTCTACGCATTTACGCCGAGCCTGCTCAACGAATTTCGCTTTGGATATACCAGCGAGCGCAACGGAATACGCAACGAGCTCAACGGTGGGCCGTACACGGCAGCAGCCGGTTTCGCTCCGGTCGGTCCGAACTATCCCGTCAACGGAATGGCGGCGATGTACTACCCGAACCTCACGATGCTCAAGGCTGGCAATCTCAACAACACTTCGCAGAGCCACCTGGTCCAATACGCTGATAACCTCACCTGGACAAAGGGAATGCACACGACCAAATACGGATTCGATATCCGCACCATGCAATCCATTACTACGCTGGGCAGCTATGGGCTCAACAATGTTTCGGTCTTCGCTTTCACGGGCCAGGTTACGGGAGCCTTGCTCGCCAACAGCGGTGCCGCACAGTTTGCGGATTTCCTCGCCGGAGCTCCAGTGGAGACGCAGTACTACACCTTGATTCCCAGGAACCAGGGCGAATCGACTTACTACGGCTTCTACGCGCAGGATCAGTGGAACGCGAGACCCAATCTGACCATTTCCTATGGGCTGCGCTACGAGTACCATCCTGCATATCACGACGCCAACGGAGCGATCGGCAATTTCGATCCCGGCACGCCCGGAACCGGCGCCGTCATTTATCCGGCCGGTCACGCGAACCTTCTCGACCCCAGTTTTCTTGCCAGCTTCGACGCCTGCGGATACGGCCCCTCCAGCACTCCTTACGCGGGTTGCACTCCGGTGCTCTCGAGCAGCGACGCGCATCTGCCGGGCAGTCTGCGCAATTCGCAGAAGGACCGCATCCTGCCCCGCTTCGGACTCGCGTGGCGCCCGTTCAACGACGACAAAACTGCGGTGCGCGCCGGTTTCGGCGTCTACAATACGACGTTGCTGGGCAGCATATTCTTCGCTATGACCAATTCATTGCAGGCGGCAACCCTTAGTTTTCAGAACTCGATGACTCCGAACGGTCTTGCCTATCTGTGGCCCGAGACCAGCCCCGGAACCGGATTGAGCACACCGGTGTACGGCACTGCAAGCTTCAACACCGCGGACAAGATCGATTGGAAAGACCCCTATTCTATGCAGTGGAGCTTGTCCGTCGACCGCGAATTCGGACGTAACATCGGCGCGCGTATCTCCTACATCGGCATGAAGACAGACCAGCTGGTGTGGACTCCGGACCTGAACGCTATGTCCTATTCGAACACCACTCCTGCTCTGCAGCGTCCACCGACGGATCGTCCCTTCCCCAACTGGAGTGCTGTGAATTCCCACCTTCCCGGCGCGCAAGCAAACTACGAAGCGCTGCAGGCGGAGGTAAATCACCGCATGAAGAACGGTTTCACCTTCAACTCCGCGTATACCTGGGCGAAGAATCTTGCCGACAATACCGGTACCGGCGCTTCCGGTTTCCAATCGGAAAATGGAGGCAATTCGAGCGCGTCCACCTATCTCTACAATCGCCAGCTCGACTACGGCGACGTCAACGGAACGCGCCGCCACCGCTGGATCAACACCGGTGTGTATCAGCTTCCCTTCGGCCGCGGCCAGAAATTCGCTGCCGACGGAAATCGATTTGAGAACGCGCTCGTAGGCGGATGGCAGTTGAGCAACATCTTTCTCTGGCAGACCGGACCTTATCTTACGGCCTACATCCCCGGCAGCGAGGCCGACCCCTCCGGTACCGGCTCAGGCATCTTGTACGGCAGCGACCAGCGCCCCGACATCGTCGGAAAGATTCGTCCTGCTCACCCCAATCGAAATCAGTGGCTCAACCCCCGCGCTTTCGCATGTCCAAGCAATAGCGGCTACACCGAGGGCTCCTATGCCGGCAACGCCTGCACCGTCGGCGTCACCTCAAATCCCATCGGACGCTTCGGCAACGAGAGCATTGGAGCGCTCAAGGGCCCTGGCACAGTCAACTGGTCTGCTGGCGTCAGCAAACAGTTTGCGTTATCTGAGCGTGTGTATTTGCGTGCAGAAGCCACGTTTACTAACGTGCTCAACCACACCAATCTGAGTGATCCCCAGCTTGACGTCACCAACCCGAACTTCGGCAAGATCACTTCAGCGCGCGGTTCGGACTTCGGCGGCAATCGCACCGGCCAGGGTTCATTGCGTCTTGAGTTCTAGTCGCCACAGATGGAGGAGGTTCACATGCTTATTCGCCAGCGTTTGCAGAACTTGACGCGTCTCGCGCGTCTCGTATCAGCCCTGTTTTTTCTCGCCCTGCCTGCCGCTGCCATAGCACAGTCGACGAGACCGCTTCCGAAGATCGAGAAGACGGGCAGCCAGTACCGGTTCCTTGTCGATGGCAGCCCTTATCTGATGCTCAGCGGCCAGGTACACAATTCCGACACGGCGAACGCCGACGACCTGAACAAAGCGCTCGACGTTCTTGCCGGCTGGCACGCCAACACTGCCGAAGTGCCCATCTACTGGGAGGCCATCGAGTCACAACCGGGAAAGTTCGATTTCAGCTCTGTCGATATGGCAATCCAGGCTGCGCGCAAGCGTGACCTGCGGCTCGTGTTCCTTTGGTTCGGAACCTGGAAGAACGGTGAGAGCCACTACGTGCCCGAATGGGTCAAGCGCGACAAGCAGAAGTACACGCGCGTCATTGGTTCGCGCGGCGAGGAGACTGAGATTATCTCTCCCCTTTGCCGTGCGGCCATGGAAGCCGACTCGCGGGCATTCGCCGCCGTCTTGTAGCACGTCAAGAGCATCGACGAAGCGGATCGCACTGTATTGATGATCCAGGTAGAAAATGAGCCGGGAATGTTCGGAACCGACCGCGACTACTCCGACGCCGCCAACCGCCAGTTTGACGCACCCGTGCCGAAAGAGTTGTCCAGCTTTCTCGATAGCCACCGCCAACAGCTCTCCGCTCCCATGGCCGAAATATGGAGCAAATCTCCCAAGTCCGTAAACTGGAAGCAGGTCTTCGGCGATCTCGCGCCGGAAGCCTTCAGCGGGTGGCTGGTTTCCAACTACGTCAACACAGTTGCGTCCGCCGGCAAGCATGAGTATCCGCTGCCGATGTACGTCAATGTCTGGCTCATCGAGGGCGTTGAGCGCGCGGGTCGATGGCCGAGCGGCGGCGCAACCGTAAATGTCATGGACGTATGGAAGGCGGCTGCTCCGGCCATCGACATTCTGGCGCCCGATATCTACTATCCGAAGTTTTACGATGTCGCGGCCCAGTACACCCGGCCCGATAACCCGCTCTTTGTGCCGGAGACGAACTTCAATCCCTACTTCGTCGGTTTTGCCTACACCACGTTCGGCCGCTTCAACGGCATCGGCTTCAGCCCCTTCGGCATCGACGATACAGCCAAGGGCGGCCAGGGAGCAGCAATTGGAGCCATGTTCGAGGACACTTACCATGTCCTGCGTCCCATGTTGCCGCTCATCCTGCGCTATCAGTACACTGGCAAGCTGCACCCGATCCTGCAGGGAATTGCGAATGGCGAAGACTGGAAGCAATCCATTCGCGTGGGCGACCGGCTGGCCGCTAACATTGATTTCACTGCCGCCTTCGATCCGGCGAAGGGCAGGGCCTGCGGCATGATTATCGAGCTCGGCCCGGACGACTTCGTCGTCATGGGCACCGGATTCGACGTGACCTTCCGTGAACTGGATGGTCCTCTGCGCGACGCGCAGTTGATATCCATCGAAGAGGGGACCTTTCAAAGCGAGCAGTGGATGCCGTCCCGCCGCCTCAACGGTGACGAACGCCACGTATCGCTGCCCGACAGGTCCACTATCTTGCGCGTGCGAGTGGCCCGCTAACCCGGAACGAAATTCTTGAAGCAACGATGGAGCTTAGCAGTAACAGATGAGCAATGTGCGAGTATTACTCGCCGACGATCATGAAGGGATCCTGACGTGGGTGCGAACAGTACTGGGTGAGGAATTTGAGGTCGTAGGAGCAGTAAGAAACGGCCGCGATGCGGTTAAGGAGGTTCGGCGCCTCGATCCCGATGTGATGGTGATCGACATTTGCATGCCGATCCTCGATGGATTGCGGGCCGCGGCCCAATTGAGCTCGAAGTGTCGAACGAAGATCGTATTTCTTACGCTTCATGAAGGCCACGATTATGTCGCAGCTGCTTTAGCAACCGGCGCTTCGGCGTATGTCTTGAAATGGGAAATGGCGAAAGCACTCGTCCCGGCAATCCGCGAAGTCTTGCAGGGACGGACATATATCTCGCCCTCGATACAGCCTTAGTATGGACACTGAACGGATATTGAATGACAACGCAGACTGACCCACTCCCGGTTCAAATCGAGTCACTGAGGCATGCATTCGAACGTCAGCAGAGGGCGTTCATCAGTATGCGCCATTGGGACATGCGAAGCGGATCGAAACTCTGGATGCACTGCTGGGAAGCATCTTCCGATACGAAGACATCCTTGTAGAGGCTGTGAACGCTGACTTCGGCCAGCGCGCTCCCTATGAGACCCGACTTCTCGACATCTTCCCCGTAGTCGACGAGACTCGCTATGTAAAGCGCAATCTCCGCCGCTGGATGCAGGCCGCGTCGCGTCCCGGTCAACTGGCAAGTCCTGCCCAGCCGCACAAAGATCACCTACCAGCCTCACGGCGTGGTCGGCATTATCGGAGCATGGAACTATCCGATCTTGTTGACCCTGTCGCCGCTCGAGTGGCGGTGGCTGGAGATAGGGCGGAGCAGGTCGGAAAATTGAAGTTGCTCCAAAAACCCGCACTTGTCCGATAAGCCGACTACTCGTTTTGTCTCTTTTGCATTATTCCGAAAGCGAATGATCTCTTCCACGGGGCGAAAGACCCGGTCAATGTGTTTAAGATCTTCGCCGGATCGTGGTCTCCGGACCAGCGAGGAAAAACTGCGGGGCTACACCTTTCTGAATGGATGTTTATTGATCTTCAGAGCCTTGATTTTCGAATCTAGAGTCGACTGTGGAATCCCGAGCCTGGCTGCAGCTCCGCGGGGTCCGGACACTCTGCCATCGCATACGGCAAGCGCTGCCTCGATCATCTCTTTCTCCTGGGCTGCCAGCTTCTCGGAGAGAGGCTGAATCGCCGCATCGCGGCCAGCCGAATGTCCCACGAGCCAACTCTCGTCAATGGAGACGTTTTCCGAATCGCAAATGATGACAGAGCGTTCAATCACGTTCTGTAATTCTCGAATGTTGCCGGGCCATCTGTACGATTGCAGA
>JBAVYX010000449.1:0-54025 GCA_049588475.1 Silvibacterium sp. | reverse complement strand
TCCTGACGCAATATTTCTACACCCAGATGGCATCGTTTGAGCACACTCCGACCAGCCTGAAGGAGAGCATCGGCGAGATGGTCTATGGGATGGACGTGCAACAGGAGCTGGGAAGGCTTAAGAACATCCATTTCGTCGAGGAGGGCTCGGCGGACATTGTCCGCCGGGCCCCGGTCGAACCGCGCGGCCTGGACCTGGCGGAGCTTGATCTGGTGAAGGGCGATGCGAAGATGGCCGGCGATCTCTCGGAGACGGCTCTGAAACAGCACACCGTAGACCCCGCCCGCGCGAACTTCATCCTGGCCCGCGCGGACCTGATGAGCGGGAAGATCGATGACGCTGAGAATGCCTTCCGCGAGACGATTCGTCTTTCCAGCGACCCGCGCATGGTGGCTTGGGCGCATATTTATCTTGGCCGCATTCTGGACGTGGAGGAAAAGCGGGACGATGCCGTAGCCGAATACAAGTCCGCGCTCACGATCCGCGACAGCCAGCCGGATACCAGGAGCGCTGCCGAAAAAGGTGTAAAGCAGCCATTTGCGTTGCCCAGGCACGAGGCCCCGGACGATAACGATGACGGTGATCCTCCGTCGAAAACACAGCCCCCAGCGGCGCAAACACCATCGCAGCATCCGCAGTAGCGGCATCTGCGAACGCAACGGCAATCGAGGAGAACCTTGCAATTTGAAAGAGCCACCGGGTGTGCCCGAACTTGAAACATTGCTAAGGCGTCAGTTTGCCCGGCCTGAACTATTGGCACGGGCGCTCACCCATCGTTCGTTGGCCTACGAGCAACGGCTTTCGGGCCCGGAGTCCAGCGATGGTGCGAGTGAGTCCTCCGATCCCAGCTCCGATAATGAGCAGCTTGAATTTCTGGGCGATGCGGTGGTGGGTTTCCTGGTGGCCGAGGAGCTGTGCAAACGCTATCCGGAACTGCGCGAAGGCGCGCTTACTCGACTGCGCGCTGAATTGGTGAGCCGGCGACATTTGGGCCTGGTGGCTGCCCGGCTGAATCTGGGCGAGCACATGCTGCTGGGGCGTGGAGAAGAGCGTAGTGGCGGACGCAAGAAGAATGCTCTGCTGGCCAATTGCATCGAAGCTGTGGTCGCGGCGCTCTATCTCGATGCCGGAATCGAGAGCACCCGCGACTTTATTGTGCGCGAAGTGATCGAGCCCTCCGCCGCCGAACTGCACGACAGGATGTTAGGCGGCAGCAGCATCGGCGACCACAAGTCAGCACTGCAGGAATTGCTGCAGGCACGGAAGCAGGGCCAACCGGAGTATTCGGTGAAAGCGGAGGGCGGTCCCGACCACCGCAAGCGATTCCTAGTGGAAGTCTTTGTAGCGAACGATGGAAGCAAAACGAAAGCATTGGCCCGCGGCCTTGGCAATACCAAGAAAAAAGCCGAACAGGAAGCAGCTCGACGCGCCATCATAAAACTGGAACGCACTAAGCTCGTGGCGGAGGCGGCCTCAGGGGCAGCGGAAGTATGAACGAGGGTATTCACAATCCGGAAATTTCCGCCACGGAGAGCGAGGCGGAGGCACGGAGACCCGTGACATCTAATCCCACGGTGCCGGGCTCCGCACGGCCGCCAGTGGAGAAGCACTTTGTTTATCCCTCGCCGCTCGAGACGGTGCAGTCATTTCTAGCGATCATCGTGATGGCGCTCTTCGCGCTGACCTTCATCCTGCAGCCCTTCCGAATTCCCTCGGAATCGATGGAGCGGACACTGCTGGTGGGGGACTTTCTGCTCGTCAATAAAAACATTTATGGCCCGAAGGGTATCTGGTCACACCTGCTGCCCTACCGTGAGGTGCAGCGCGGAGACATCGTCGTCTTCCACTTTCCACTCGACCCACCTGAACACCTCGTCAAGCGCGTGATTGGGCTTCCTGGCGACCGCATTCACCTGCGCGACGGAGTCGTTTATCGCAACGGCCAGCCTCTTACGGAACCTTACGCGGTCTACGAACCGGCCTATGCCGACAGCTTCCGTGACCAGTTTCCGACGGCGATGTACACCGATCCCTCAGTGGACACTCGCTGGTGGGAACGGATGCGCGGAGACGTCAGAGGAGGCGAGCTGATTGTGCCGGCAGGCGAATACTTCGTGATGGGCGACAACCGCAACCACAGCCGCGACAGCCGCTACTGGGGCTTCGTTCCGCGCTCGGCCATCGTGGGCCGGCCCTTCATTATTTATTTTTCACTGCGGCGGACATCGACGACCGATCTTCCGGAACTGCCGAGCGTCTCCGCGCTCGATTCCTCAAGTGATAAACTCGGACACGATAACGACGCAATCAACAAGGTAGTAGATTTCGCGCGGTGGGACCGCATCTTCCGTGTTGTCCGCTAGCACTAGCAGCCTTTCGATTGCCGCAGGAGATCCAAGCAGAAACATGGAGCAGACGCTCGAGAAACAGCCCGCCAAGAGCCAGCAGAGCAGTGAAGAAACGCATCTGGAAGCCTTCGCCTCGATCTGTAGTGTGCTCGTCCTTGGCCTCTTTGCGCTAACGTTCATCTTCCAGAATTTCGCCATTCCGTCGTCTTCGATGGAGAAGACGTTGCTGGTCGGCGATCACGTCCTGGTCGACCGCGTCACGCTCGCACCGCCTACGCATTGGGCACCATTTGTTCACTACCGCGACGTGCGCCGGGGCGACATCATCGTCTTCTTCAAGCCTGGCGAGCCCGACCTCTACTTGGTGAAGAGGGTTGTGGGAGTTCCGGGCGATCGCATTCACCTCGTCAACGGCATTGTCTACCTGAACGGGGTGGCGCAGGATGAACCGCTGGCCGCCAAACCGACTGAGGGTAATGGCTATCCTTACCGCGACGACTTCCCGGCGATCCCCCCCCCGGACGGCGGCGAGGTCACCGCGACCTGGTCTCTGGCTTTGCCGGGCTACATTCATGCTGGCGATCTGGTAGTGCCGGCCGGCAATTACTTCGCGATGGGCGATAACCGCACCGTCAGCCTGGACAGCCGCTATTGGGGATTTGTCCCTCGCGCCAACATCGTGGGACGCCCGCTCTTCGTCTACTGGTCGTTTATCACACCGGAGAACCAGTACGAGAGGACAGGGATTACAGACCGGATTGCCTTCATCGCACACATCGTGATTCACTTCTTCGATCAGACGCGGTGGAGTCGAACTTTTCACCTGGTGAAGTAACATGAGCGAGCCCGCTTCGGGTATCGCACCCATCGAAGTCCATCACCGGGGCAGGCTACTGACCTGGATCGCACTGGGCCTGGTTCTGGCTTTTCTGATCGCGGCGCTGGTGTTGCCGCTGCTCAATATCAATCGCTACCATCGCACCGTTGCTGAGAGTCTAAGCCGCAGTGTTGGACGTCCCGTCCATCTGGGTTCGGTGCAGCTTCAGCTCCTTCCTCGTCCTGGTCTCGCGATCACCGATTTCGTCGTTGAGGAAGATCCCGGCTTTGGCGCCGAGCCACTGTTGCGCGCGCCTTCGGTCACTGTCTCGCTACGGCCCACATCGCTCTGGCGAGGACGCCTCGAAGTCAGCCGTATCGATCTGGACAACGCCAGTTTGAACCTGGTTCGCGACGCCCGCGGCCAATGGAATTTCGGCTCGCTCCTCATCCAGGCGGCGCGCATCCCGAATGCGCCCACCGCGCAACACTACGCTACGGCCAAGCCTCGCTTCCCTTACATTGAGTTTCGCGCCGTGCGGATCAACTTCAAGACGGGAGAGGAAAAGAAGTCCTTCTCATTTCTCAATTCCGATGCCTCCATCTGGCTCGACGAGCCCGACCGGTGGCGGCTTCGTTTTGAAGCGCAACCGGCGCGCACAGACCTCGATCTCGATCTCGCCGATACCGGTGTGATGCGCTTGGAAGGCTCGATCGATCGCGCCTCAGCGCTCGATCAGATGCAGGTCAATGTCCATGCGGAGTGGAGCAAAGCGCCGCTGGGCCAGGTGAGTCGCATGCTCTTCGGCCGAGACAGCGGCTGGCGCGGCCTTCTACGCGCAGAAGCGGATTTCGCGGGCGACATACGCGACCTGCGGATGAATGCCCGCTTCCGAGTCGACGATGCGCACCGCGAGGAATTTACTCCGCTGACGCCGCTCAGCATCGATGTAAGATGCAGGGGAGCCTACCGGCGCGCGACCAGTTCGATCGATGACCTCACCTGCCTGTGGCCGGTGGGAGACGGGCATCTGCTGCTGACCGGCAACATCAGGAAGCCGACACAGCCGGAGGCGCATCTCACGCTCGAAATCAACAGCACACCCGCATCTTTTGCCGTGAGCGCCCTGGGGCTTCTGCGCCGGGGGGTAACACCGTCGCTTAGCGCCATTGGCTTGATCAATGGTCAATTTGCGTACACAGGCCAGTTTGTCTTGGCCCATGGCGAGTTTGCCAGCAGGAACAGCGCGCCCGCTCTCAGCGGACAAGCCACGGTGGACTCGCTCACCCTTAGTCTCCCGGGAATAGAGAAGCCTCTCGAGTTTCCTGCGCTTCACTTCGCCACTCCGGCGCTGGCAGCTCCGCTCTCACATGCGAGACGCGGAATGGCGAAGAAACACGCCGCACGTCCCAAAGATTCGCCGGCACATGTGGCGATCCTGCTGGAAGCCGCATCCCTCGCGCAGGGTTCGCTCCATCCTCTTGAGCTCTCAGGAAAACTTACCAGCGCGGGCTTTGAGGTACGCGTCGCAGGGCAAGCGGATCTTGATCATCTGACAGCTTTGAGCAGATCGTCAAGCCTGCTCGGCTCTTCGCTGGCCAGGCTGACTCCGGCGAGTGAGGGACCCCAGGCTACGGCGAATCTCGACCTCACGTTTGCGGGACCATGGATGACGATCGACGGTGCTCCCGAAACACTGACCACGACCCAGGGCTGGGTTCAAATCGGGCACGCGAAAGCCAAACTGGACTGGCTGCCCGAGCCGGTTGAGATTGCCTCGGCCACCGCGACCTTCTCTCCTGGTAAAGTAACGTGGAACAATGCCAGCTTTACGATCAATGGCATCGCCGCACACGGGTCGTTTACCTATCCGCTGCATTGCGATGAGGCTGAAAACTGCGCGGCGTCAGCTACCGGTGGACCAGACAACACCGGGCCCATCTATGCAGGGGACTTCAAGCTGGATGTTGCTAGCCTGGACGCGGCCGCACTCCAATCCGCACTGATTGGCGCCGGACGGGATGGTGAACTGCTCAGCGCTATCCTGGCGCAGGTGGAACGGAAGACCGCTCCATGGCCGCCCGTTAGCGGAACGGTACACGTCGGCGCATTTACTCTCGGAGATCTCATGTTGCACGACGCACACCTGACACTGAGCGTGCATGAGAACCGTCTGGAGATTGTTTCGCTCGACGCCGGGGCACTCAGCGGCTCGGTTCACCTTACCGGAAACATGGAAACCGCAGGAAGTCATCCCACGTACTCGCTCAACCTCAACTGGGAAGGTATTGTCATGGCCCAGGCCGCGGCGATCTTTCATGAAAAGTGGGGCGCTGGCACCATGAACGGCAATGCCAAATTGACGCTTGAAGGATACTCGGCCTCGGACCTGGCCTCTTCCGCAAAGGGCACGTTTCAATGGGATTGGGTCAACGGATCTTTAGTTGTGGGCGCGCCACTAGCCGTGGGCGCACCGCGGAGTTCTGGTGTATCCCCAACCGCCGACAAGGTAACGTCCGCGAGTCCCGTATCTGCGACTATAGAGAAGGCCAGTCTTGCCGACGTGCGGGCAGCAAAGTTTTCTCCGGCGCATTTTTCCCACTGGCCGGCGAGCGGCAAAATCGCCAACCGGACTCTCACCTTCAATCCTGCGGATCAAACGAATCCCGTAACCGGCACCATCACCTTCGACCGGGAACTGAATCTGGTGTGGCCGGAAAAGGAAGCGGCGATGATCCGTATCGGCGGCACACTCGCGCATCCTAAACTCGAATTGTCGCAAACGATTTCTGAGCGTTGAGTTCCGACTGGCAGAGCCGCGCCTACCGAAGGAGCTGCGATAGTTCCCTCTTCAGGCCTGCGTACTCGGACCTCGGTAAAAGTTCCGCTCCTAATTCTGGTTCTTGATCGTTCGTTTGTGAATGCCTGCCTGCACTTCGGGAACCGTGCCATCATTGACGATCACCTCTTCGGGCTCGCCCTGGCTCAGCATGCGGTGCGCGGTCCTGGTCTTTCCGGGCAGGCGCACCCGATCGGTTAGTGTGCTATCGTGCGAGCGCACCGTGATGGGAACCTCGGCTTCGGCGAAGCCTTCATTTGAGAGATCGATCGCGACGAGATACTGGCCGTCGTGCGCCGCCGGACTGCTATGGACTCCGGCAATCGACAGATCGGGCAGACCGCGATCGCGATACACCCAGTCATCAAAGAACCACTTCAGATCCTTGCCACTGGCGTGCTCTACGAGACGCTCGAAATACTCGGGGTCTGTGTCCTCAGCCGCATTGTAGGCCCGAAGCGCGGCACCCAGCTGCTGGTTTCCGGCGATGTCACGGAGCATCCAGAACACGTATGCCGATTTCGTCCGATAGTAGACGGCATCCGATGTGTGTAGAAGATCTTGTCCAGCGGCTGCACCCGGGGTCCCAGGCTCGGCGAAGGCCAGGGCTCCGCGAGCGGCTTCCAGCGTTTCCAGGGCCAGCTCGCGATTGTGGACGTGCTCGATCCACAGCGTCCCTATGAAACTCGCCACACCCTCGTTCAGCCACTCGCGCGGCGACTGAAAGTAAGCATGAGCCAACCCATGGCTCATCCTCTCTGCCAACGCTTCCGGCGGATCGGCGGCGATGCCGGTGAACAGCACGCCACCCTGCTCATACGCCGCGTCCTTGGACTCCGGCAAGTCAACGAGCGTGAGCGGCTGCTTCTGCTTCGAGCCCAGCCATTGCTCGACCAACGGCTGCACCATGGCCGCCGCCGTTATTAGGCTCTGCGTATTAGGTACGTTCTCTTCACGAGCATAAAGGCGGATTCCACCGCTCTCACTCAGGGTTCTTGTGGCTACGAACAGCGATGGCACGGCGAAGCCCAACCTGGTGGGCGGAAGGGAGACGGCAACCACGCCGGGATAGTCGGCGCTGGGCATGGCTGAGGGCGTGTCCATTTGGACCACATGTCCGTTCAGAATGGCCACCGTGGGTGGGACGCCAAAGAACTCGACTGACACGCGAACTGCCGCGACCGCTTCCGATTGGCGCAGCTTCTGCGCGCCAATTTCCGTAAAGATCCTCGCGCCATCGCCCAGCAGGGCCGGCGTGGAGCTGACTGGATACCACACACTGTTCCCGAAGCCGCGCAGTCCGGTGAAGTCCTCGGCAATGCGATCCCAGTCGGAGCGCTCGGCCACATCGTCGGGCGTACCGAGTTGGAGCAGCCGCCGGTCGTCGATTTCAATTGGGCCGCTGTAATCTGTTTCGAGCTTCAGCGTGGCCTTGGGCGCCAGCGGCCCGGGCAGCTCGATTGCTGCTTCGTGGAGTTGGCCGGTGTGATCCACATCGCTGTTGATGAGCTGCTGACTGAATGCCAGCGGCTTGCCGTTCAGGCTCACGTTTTCAAAATGCAGAGACGAAGAAATTTGCAACGGGATGACCTTTAGCGACTGCTCGCTGTCATTCCGAAGCTCGAGCCGTGCGCGGACCGCCAGCGTGTGCTCCCTGGGTGCGAGATGCACGTCGAGGTCGTAGGAGGTGAAGGTAACGGCGGCTCGCTCCGCGTCCGTAGCTTTGGCGGTGCTCGGCTTCGCTGCTTCAATCTTTATCGGAACCGCATCGTCGTCCGACCGCGAAAAGATCACCTTGGCGTTTGGACTTGAAGGCTGCGGCGTTTGCGGCCCGGCGGAAGATTGTTGCTGGGTCAGGCTCGGCTGCGGTGTCGGAATTTGTTGTTGCGCGCTGGCTCCGCCATCGCATAGGGTGCCGCAAACTGCGATTGCGGCTATCGACTTCCAAATCGTCATGAACCTAAACCTTTTTTCTCCTTGCGCGGAGAGACGGTGGGTAAAGAGGTGGCGGGCAGCGCACCTTTAACAGAACGGCGCTGTCGCGCGGCCTCAAACATGACCACCGCCCCCGCCGCCGACACGTTCAGCGACGACACCCGGCCGGCCATGGGAATCTTCAATAAGTGATCGCAGGTGCGGCGGACCAGATCATGCAGTCCGTCGCCTTCGCGCCCCAGCACGATCACTGTATTCGACGTAAAGTCGTACTCTTCGTAACTGGATGTGCCTCGCTCGTCGAGGCCGACACACCAGATATTCCTTTCTTTGAGCTGTTCGAGAGCCCGGACCAGGTTCACGACGCGGGCAATGCGCACATGCTCCGCAGCGCCCGCCGAGGCCTTGAGCGCCACGGGGCTAAGCGGCGCAGCTCGGCGCTCGGTCAGGACCACTCCATCCACCCCCGAGGCATCAGCGGTACGCAGCAGCGCGCCGAGATTCTGTGGGTCTTCCACTCCATCCAGTGCGAGCAACAGGCGAGGATCCGGGCCTTCGAACAGATCCTCGAGTTCCAGAAATTCCCTGCTCCGGACAATGGCAACGATACCCTGATGACCGGCAGTCTTTGCCAACCGCGTGAGCTCGTCTTTCGACTCAGGACGCACGCGGACGCCGTTTTCCCGGCAGGCGTCGATCACGCGTTGCAGGCGCGGATCATGTCGATCATTCCTTTCCCGGGCCACGCAGACATGATCGAATCTCCTGTTCCCGGAGCGCAGTGCCTCTTCCACCGGATGCAGGCCGTACAGAATCTCCATTCTTCTAGTTTACCGGGACTTGTTCCGGGATAGACATCCGCATCATAATGGATGAGTTAGCAGACTCATTCTTCCCCCCGCTCAAGTCTGCGTTTCTATCCACTTCTGAGGACTGCTGAATGAGTTTTGCCCGCAACCTCGAAATTCTCGTCGAGAAGAGCGTCTTCGGCAGCCCTCTGTCCGTCTTTGAAAGTAAGATGAGCACGGCTACCCTATCCCTTACCGAGCAATTGCGCGCTGAGAACACCCTGATTGCTCAGGGACTCAAGCGGCACGACGCCGAACTGCTTGACCGCCTCATCGTCCAATACCAGCATCGGCTGCTGCGCTATCTGCTATTCCTCACCGGCAATCGCGATCTGGCCGAAGACCTGTTCCAGGAAACCTGGATGCGAGTGCTCATGCGCGGCGCGCAATACAACGGCTCCGCCCGCTTCGATACCTGGCTCTTCACCATCGCGCGCAATCTCATGATCGATCTCCGTCGCAAGCGCACCATGGCCAGCCTCGAAGAGATGTGCGAAGTCCATGGCGAAGAGCGCCCATTCGAAGTGCCCAGCGATCAACCAAGTCCCTTCGATTTTTATCAAAACCGTGAAAATGCACAGCGTATTACTCAAGCCCTGCTGAAGCTCGATCCGTTGCATCGCGAAGTGCTCGTACTGCGCTTCCACGAAGAGCTCTCGCTGGAAGAAATCTCGAAGGTAACATCCGCCCCGCTCTCCACAGTCAAGTCGCGCCTCTATCGCGGACTGGCCGCACTCAAGCCCCGCATCCTCGAGGTCAACGGTCAGACTGGCGGGCAACGGGAGGCGGTATGAGCGCTTCCTCGAAGCAGCCCCAAACGAATCTGCCCACCCCGGAAGGTTCCGCCGTCGGAGACGCGCAGCTTGTGGATGCGCTCTCCGGCCTGAACGCCCGGGCCAATCAGGCCGTAGTGCACCGCACCCGCCGCGCCGTGATGGAAGCCGCACACCGGATGGGAGCCGCCGAAGTTCGCCGCCGCCGTCAGCTTGGCACGGTCCTGCTAGCCGTCGTTGCGCTCGTTGTGCTGCTCACACCCGCCATCTGGAGCGTGGCTGACGACCTATTCAGTGGCGAGCACTTCCAGGATATGCCGGCGATGACCATGTCGCTCATCGTTACGCTGTTCTCTGCCATCTTCGCGGCTCTCATCGTCAACTGGCGCAGCCGCGGGACACATGACGGAGAAAAGTTCTGAGCCGAGCCTGACGATGAGCAACAATATCCAACAGCGGGACCTGCAATCCGAAACACGCCTCTCCGACGAGTTGCGGCTCATCCCCCGCTGGGCCGTAGCCGGAGCCCTGCTGGCATTTGCCCTCACCCAGTACTACTTCTGGATCGTTCTTCCCGAGCATCGCCATCACCCCAGCGGCGTTCCCATCCCGCTTCGCCTCTATCTCATCCTTTCCTGGGGAGCACTGGCCGCTCTCTACGTGCTCATGATCGGCTACATCACCAACGACGCTCCGCGCCGCGGCATGAGCACGCGTTTGTGGATGGTCTGCGTGGTTATGCCCGGAGGCGTCGGAGCTGTGCTCTACTTTCTGCTGCGCCAACCCATCACGGCCACCTGCCCGGCCTGCGGAGCCCACATCGAGGGCGATTACCACTACTGCCCTCAGTGTGCCTATCAAGTCGCTTCCTGCTGCGGAAACTGCTATCGTAGCGCCCGTGTCACCGACATCTTCTGCGTCCACTGCGGGCACGACCTTACCGCCAGCCAGCCGCCCACCCGCCTGCACGCTTTTACCCGTTAGCGATCAGGCGGTCCACGTATTATTTCGGGGACGCAGGATTTCTGAATGCTGATCGTTGAAAGCTGAACCCTCATTCCTAAGCCCGACTGCTGGACTATACTTTTTCTTGGCCTCGTCCATGCATACCTCGGCGCCCCCCATCACCGCGCTCATCGTCGACGATGAACAGCTCGCCCGTGAAGAGCTGAAGTATCTGCTCAACACCACTGGAGTCGAGGTCGTCGCGCAGGGAGCCAATGGAATCGAGGCGGTCGAGCTTATCCGCGAATACCAGCCCGACGTCGTCTTCCTCGACGTACAGATGCCCGGCCTTGACGGCTTTGCCGTGCTCAAGCAACTGATCGAGCACCACGACCGCCTGCCGCAGATCATCTTCGCTACAGCCTTCGACCAGTACGCGGTACGCGCCTTCGACGTCAACGCCATCGATTATCTGCTGAAGCCCTTCGACAAGGCGCGTGTGCTCCAGGCCATCGAGCGCGCCCGCCTGCGCCTGCAGGAAACCTCGCAAGCTGAAGGCGAATCGCTCGGTATGGGCGGAGGGGGCGGCATCAAGCTCGATGCCTTAATCCGTCTCATCGAACAGCAGCAGCAAAATCCGCGCACGCACAGTGGCAAGATCGTCCTGCAGGCGCAGAGTCGCCTGCTCCTCATCGACCAAAAAGACATCTGCTTCGCCTCGATCGATGAGGGCATCATCTCGGTGGCTACCCAGACCATCGAAGGCCAGTCGAAATGCCGCACGCTCGAAGAGCTCCTCGAGCTGCTCGATCCTGGCATCTTCTGGCGCGCACACCGCTCCTACGTAGTCAACATCAACCACATCAAAGAGGTCGTCCCCTGGTTCAAGAGCAGCTACCAGCTGCGTATGGACGACAAAAAGCAGACGGAAATCCCCGTAAGCCGAGCCCAGACCAAACGCCTGCGCGAGCTCTTTAAGCTGTAGAGCTACCACACTGCCTTTAAACTTTTCTTATGCCCCCGATCGCCTCGCTCGAATGTTCTCGCTGCCACCAGCACGTCTCCGCTGATCAGCCCCAGACAGTATGCCCCGCCTGTGCCGGTGCCCTATATGCGCGCTATGACCTCGCGGCTATAGATTCCGCTTCACGTCCGATAGCTGGCGGCCAACATAGCATGTGGCGCTACTCAGCCGTCTTGCCTGACGTTGAGCCGATCACCCTGGGCGAAGGCTGGACGCCCATGCTGCGTGGCAGGCGCCATTCCGGGCTTTATCTGAAGGAAGAGGCGACCAACCCAACTGGGAGCTTCAAGGCCCGCGGCATGTCGATGGCGGTTTCGATGGCCCGATACTACGGCCTGAAGAAATTGGCTGCTCCCTCGGCGGGCAATGCTGCAGGAGCCTTGGCGGCTTACGCCGCAGCAGCCGGGATCGAAGCCCACATCTTCATGCCGCGCGACGTACCTATGGCGAATTATCTCGAAGGTGTTGCCTACGGCGCACGCGTCACGCTCGTGGACGGCCTGATCTCGGACTGCGCGCGCATGGTCGCCGAGCGCATAAAAGAACAGCAAGCCGAGCAGGCCGCAGGCCGACTGGCCCCGGAAGACGTCTGGTTCGATATCTCCACTCTCAAGGAGCCCTTCCGCATTGAAGGTAAAAAGACCATGGGCTATGAACTGGTCGAGCAGCTTGGCTGGGAGTATCCCGACGCCGTCTTTTACCCCACCGGAGGAGGTGTCGGCCTGATCGGTATGTGGAAAGCGTTCGAGGAGATGGAGGCTCTTGGCTGGGTCCGGCCCGGAAAGCGTCCCAAAATGATCGCTGTCCAGGCTTCCGGTTGCGCTCCCATGGCGCGGGCCTACGACGCCGGCGAACGGACAAGCAAATTTTTTGAGAACGCCGCCACATTCGCCGCCGGATTGCGCGTACCAAAGCCTTATGGCGACTACCTGATTCTCGAGATTGTTCGCGAGTCCGGCGGGACGGTCGTCGATTTCGACGACGAGACGATTCTTCGGTCGCTGCTGGACTGGTCGCGGAACGAGGGGCTGCTCCTCTCGCCCGAAGGCGCGGCTGCAATAGCGGCCTATGACCATCTGATTGCGACAGGATTTTTGTCCCCAGCCGACAAAGTCGTTATCTTCAACACCGGCGCGGGCCTGAAGTACGTCGACATGATCGCCGAAGCGATGAGACTGAAGCGCCCAGCGGAGAAGAAGCTGCCCGAGCGCAGCCCGGTGGGTGGGATTATCACGCCCGTCTGATTGTGCCTTCGCGGCTATCAAGGAAGATCGGGAAGAGGGATCACCCATTTTGGGTAAAGTCCGAAGGCACCGCATTCGGTAGACTCGTATTAATGATCTCTCCGGTAAGACTGATAGCGATCGACATCGATGGGACGTTGTTGCCTTCTTTTGGAGGGCAGGTTACCGAACGGACATGCCAAGCTCTCCGCGAAGCCGAGCTTGCGGGTATCGCCATCGTGATCGCCACAGGCCGACGGCAGGCGTATGCGGCCCCGTTAATCCACCGAGTAGGTCTGAAGCCGGAGACAGTAATGATTACCTCGAACGGAACGGTCACCCGAACCCAGGCTGGAAGACGCATCGACCGCTTCTTTCTGCCTGTCGAAACGGCGCGATGGCTCTGCGAGGCGCTGAGGCAGTTTGGCGGAATGACGGTGTTCACCTTCGACCGCGAGGGGTCCGGAGAGCTGGTACTCGAGTCGATTGATCGCCTGAGCACGCGGATTTTAGCCTGGGTAACGGCGAATCGGCCGTGGATTCAGGAAGTTAATCCGCTGCCACGCGCTTTCGACGAGGGCGACGCACCGGTACAGGGTATGATCTGCGGAACAGTCGCGGAGATGCGGAACGCGGAGGCGTGGCTGGCGGCGAGCAAATACGCCGGGAAGATTGAGCTGCACAGGACGGAATATCCCAGTCGGGATTTGTCGATTCTGGATATTCTGCCTCCGGGCTGCTCCAAGGGAGTCGCCCTGGAGAAAGTGGCCGCCCTGCAGGGAATCGCGCGCGAAGAGGTAATGGCCATCGGCGATAACTTCAACGACCTGGAAATGCTGAATTTTGCCGGACGGTCAATAGTAATGGCGAACAGCGCGCCCGATCTGATCCAAACGGCGCAGGAGCGAGGATGGGAGATCACCGCCACCAACGACGAGGACGGCGTAGCCCAGGTGATTGAGAGCATACTCGAGACCGCCGGCGTCCAGTATGGTGAGAGGCTAAGCCATTGAAACACCGTCGTGGTAGAGTGAGCCAGATGCTGGGAATCTCCCCAAAGACAGGCGGGCGAGGAGCGCGTCTCCTCTTGCCTCTGGCGCTCGGGTTACTCGCAGCGAACTTATCGGCGCACGCAGCCGAGCACGTCACGCTGACGAATGGCTTTGACCTGATGTGCGATCATCGCTCGGCGCAGGGTGACCGCATACGGCTGTATATGGATGCGGACGGTGCAAATTTTGTCGATGTAAACGCGGCGGAGATTGCTGCGACCGAGCATGTGGATCTACCGATCACGCCGGCAAAAAGCAAGACTGCGGCATTTGTACCTGCGGATGGCAATCTAACGGATGCGGAATTGCATGAGCTGTTGACGAAGGCCGGAACCGCTCACGATCTCGATGTTGATTTGCTGGCCAGCGTGGTGCGGCAGGAAAGCGGCGGCAAGGTGCGAGCGGTCAGCCGGGCTGGGGCACAGGGGCTGATGCAGTTGATGCCGCGAACGGCGGCTGAGGTGGGGGTTGGGAATACCTTTGCGCCGGGTGAGAACATAAGCGGCGGAACGGCGTATCTGGATGGGCTGCTGAAGAGGTATCACGACCATCTCGCACTGGCCCTGGCAGCCTACAATGCCGGACCGGCAGCGGTAGACCGGTGGCATGGGATTCCACCTTATCGTGAAACGCAGATTTATGTTGCTCGAGTGATCCACGAGTTCAACCGGCGCATTGAGGCGCGCAAAACGGTTCGCACACGTGCCCCAGGGATGCAGGTCGCGAGCGCAACGCGCTAAATTTTCCTTCCACTTCGCTAAATTTTCCTTCCACTTATGGAGACCGGATTTTGAAGAACAAACGCTGGATTCTGTGGCTGGCAGTCGCCATCGCCCTCGTGGTGCTGGCGATAGTGGCGCACCAGCGAATTCGTTTCGACTGGCGCGTCTTTGCTGAGCAATTAAAACTGGCCGACTGGCGGAAGATCGCCATTGGCGTAGCGCTGATCTGGATGGCCTATGGCGTGCGCGCCGTTCGGTGGTCAATACTACTGAGGCCGACCAAGCGAGTTTCGCCACTTAAGCTGGTGGGTTCGCAGGTAATTGGGTTCACCGCCGTGGCGTTATTTGGGCGGCTGGCCGACCTGGTGCGGCCATATCTGGTCTCACGGCGAACGCAGCTTTCACTGAGTTCGCAAATCGCAGTCTACACCGTGGAGCGAATGTTCGACGTGGGCGCCATGGCGGTGATTTTTTCTGTCGTACTGCTGTTCGCGCCGGATCGAGCAAGCCTGCCGCGTCCCGACCTGATGCACAAAGCTGCAATAGGTGGCCTGCTAGCAACAGTGGCGCTGGCGGTGTTCGCAGCTCTGGCAAGAATTTCCGGCAAGGTCGTCGCGGGCATCGCGCGGCGGAGCCTGGGCCTGGTTTCCGAAAAGCTCGGAGAAGCGGCGAGTGAGAAGATTCTTGGTTTTCGAGACGGGCTGAACGCGATTGGCTCGCTCGGCGACTTTCTGCTGATCGTTGTGGTGTCACTCATTCACTGGCTCATGATTGCGTATGCCTACGTGGAAACAACACGGGCGTTCGTAGCCGCGCCTGAACTAGCTGGAATGACCTTGGCGAAGTGTATGCTGCTGATGGCGGCGAGCATGGGGTCGTCGGTGCTGCAGCTGCCAGTGTTGGGTTGGTTCACGCAGATCGGGTTGACGACAGCGGCCATGGAGGCGTTCTTCCATGTGCATCCTGAGCCCGCTCTGGGCTGCGGGGCGGTGCTGCTGCTGGTAACTTTCATGAGCGTGATTCCGCTAGGCCTGATCTGGGCCCGCTTCGAGCATGTTTCGCTCAAGAAGGTGGCCGAAGAGAGCGAGCATGCGGGTACGGAAGCGACTACGGAAGTGGTCCACGAGCCAGCGACATAGAACGAAGCAAATTAGAGGTTGCGACGAACGAATCTCCGTACGGATTCCGTAAAAATTCCGTAGACGGCGTGCGTGACCCACTCGCTGATGCGCTCCTGGGTGGGCTGTTCTTCCTTGGGTCTGGCCAGGCCCATCCGAGGCAGGATTGACTCGTGGGTGAGCTTGTTCAGGGTGAGACCAAAGGCCGCGCCCCTCCATGCTCCGAGGGATGGCTCAACCTCGACGAGCGCGCCGTAAACGGCTCCAGCGGCGGCTCCAAACCCCCAGTGAATGCTCTGCAGGGCGGCTAGCCGCTCGGCCTTGGGTAGGCTATGGCCCGCGACTTGCTCGGCCAGGACAATGGTGGGTGGTGTCTGGCCCTGGATGCGCGGCGGGAAGATCTGTTCGGCGAGCACCTTTGCACCGGCACCAGCTAGTCCGCCGATTAGACCGGCAAGTGCGCCTTTGAGAATGGAGCGTTCGCGGATGGTCTGTTGTTTCGTAGTCATGGTGGTGAGATGCGTAAAGGGCAAGGTAACGCCTGGGGTCCGTTATGGCAAGCGAGGCATTGTTCAAGCTTTCTGCAGGAGTGAGGTTAAAGGCATGGAAGATCACCTCACTCCCGATCAGGAAGCCTTCGTTCGCCAAGCCATCGCGAGCGGGAGGCTGCAGCGCGCCGAAGAGGCGGTGGAACAGGCGCTGTCGCCTCTGGAAAGAGCGCGAGCGCAACCGGATGGAGATTCTGGCTGCGCTGGCTGCGCTGGCTGCGCTGGATGCGGCGGAGGCCTCGATAGCGCGCGGAGAAGGGATCGAGATCACCGAGCAATCGCTGAAAGACCTTGCTGATGAAGTCAAGCAGCCAGGACGAGCCCGCCTACTCGCCAGCCAGCCGGTTTTCGGCGCATGAGACACTTCCTTTCTCCCGAAGCTAGCGCTGAACTCAATGGAATCTGAGAATTTACAGCAATCAAATGTGGCAGCATTGTAATCGCGGATCGTCTAGTCGATACGATTACAGAGCACTTCTATCTCATCGCAAGCCATCCAGGAGCTGACCGCCAGCGCGACAAGTTGCGGCTTTCTCGTTGGGCAATATGTAATTCTCTATCGCGTCCTGGAGAAAGGCGTGGAGGTTATGCACGTGCTGCATGGCAAGCGTGATCTGAATGCCCTTTGAGTAAGCGCGGATATCAAGTAACAGCGTAAAATGCCGGATTCACGCGCACTGTTAGAATCAATCGAGAGATGAAGTGTCCTTACTGCGGGTTTGCGCAAGACCGGGTGGTTGACTCGCGCGAGAGCAAAGAAGCCGATTCGATACGCAGGCGTCGCGAATGCGAGGGCTGCAATAAGCGCTTCACCACCTACGAGCGCATCGACGAAATCCCCTACATGGTTGTGAAGAAGGACGGTCGCCGCGAGAAATTCGAGCGGCAGAAGGTGCTCAGTGGGCTATTGCATGCCTGCGAGAAGCGGCCAGTCTCGGCGAGCAAGCTGGAAGCGCTGGTCGATGAGGCGGAGACCTTCCTGATGGACTCGACCGAGCGCGAACGTACGACCAGCGAGATTGGCGAGCTGCTGATGAACCGCCTGAAGATGCTCGATACCGTGGCCTACATCCGTTTTGCCAGCGTTTACCGTGATTTCAAGGATGTGCGCGAGTTCAAGGAAGAGCTGGAGCAGTTACTGACGACACGGGAACAGGGCAAAAAAGGCAAGCCGGCGAGTTAAAGAGATCGCGAGTTAAAAGATATTTATGAGCGAAAAGAAAACACATGCAGTCACATTGATTCCCGGGGATGGGATTGGGCCGGAGGTCACGGACGCAGTTGTTCGGATCATGGAGGCCACAGGCGTGAAGTTCGCCTGGGAACGTTATGCGGCCGGCGCCGATGCGTTCGAGAAATACCAGGAGTACATCCCGAGGGATCTCTACGACTCGATTGAGAGGACTAAGCTGGCGCTCAAGGGTCCGGTAACAACTCCAATAGGCGGCGGGTTTACGTCGATCAATGTAACGCTGCGGAAGAAGTTTGAGCTCTATGTGAATTTCCGCCCGATCAGGAATCTGCCCGGGCTGGAGACGCGTTATCCCAATGTGGATCTGGTTATCGTTCGCGAGAACACCGAGGGCGAGTATGTGGGCCTGGAGCACGAGGTGGTGCCGGGCGTGATGACGTCGCTCAAAGTGATCACGGAGAAAGGCTCGACGCGTATCGCGAAGTGGGCATTTGAATACGCGCGTAAGCATCGCCGCCGCAAGATCCATGCCATTCACAAGGCGAACATTATGAAGCTGTCGGACGGTATGTTCCTGAAGTGCGCCCGGGAGATTGCTAAAGGCTTCCCGGAGATCACCTACGGCGAGCACATCATCGACAACACATGCATGCAGCTGGTGACGAATCCTTACCAGTACGACACGCTGCTGCTGCCGAACCTGTATGGCGACATCGTGAGCGATCTGTGTGCTGCATTCGTGGGCGGATTAGGTCTGGTGCCGGGAGCGAATATCGGCGCGGATGCGGCGATTTTCGAGGCTGTCCATGGATCTGCCCCGGACATCGCAGGCAAGGATATTGCAAACCCGACGGCGTTGTTGCAGTCGGCGATACTTATGCTCCACCATATTGATGAAAAGGATGCGGCCGATAAGATCCAGGAGGCCTTGGAGCGCGTCTATGCCGAGAAGAAGACGCTCACTCGCGACGTGTATGGAACGGCCGGCACACAGGCCTTCGCGGATGCGGTGATTGCAGCTCTCAATTCCGAACCATCCCCCCCGGTGGCGGCTTAAATTCAGGAGAGGGTAAGTTCGAATGCTTAAGCGGAAAATAACTGCGGTGGCGTTGTGCATGCTGTTGCTTGCGAGCACAGGATGCAAGAAGAAGGGCCCGACTGATGGGACGGCGGCGGGCGTCTACACTACGATCGACCAGAACACGGCGGGAACAATCAGCGGCACAGTTCATTTTGCCGGTCAGGCGCCGAAGCGGGTGGAGATCGACATGGCGCAGGACCCCGTGTGCAGCGCGGCTGACAACAATTACAGCGAGCAGTACATGGTGCAGGACGGCACACTCGCGAACGTCTTTGTTTATCTAAAGGATGGCCTGGGGAATAAGCTCTATGCGCCCTCGTCGGACCCCGTGACGGTTGACCAGAAGGGCTGCCGGTTTATACCGCATGTAATCGGCGTGATGGCAGGACAGCCGGTGAAGTTCACCAACAGCGACCCAACCATGCACAACGTTCACATGACGCCGCAGATTGGCACCAATCAGTCGGTCGACATCTCTCAGCCTCCAAACGGATCTGGCGAGATGCGTACCCTGCCCACGCCGGAGCTGATGATACCCGTGCGCTGCAACAATCATCCCTGGATGGAAGCGTTCATCAATGTAGCAGCGAATCCGTTTTTCGCGGTTTCGGGCACGGATGGACATTTCACCATCAAGGGACTGCCGCCGGGAACCTATACGATTGTCGCCATCCACCAGAAGCTTGGGCAGAAAACGGCAACTGTAACCGTAACGTCAAAACAGACCGCATCGCAGGATTTTAACTACGACGCTCCACAGTAGGTGAACCCCAGGGATAGCTTCAAGAACATACTTGCACGCAAACGGGCAAGCACAAATGTGCTCGCCCGCTGTGTATTGAGTCAGGTAAGAAATTAGTCCGCGCCGACAGGTTTGGGCTCGGCAGCGCTTAGCTCTGCGACGCGCTTGGCGAGCAGCAGCTCCAGGGTTTCAAGGGCCTTGGAGAAGCCTTCGATACCTTCCTTCAGCTTGTCGTGAGCCATGCGGTCGGCAGCATGCATCTTGTCAAAGGTCGCCTTGTCGATCGTGAGCTTTTCGATCTCCAGGGATTTGGCATTTTCAGGGTCGAGCTTGCGCGGCAGATCCTCCTGCACGGAATCGAGTTCATGGAGGAGGTGCGGCGAGATGGTGAGCAGGTCGCATCCGGCCAGCTCACGAATTTCGCCGATGTTGCGGAAGCTCGCGCCCATCACCACGGTTTTGTAGCCGAATTTCTTAAAGTAGTTGTAGACCTTCGTTACCGACTGTACGCCGGGATCGTCGGCGCCCTGATAATCCTTGCCGGTGTCTTTCTTGTACCAGTCGAGGATGCGCCCGACGAAAGGCGAAACCAGCGTGACTTTGGCTTCGGCGCAAGCAACAGCCTGATGAATGCCAAAGAGAAGAGTGAGATTGCAGTGGATGCCTTCCTTCTCAAGCTGTTCGGCGGCGCGGATGCCCTCCCAGGTGGAGGCGATCTTGATGAGGATGCGTTCCTTCGAGATGCCCTGTTCGCCATAAAGGCTGATGATGGCGCGAGCCTGCTTTAGGGTCGCTTCAGTGTCATAAGAGAGGCGGGCATCGACCTCCGTCGAAACGCGGCCGGGAACAATAGCGAGGATCTCCTTGCCGAAAGCGATGGCCAGATGCTTGAAGGCCTCCTTGGCCACGGCCTGGTCTGTCGCATCTTCGCCGAGCTTCTTCTTGGCATCGAGCAGAACGCCATCGACGATTGGCTGATACTGCGGCATCTGCGCGGCGGCGGTAATCAGGGATGGATTGGTGGTCGCATCTTGCGGTCTAACCTGCTCGATCGCTTCGATGTCGCCGGTATCAGCGACCACCGTGGTCATGGTGCGCAACTGTTGCAGCAGAGTCTTCGGCATCTTTCCTCCTAAACCACTTCCCGGTCCCATTATCCGCCATCCGCGCGCGGAATGGAATGAAACGGGAGAACACTTTCGTTACAGATCGATGAGAATCAGGCGGTAGAACCCTCGCTTTTTAAAATGCGGGATCCACTGGAGGTGCCATCAGGCGACCGGGTTTCCCAATGTTCCGATGCCCTCGATGACCACTTCGACCCGATCGCCACGCTGCATGGGGCCGACTCCGGCGGGCGTACCGGTCGGGATCAAGTCCCCAGGATAGAGGGTCATGGCGGCGGTGATGTAGCGCAGCAACGCATCGACGGGGAAGATGAGGTCGCGAGTGTGGCCGTACTGCCTGAACTCTCCGTTCAACCGGGTTTCAACCGCGACGCCGCATTCGAGGTCGATCTCGTCGGTCACGACCGGGCCGATGGGGCAAAAGGTGTCGAAACCCTTGGCCCGCGACCACTGGCCGTCCGACTTCTGGAGATCCCGTGCGGTCACGTCGTTCACGATGGTGTATCCGCGGATATAGGGCCTGACGTCTTCGTCCGGCCCTATGCGCGAGGCGCGCTTGCCAATGACGACAGCCAGCTCGCCCTCAAAATCGACGCGCTGCGATTGGCTTGGGATGCGGATGGCTTGTTCGGGGGCGATGACGGAGGACGGGGCTTTGAGGAAGAGCAGCGGCTCTTTCGGGACGTCATGGCCCAGCTCGGCAGCATGATCGCGGTAGTTGCGGCCGATGCAGACGATCTTGCGGGGCACGACGGGCGCAAGGAGCTTCGCTCTTGTAAGCGGCAAGGGATCGATGGCTTGCACGGCAGGCTTCGTCCAGGGATCTTCGTCGAAGGGCGGCAGCAGGTGCTCGATCCACAGGGTTCCGGCGCGGTCGACGACTTCGCCGTAGTGGGGTCCGGCAGCGGTTTCAAAACGGCAATACTTCATGTGAGTCCTCTTAAAAAATTACCTTACTGTTGCGGCAAGCTCTCTTCGGTCTCAGCCGAGCGCGGACTTTCGTTGCCGTCGCGATCGACGGCGCTGATGGAATAAACGTAGCGATGTCCAAAACGAACGTTCGCATCACGGAAAGAAGGTGCGACTTCACCGGGCGGTGAGATACGTATTACCGGTGCATTTGATGCCGTGTCGCGGCGGTAGACAACGTAGCCGGCGAGATCAGGCTCAGTGTTTGGCGCCCAGGAGAGATCGATGGCGCGAGCTTCGGGGTCGGCGATGGCCTGGAGCCCTTCGGGCGTTCGTGGCGGGAAGGTGTCGCGAGCATCGATGGTGACGGTGTCGCTGGGCGCGCTCATGATCTCAAAAGCATGACCCCCAATGGTGAGCTTCTCAACTCGCTCGACGGTGTAGCGCCAGGTATGGCCGAGAGCCGCATCGCGGTCGAGCGCCCGCCCCTGATCGTTCCCGGTGACTTCGAGGGTTTGCTGCTGAGAAATAGGTGGGGGGATGGGCGAGCCGCTGGTTTCGGAGGGTTTGGGTGCGCCGGGCTTGGTCACCAGCTCGCGATGGATGCGCAGAAGGACTTCTCCGCTGACAGGTTGCCATCGGAGCAAGACGCCCTCCGCCTGCGCGGCCGCGGAGAGATACTCGACCCGGGGCGGGGCTGCTCCGGCTGCGGTGTAGGCCGGATTCGAAGCGCCCGCGTTGTGTCCTGCGTGGTTACGCAGTTCGACGCTGTAGGTCATGGGCTTCGGTGGTCCGGAAGTATGGGCGGCCGGTAGATGGTCGACGAAACGTGCGGGCGCATCCGGCACGAGGCGCAGATCGGCGGCGGTTTCGCACGGGCCAGTCTCGACGCGGCGGCAAAGATGCGCGTCCTGGTCGCCCTTCAGGATGACCTTGTCGGTAGTTCGCTTGGGCATCGTCCAGGTGAGGCGAACTTCGTTGCCGGAACGGACGGCGGCGAGGTCGACCACGGGCTCGGGCAACTTCAGGCTGGGGGGCTGTGGAGCGGCAGGTGTGCCACAACTGGCCATCATCAGGAGCGGCAGCGCCAGTACGGCGGCCGCGGCGCGCAGTGCAACGTTCATGCCAGAGATAGCGTAGCAGGCTTCAGAGCGCACAGCGATTAGCGTTCAGCGAGTTAGCTCAAAGATTAGAGAATCGCGTTGAATGCGGAGGCGACATGAGGAAGCTCGAAGATGAAGCCGCTGCTCAGGAGCCGGTCAGGGACAGCACGCGTAGAGGCCAGTAGGGCCTCGTCGGCTATTTCACCCAAGGCCACGCGCAAGGCAACGGCAGGAGCGGGGAGGATCGCAGGGCGGTGCAGGGTATGGCCGAGGGCGTGGGTGAATTCGGCGTTCGTGACCGGGTTAGGAGCAACGAAATTCACGGGGCCGTGGAACATGCTTGAGTTGAGGACGTGGAAGACGGCGCGTACCAGATCGCCGACTGCAATCCAACCTACCCATTGCTGCCCGTTGCCTAACCGTCCTCCCAGGCCCAGCCGAAAGATGGGCAGCATTCGCTTGAGCGCGCCCCCCTCGGCGGCCAGAACGACTCCAAAGCGGAGATAGACGACACGGATTCCTGCGTCGGCGACGACAGCGGCTTCGGCTTCCCAGGTGCGGCAGGTGTCGGCTATAAAACCCTGGCCGGGTTCGGATTCCTCGGTGAGAATTTCGTTGCCTCGATCACCATAGATGCCCGTCGCCGAGGCGCAGAGCAGCGCTTCCGGCGGCCGCTTCAATGCCTTCAGGACTTTGACCAGCGCGCGAGTGCTCGCGATGCGACTGTCGCGAATCTCACGCTTATAGGCCGGGGTCCATCGACGGGACGCCAGATTTGCTCCAGAGAGGTGAATGGCGGCATCCATGCCTTCAAGCGATGTCCAGTCTCGAACCGGCTGGTCCGACTGCGGATCCCACTGGATTTCTCCGGGACTTGCCGGTTCGCGCCGAATTAATTGAACAGCTTCAATCCGCTCAGCGTCCGCAGCCCGTACCAAAGCTGCTCCGATCATTCCGGAAGCACCGCTGAACAGGATTTTCCCGGGTGACGAGGTCATGGCATCCGCCTATGATGTGATTTTGGCCAGCGCAGAACTTCCTTGGCAGATCGTAGGCCACTATCTTCGAAAAAGGAGGCTGCGCGCTGAACGCGTTAAAATTGATTTCACCTGGTAGAAATCTATTATGATTGTGTAACATTTTGAAAAAGTCGGCATCTAAGTAAGGGGGGACTAGAGAAATGGCCACCAAGCAGAGAAAAAAGCAAGAGGAAGACTTGGAGTCCGCAATTGCTCCGGAGATTTCAAGAGTTGCTCCCGCGATTTCGAGGACCGATCCGACCATCTCAAGAATCGATCTAATGAACTCGCAAATCGATCCGGCAACTGCCGAGGCGTTTATCGCCGAGCGACGCATTGGCGAGCGCATCAAGCGGTTGCGCCTGAAGAAGTCGATGGGACTGGTGGAGTTGGGAAAGCATACGGGGTTGTCGGCGAGTTTTCTTTCTCAGCTGGAGACGGGGCGCGTAGTGCCCACGCTTCGCAACCTGGCGCGCATTGCCATGGTCTTCAGCAAAGATCTGTCGCATTTTTTCGAGCCCGAGCCGCACACTCTGTTCCGCGTTCATAAGAAGCATGAGCGCGTGCGGCTGCCGCAAACCGGCGTCGATGACCCGACTTATTACTTCGAGAGCTTAGGCTATATGGTGCCTGACCGCCATCTTGACCCCTACTATGCGGAGTTCATCCCCCTCAAGGCCGGGACTGACGTGCGGCCGCATGTACATCCGGGGTATGAATTCCTTTTTATGCTCGAGGGTGAACTGGAGATCCGGCACGGAGACAAAACGCATACGGTTGAAGCGGGCGACAGTGTTTACCTCGATGCGAGCACTCCGCACGCGTATCGGTGCGCGGGCAAACGTTCGGCGGTGGCGTTGATTGTGACCATGCATCAGCAGCATCTTCCGCAGCCAGCGATGAATTTGCGACCGCTGGGTACACCGCTGGGCTCTCGTGTTCCGTCGGGCTCACAAGCGAGCACGGCGACGACGCTGCCATCGGCTGATCAGTCTTTAGGGGTGGTGAAGCCGAGACTCCAGGGTGCGGCGAACGGCGCCAGGCGGAGCTAGATCTATTCAACCTTGAAGTTCGGCAGAAACAGTTTCGCGACCTGCTGCCAGTTGTTGACCCGGCGGAATCCGGAGACATGCAGATTATGGGGCGCAGTATAGAGAATGCCTTCGCCCTTGAATCGGCGGAATTGGAGCGGCTGGTCGTCGATCAGGTAATCGGCATCCAGAATTCCCTTGTCGCCGCAATATACGAAGTGCGTCGGATGCAAGTAAGGAAAATGACGGCGCAACCAGCGATATTTGGGTCCGAAGGAGTTTGGAAACTCCATTGCCGCAGTTGCAACGTAGACCTCATACTCCCTGGCCAGCTCGCGCACCACACGCTGGCTGTCTTCCATCACGGGCAGATCTTCGAAGAAATCTTCAGAGCGTAAATATCCCTCAAGTCGCTCCTGGCGGTCGACGGAGACTATCTGCCAAAGCCACTTGCCGTCGAGATCAGCTTTGGTGATGGCTTCGCTGTGATCGCGATTGTAGCGGGAGATGTGTTCGCCTAGCGTGTCGGCCAGAACCTCGTCCATGTCCACGCAAATCCGTTTCATCTTGAACGCTATACCCCGGCGTCCTCTCCAAGTGTCTCCAGCGGCGGCTTCTTTTTCTTCGCCGCTTTTGCAGGCGGAGTCTCAGGTGCGGGTTCAAGGGCGGGATCGTAGTAGAGGAGCCGCCCGCAGCTTTCGCAGGGTAACAGTTCACCCATGCGTACCTGATTCCACATCTGAGGACGCAGCGCCATCTGACAGGCGAGGCAGCGATGTCCCTGGACCCGCGCCAAACCGGTGCCGCGCGCCCCAGCGATGCGGTCGTAAGTGGCCAGGAGGCCCTCATCGATATTGGCCCTTAACCGAGTCCGCTCGTCGGTGAGGGATGCCAGCTGGGCCTGCTGCTGGGCCGACGTGGCATGCGCCGTCTCTTTTTCCAGCTCAACTACTCTGGTATGGTCGGCGAGTTCCTGCCGTGCCGCGCTCCGTTGACTTTCAAGCTGCTCGGAACGCTCCATGCTATCGATCTCGCGATCCTCGATCTTGCGAATCTCGGCTTCGGCGAAACCGATCTCGTGCTGGAGCGCGGTGTATTGTTCGTTGGTTTTTACGCTGCTCGACTGCTCGCGAAACTTCATGATTTTCTGCTGCTGGTCCTTGAGGTCGCTCTCGAGTCGCCGGCGACGGGCTTCTTCTTCCTTGATTCCCTTCTCTACCTGTTCAACCGCCAGTTTCTGCTTCACCAGCTTTTCTTCGAGTTCAGCGAGGCGTTTGGGCAGCGCGGCAAGCTCACGGCGCAGCCGGACAATACTTTGGTCTGCTTCCTGTACGAACATCAGCGTTTCTAATTCGGCATTGATCATCGAAATTGAAGTCTAGCAGTTTCCGCTTTGTCTGCAGAAGCCAAAGTCTCGGTTCTGGAGTGCCTGACCTGCGCTAGAACGCGATGTCCGTAGTTTGTTGACCAGGTTATCTGCCCAGCGAATAGAACCGTTGGAGGGTACGACGATGAACCTTCGCCGCCTGCTGCTCCCTCTGCTCGCCGCACTATTGGCAGTGTCTATTAAAACGGCGCCCGCTCAAACCCCGTCAAGTCCTATACAACAAATCGCTGTCATACGCCACGAGTGGATGAACGACTGGAAATCGAAAAATTTGGAAGGCCTCCGCACGTTGCATGCGCAAAACACAGTAATTTTACCAGCCGTTGGAACGTGGGTTGAAGGTCGAGATGCCATCGGAGACTATCTTAGGCAAGTCATCGATTCGAGTGGCAACTCCATCATCGTGCCGGACGCGCCGAACGGATCGGGCGAGGGTTCGGGGGATCGCTTGGGCTCACCCTCTAGTTAAAGACACTCGACGCTTTGGCTGAGAAGCTCCTCTTTAAAGATCGAATCAGGACACCGCCCTCATTCGCAAATTCTGCATCTTCGAATCTATCCGGCTTGTCTAAAGGCCATTACAGATGCCTGACCAAACTGCCGAGGGCTTGTGGACGCCCAAACATAACCGCTGGGCAATTGCCCTCACCGTAACTCTCGCAACCTTTATGGAGGTGCTGGACACCTCAATAGCCAACGTGGCGCTGCCCCATATCGCTGGGGGCCTCGGCGCATCGCAGGATGAGGCCACCTGGGTGCTGACCTCCTACCTGGTTTCGAACGCTATCATCCTCCCGGCCAGCGCTTACCTTACTGCCTTCATGGGCCGCAAGCGTTTTTACATGATCTGCGTGGTACTGTTCGGGATCAGTTCGGCGCTTTGCGGGCTGGCTCCGTCGCTGCCGCTGCTGATTTTTTTTCGTGTGCTGCAGGGAGTCGGCGGCGGAGGTCTCGCGCCGAGCGAGCAGGCGATCCTGGCCGATACCTTCCCGCCGAAGCAGCGCGGACAGGCCTTCGCCGTCTATGGCATGGCCGTTGTGTTCGCGCCGGCGATCGGCCCGACGCTGGGCGGCTGGATCACTGACAACTTCGACTGGCGCTGGATCTTCTTCATCAATGTGCCGGTCGCGATCATCTCTCTCTTCCTCACCGCGCGCGTAGTCGAGGACCCGCCACACATCCAGAAGGAAGTGGCCGCAATGCGCAAGCGTGGCCTGAACCTCGACTACATTGGCTTCGGACTGCTTGCCCTTGGCTTCGGCTCGCTGGAGTTCGTTCTCGACAAGGGGCAGGAGGACGACTGGTTCGGATCGCGCATCATCACCACCTTCATTGTTCTATGTGCAATCGCCCTGATTTCGCTGATTTTCTGGGAGATTCGTCAGATACGCAAAAAACACAAGCCGATCCTGGACCTGACGATGTTCCGCAACCGGACCTTCGCGATTTCCTTTGTGCTGATGTTCGTGCTGGGCTTTGTCCTCTTTGGCACCACAGTGCTGATTCCGCAGTTCGCGCAGACTATCATGGGCTACACCGCCGAACAGGCTGGCCTGGTGATTTCGCCCGGCGGCGTGATGGTCATGCTGATGATGCCGCTGGTCGGCTATCTGGCGGGGCGAGTGGATCCGCGCTACATGGTGGCGTTTGGGTTCGCGATGCTCTCTGCCGCGCTCGTCCGAATGCACAGTCTCGATGCGTTATCCAGCTACAGCTACCTGGCATGGCTGCGCATCTTTCAGGCTGCGGGAATTGCCTTCCTCTTCGTGCCCATCAACATGCTCTCTTACACGGATGTTCCGCCTCAGAAGAACAATGATGTATCCGGCTTGACCAACCTGGCTCGCAACATTGGAGGCAGCGTTGGTACATCGTTTTTCGTCACCGAACTGGCGCGCCGCAGCCAGTTCCATCAGAGTCGCCTAACGACGCATCTGACCGACCTGGACATGATGTTTCGTCAGCGCGTGGAGGCAATCGCAAACCTTCTGACGCATGTAGGCGGCAGAACACCGTCCATGGCGCAGGCTCGGCAGATGGCTCAAGCCAGCTTGTATCGGCAACTGGCTACACAGAGCACTGTGCTGGCTTACCTGGATGTGATTTTCGTGCTCGCGGTCGGCAGCGCCTGCATGATTCCGCTGGTATTTTTCATGAAGAAACGTGCAGCGGGCAAGGGCGAGGTCGCGATGCACTAATGCGTCGACGCCGCACCGCGAGAGGAGAGCAATGACAACGCTAAGAAAATGGACCTTGTGGGTCGCGATTGGCGTGGTTGTTCTGGCGGTGCTCCTGCTGGGAGCGATCCGGGTTCACCGGCGGCCTGGGGCGCGCGCTGATATTGCAGATGGGCAGACGCCCGCCCCGCTTGGGATCAGCAGTTCGAGCTTTGCCAGCGGCGACGCCATACCACGAAGATATACGTGCGATGACGCTGGTCTATCTCCGGAAATCCAATTGCCGCAACCGCCCGCCGGCGCAAGAAGCTTTGTCATCGTGATGGATGATCCCGATGCGTTGTTCGGTTTCGTTCATTGGCTGGTGTTCAATATTCCGGCCGATACCCGCGAGATTACCGAGGGTGCATCCAACCGAGTCGAACTACCTCATGGCGCAACTGAGGGAAAAAATAGCCTAGGCAATGTCGGATACTTCGGCCCATGCCCGCCGGGAACGAAACCGCACCACTATGTATTGAGGTTGTACGCGCTGGATACGGAACTCGAGCTTCCGCCGGGAGCGACGAAGAAGCAGTTAGCCGCGGCGGTCAAAGGACACGTGCTGGCAGAAGGCCAGATGATAGGGCATTATGTCCGAGGGAGCGAGTGAGTTCGCGGGGCTTCGTAAGGGAAGAGGACCTTCATGAACATGAAGACACTCAAGGTGCTGGTGGCAACGTTTGTCGTGCTACTTGCCACTCACCTGAATGGGCAGGCTAGTCCGATTACGGCCTCCATGTTCTTGAGAGCGAGCACGTCGTTGGCACGAACACGCGTTTCCCGTCCTGAGTTCAGGACCAACCTCCGCTGGACGACTTCGCCCACTGTAAAATAAAGTTTCGCCTCAAACCGCTTTCTTTCAGGCCCCAAGCCGGCCTGAGACGAAGACATTTTCCTGCCTGGAGTCTCCTTGCGCCATACTCGCGCCGTAGTTATTTGCCTGCTTTCGCTCGCCTGTTTCTCAGTCGCTCATTCGCAATCGAATTCGCCCGCGAAGCCCTGGACGGTCAAGGAGATATTCGGAGGCGCGAGCCCCACCGGCTATCCACCGGATGGCATCAGCTGGTCTCCTGATGGCAAGCGCGCTACTTACATTGACGACAACGGCAACGTGATGCAGATTGAAGTTGCGGACGGAAAGCTTAAGAAGCTGCTCGATCACACGAAGATCAGCGCGCTGCTTAATCCCAACATCAGCGAGAAGGACCGCGACCACCGGGCTCGTTACGATGAGCCGGATTACATCTGGTCACCCGACTCGCAGCATCTGCTCTTCGACACCAATGGCCAGTTATGGCTCTACGACCTTCCAACAGGTATTGGTGTGGAAGTGGGCAACACTGGCATGCAGAGCGGCGACGATCCGAAGTTCTCGCCCAACGGACAGTTCATTTCATTTGTGCGCGACCACAACCTCTTCGTTCAGAAGGCAAAAGGCTCTCCGCTGGCGCTGACCGATACGCACGAAGGAACGATCCTGAACGGCGAGATTGACTGGGTTTACATCGAAGAGCTGAATGTGCGCAGTAACTACTTCTGGTCGCCCGATTCGAAGCAAATTGCTTACCTGCAGATGAATGAGGCGCAGGTGCCGACTTATCCCATAACTGATTGGATTCCGGTTCACGCCATGGTCGATGAGCAGCGCTATCCGCAGCCGGGCGATCCCAATCCGTCTGTGCGCGTGGGCGTGGTCAACGTCGGCGGCGGTTCAGCGCGCTGGCTGAAGATTCCGGTCGATGCAGGCAATGATTACATTCCGCGCTTCGGCTGGGTGAATCCACACACGGTATGGGTGGAGACGTTGACCCGCGACCAGAAGCATATGAATCTTTACTTCGCCGATGTCCGTTCGGGCGAGGTGAGGCTGGTGCTTGCGCAGACTGAGCCCAAGTATTTCACAATGACCTACGATGTGAAGTTCGTTGGCGATCACCAGTTCCTCATCCAAAGCTGGCGCGACGGATTCACGCACATCTATCGCTACACCTTCGACGCCGGGAAGCCTCTTGTAGCAGAGGCGCAGCTTGCCAATCAGCTGGAGAGCGGAGCCTACGAAGTCGATGCGATCAAGACGGTCGATGAGAGCACGGGCACTGTTTACTACACTTCGAACGAAGGCGATTCGCGCAATGAGCACGTGTGGGCGGTGCAGCTCGATGGCGCAGGTAAACACCGCGTCACGAAGACGCCGGGCGTCCACGATGCTAACTTTCCGGAGAAAGGCGGGTCGTTTATCGATACGGCATCCAGCCTGATGGTGCCGGAAACAGTGAGCTATTGCAGCTCACAGGGCGAATGCACGCCGTTCTGGCAATCGCATGCGATCGAGGGTCATACCCTGGTTGCACCTGAGAATCTGGAACTAAAGGCAGCGGACGGCGTGACGACGCTTTACGGTACGCTCCAGTTACCGGTCGGCGCGACCGCTCCGGGCAGCGTTCCGCTCATCGTGAATCCGTATGGTGGCCCTGGGATAGATGCGGCGAAGGATGCCTGGCATGGCAGAGTCTTTCTCTTCGATCAACTCATGGCCGAGCACGGATTTGCCGTGCTCCATGTAGACAATCGTGGCATGGCAGGACGCGGGCGCGATTTTGAGCAGGCCGCATATCACGACTTCGGACCGCCGCAATTCGCCGATCAGATGGCTGCGGTAGATCAGGTGCTCGCGAAGTATCCGCAGCTGGATGCCCACCGCATGGGCTGGTGGGGCTGGAGCTGGGGCGGTTCGTTCACGCTCTACGCGCTCACCCATACCGATCGGTTCTTGGCCGGAGCCTCCGGGGCGCCGGTGACCGATTGGCGCAACTATGACTCGATCTATACGGAGCGATATATGGGGCTGCCCACGGAGAATCCTGACAGCTACCGCGACGACTCGGTCCAGAACAGCGCGAAGAATCTGAAGGGACACATCCTCATTCTGCATGGCACGGGAGATGACAATGTGCATTTCGCCAACACCATTCAGTTCATCCAGAAGCTGCTCGACAACGGCATTCCCTACGACTACAACGTCTTCCCGCGCAAGACGCACTCCGTCGCCGGACCGATCGCTCAGACAGAACTTCACGACCGGTTGTTGTCGCACTTCGAGACTTATGTGAAGAACAAACAGAACTAGCTCGCAGCTCTACGGCAAAAAGAGCCTCGGCCCGCAGAGAGCCTGTTAGCTAAATCTCTCTGTGCATTCCGACCTCAGTGTGCGCTTGAACTAGCCGGTTGGGTGAGTGCTGGCTCCAGAGCCTGGAGCACGAACAGCCGCAGCAGAAAAACCCTCATCCTTTGCTCCACCCGTATCGGCGGCCCCAGCCAAATCCTCTGTAGCGACGGGACTCGCCGGTGCGCTGCTCTTGGCCTTTCGGCCTGCGGCGGAGGTTACTGCATCTTTCGTCGTATTGGTTTTCAAAACTATCTCCTTTTCTCTAGCGGCGCCAATGATTCTGTGGCGATCTGTTGGAACTCTCACATAATCATTGATATAGAACGGTACCAGGAGGACAGCACCGCAAAAAAATATTACGCTGCGGTCTATCCGCATGCAAGCACCAAATCGCTAGAACCTTGTAAAGTGGTGATCGATCCAGGCGGCAATGACCGAGTGGGAGAGAGAGCGGGATGCATCCAGCCGAGCAACCGGACACCAGCGATCCAGTACGCGGTCGCACAGCGCTTGGCGATTTTGAACTTACGATCCTGAGCGATGGCACCTACTACCTCGATGGCGGAGCCATGTTCGGGGTGGTGCCCAAGCCTTTATGGGAAAAGCGCGCTCCCGCCGACGAGCGGAATCGCATTCTGCTCGGATTGAATACCGTCGTGGTCCGCACCGGTAAGCACACGATTGCCATCGAAACCGGGATTGGTAACAAACTCAGTGACAAATTGCGCGCGATCCACGACGCGAAGGAGCAATTGCCGCGTGCCTTCGAAGCCGCCCGCATTCGACTTGAGGAAGTAGACATCGTCATTAACTCGCATTTGCACTTCGATCACTGCGGATGGAATACCACTCGCACCGAAGACGGCCGTATCGCGCCGACTTTCCCGAATGCGCGCTATTTCGCGCATTGCGGAGAGGTGAAGCACGGCCATCTGCAACTCGAGCGCGACGCCATCAGCTACACGAGCGCGAATTACGATCCATTGATCGAGAGCGGTCAGATGACACTGCTCGATACGAAGATCGGGCAGACGGAAGAAATTGTTCCCGGCATATCCGTTGAGCGCTATCCAGGTCACACCGCGCATCTGCTCGCCGTGCATATCGATTCGGGTGGGAAGCGCGCCTGCTATGTCTCGGATCTTATCCCCACGAGCGCGCACTTGGATGTGACATGGGTGATGGGCTACGACCTCGATCCGCTTACGTCGATCGAGCAGCGCAAGCGCTTCTATGCGCAGGCAATTCCTGAAGAATGGCTCGTGCTCTTCACGCACGATCACCACACACCCATGGGCTATGTGATGTGGAACGACAAAAACAAGCCGGCGATGAGGTTAGGAATTTAAGCGATTCCAACCTCATTGCCGATGGGGAGGGATTAAGCTGTTTTTTGCTCCCGCCCCGGTGCAGCAGCAGAGCTGCCTGCCGTCTTCGCGCTAGTGCCCGATGCCGCTCCGGCCAGAGCATGCGCCACGGCGGTCCCGATCGGGGATCCAATTCCTGTGCATGCGTCCCATCCCGGCCCAGCGGAGAAGGCGCCATTGTTGCCCTGAGTAATGTCATGGAAAGCGCTGGACGTGGCGTAGAGCGTTGGGTTCACAAATCCGGCCGATTTCCCCGTCTGTTGATTGGTCAGGGCAATCAACGCAGCCCATAGCGGAGCCACTGCACTGGTTCCTCCCACCACTTCTTTAGAACCATCCACCAGAATGTTGTATCCCGTAGTCGGCGAGGCATCGCCTGCGACATCGGGCACGCCGCGTCCACCCGTCTTGCCGGACGGTTTGGGGACTTTGGCATTGTTCTGCCAGGTGGGCAGCGCGAAATAAGTGCTCACGCCGCCGCCACTTGCTCCACCCCCCGCGCCGTCGTTCCACACAACCTCGCTCTGGATAGTGGAGCCGCTCCCCTCGAGCTTTGTGCCGCCGCAGGCCAGTACATGCGGACTCGACGCTGGAAAGTCAACGTGATTCCCTCCGCTGGTCACGCCATCGCTCGATCCGTTGTCTCCCGAGGCGACCGTGATGGTGATGCCCAGCGCGCCTGCCGACTTGCAGGCGTTGTCGAGTGATTGCATGGACGCCTTTGTCCACCCCGACTCGGGCCCACCCCAACTGATCGAAATCACAGAAGGCGCATTCGCGGTGTCATGCACGGCGGTCGTAATTGCATCGAGAAATCCCTGAGCGGTGTTCGTCGTAAAGTACACGGCGATCTTCGCGCCGGGCGCGATCGCTCCCGCCACCTGAATATCCAGCGCCACCTCGCCGTCGGCGCTGTTGGGATTGCTGGGCGCATTCGCCCCTCCATCGACCGAAACGGAGACTACGGTCGGCGGGGTAAGCCCCAAACCCGAAAAATAGTTTTGAATATCGGCCGCCTGGTAGCCGCCGCCCAGCTCGATGATGCCAATCGTCTGGCCTGTTCCATTCACGCCCGTCGGGAAGTCATACAGGGCCGCTACCTGCGGCGGGGTATAGCTGCTAGGGTCTGCTGGCGTCTTCTTCTTTTTTTTGTCCATGAGTCGAAAGTGCGGTGCCGCTACGGGCCGTGTATCCAGCCCTAGTACAGACTCGATGATTTCCGCGTGCGCGGCGGGTACAGAAATACCTCCCTGGAACGCGTGAAATGTGTGACCTTCGCGTTCGTAATTATGCAGGTCAACGCCGAAAGCCGCCTGGAGAGCCTGCGCTGTTCCTCGCATGACAATTGTCCGCCGCGACAGGCTCGAAGCCCCTTCATCCACGGAAAGTCCGTGATCGTGGGCAAACTTACGCAGCGTATCGAAGTCAGCGGGGTCGGCGGCGTACTTCTTGTCAAATTCCTGGCGCGAAATGGTGCGCCCGCCGAGAGCATCCAGGTCCAGATGATTTCTACGTCTCACGATGACGGACACGCTGATAAGCTGCTGCGGCGATGTCTTGCCGGTATTGGTTGCGTTGTGGGGAGCTTCGCGCTCGGTATCGGGCAGCGGCACGCGTTGTTTAGATGGAGTAGTCATCACTTTCACCTCGTTTTTTGGGTTAACATGTGGACCCAAGCGTTGCAGGCAAAGCTAATTGGATAGCGCCCTTCGGTCTTCTCCGTATTCGTTACATGACACGACTTCGGACCGTTTTGTGAAGATCACCAAAGTACAGCGTGCTTTGGCGAGCTCTCGACTGCAAAGTGGGCATTCAATGGGAAACCCGTCAGAGCCCGATGGGTAGTGCTACGAGTGATTCGTTCGTTACAAAATTTCCCGTTCTGCCTGGGCAGTCAGCTCAGGCCCGAAATCTTGCGTGGGTTGCCGATCCCCATGGCTCGGCGGCTGCGATATTACAAGAAAGCGAGCATCCGCGCCAGAGCGATTCAGCACCTGATGCGGTTGGCCGGGAGCTATCTCCAATCCCTGCCGTGCCTGAAGCGAATAAAGTCGCCTATCGACCTCCATGGTAAGCTCGCCTTCGAGCACATAGAAGAACTGCCGCGACTTGCTGTGAAAATGCCGCTGTTCTGCCGATCCCGCGGGCATGCGCTCCTCGATTACGCTTAGAGTATCGGCGCGCAAAAGATGCCAGCCATCGCAGTCGCTACCCCACTTGTAGTGATTTGCGTCAGCCGCACGAACTAAGTCGCTCATAAATTCCGCTCTATTATTAACTAATTTTGAATTATCCGATATCAGATGGGCGAGAAAGTGGACCGCCTCCGGATACTGCTCGAACAAAAATTCCAGTTTATGTTAATCACGCAGGTAGACAACAAACGGAGTCGGGGGGTGTAATTTACAGGCCTATGTCCTGGGGTAAGTCATACGTGATTTCATCGTCTACAAGGATGGCTTAGTGTTCTCTGGGAAACGTAAAGTGGGTCTCCGCCAACCCAGGGAGCGGCACGAAAACCGTTTACCTAAGGAACCTTGAAATGACAATCGATGCGTCAGCGCCGCAGTGGGGCAACTGGAGCGGAAACCTCGTCCACGAGCCGCCAACGAATGGCGCGAACTACTATTTCAGACCGACGAACCTGGCCGAGCTGAAGTCTGTGCTGGCTGACGCTGTGATTAAGGGAGTGACCGTTCGCGTGTCCGGACAGCGGCATTCACAGCCGCCGCTGGTTACCAATGACAATCGTGGTGCAGTGCCACCCCTCCCCACGACCTATCTGGTGGACATGTCGTGCTATTCGGATCTGGGACCGGATCTTATGGATCTGGGGCCCGGACCAAACCAGGTCACAGTGAACCCGGGCGCGAAAGAGGACGATCTTGACACATTCCTCACCAAAAACAACCTGATGCTGGAGACGGTAACGGCCGGTGGTTTTTTCAGCATCGGCGGGATGACTGCCGTCGATGTTCACGGAGGCACGGTGGAAGCGCCGATCTTTGCCGATACCGCATCCGCGTTCACGATCCTGGGTGCTGACGGAAACGAAACCGTCCTCAATGAACAATCGAAGGATGGGGACGGCAACTCGCTCCTGGCGTTTGCGCGCGTGTCGCTAGGCGCACTCGGCATCGTGACCCGCATCACGCTCAATGTCCTGCCCCGGCCCTGCGCAAACACGCTCCGAGGGGGAAGCGATTGGTACCTGACCACACCGTTCCCTCCGGCCGGAGAACAGCAGAAGAAGGCGAATTTCATTGCGACGTTCAAAGACCTGCTGAAGAAACATACCCGCATGGAATGCTTCTTTACGCCCTACGCCGCGACGTATGCGGGCACATCCAGCGCTTTTGTACTGTGGTGGGATGTTGTCGCAAATCCAAATCCGTGTATTCCGAATTCGGCCGTGAAACCGAAGCAAACGGCCTGTGGGCTCTCCAATGAGAACCAGTTTGGCGCACCCCTCATCGATGGTATTGGAAAGTACGCTCCGTACCTGATACGGAATGCGCAGGCGGCCTATTTCCCCGGTGAGGGCGCTGAGGTGATTACAAAAATTGCGCTCGATGAGATCGAGAGTCAGGGGAAAGCAGCGAATCGAACCTATTCCGATCTTTGGCTGGTGAAGTCGTCGAGCGTCATTTTCATGTCCTATTTCATCGAAATTCCTGACCTGCAGGATGCGGGTCTTGGGATAACGTGGGATGGATTGAACGTCGTTAACACCTATGTCACGCAATACGGTAACTTCCACATCTGCGCTCCAATGGAATTTCGTTTTGTTCGGGGTGGAAAGACCGCGATAGCGGGGACTTTCTCGACGACACCCAACGCTTGTTTCGTAAACCTAGACCTTATCGCCTGGGTCGACGTAGGGACGATTTCCCAGTATCCCGATAATCTGTTGAAATTCTTTGCTCATGTCGAGCGGAAGTGGGTCTCATTGGGCGGCCTGCCGCACAACGGCAAAATGTTCGGTTTCTACGACCCGACCGACGAGGCCCTGGCTTCTTATACGCCGCCGTTCAACAAGAATTTCTTGAGCTTCATCACCAAGCAGCGCAGTGAGACGCGCCAGGCACCCGTAGATGCCTTTAGGAAATACCGCCAGGCCTGCGATCCGAACGGCCTGTTCTACACGCAATATCTTCGCGACTTGCTGGAGGGTTAGATCACTTTTTTACGCTGTGGCCTGGACGTGGCCTCGGGAAGGGCGAATAAGCTCGCTGAGTTTGCGGTCGGCCTCTGCTAGTCTTTCCGTGTCCACGACCTGCTCGTTCATAGCGGTATATTTCCATGCTTCTTAGGCGGGTTCTTGTCGCGTTTCCCATCGAGCATCTCCAATGCAGCGATCAAGCGCCGGCGGGTTTCGTGCGGCAGAATCACGGAGTCCACATAGCCACGCTCAGCGGCGATGTAAGGATTTGCGAACTGCTCGCGGAACACGTGCACCTTTTCCGAGCGCGCCGCGCCCAGCAGTTCGGCCTTGCGCTCATCTGAAAGCGGACCCTCGGCCGCCTCGGCCTGCTTCAGAACCTGCTCCAGCTCGCGCCCGTAGACGATGTTCACCGCGCCTTCCGGTCCCATCACGGCGATTTCCGCTGTCGGCCAGGCGAGATTCAGATCAGTGCGGATGTGTTTGGAACTCATGACGCAATAGGCTCCGCCATAGGCTTTGCGCGTGATCACGGTGAGCTTGGGTACGGTTGCCTCGGCGAAGGCGAAGAGCAGCTTTGCGCCGTGACGGATGATGCCTCCGTACTCCTGCTGTACTCCCGGCAGGAATCCGGGAACATCCTCAAGCGTAATGAGGGGAATGTTGAAGGCGTCGCAGAAGCGGACGAAGCGCGCGCCCTTCACGCTGGCGTCGATATCGAGTACGCCGGCCAGAAACGCAGGCTGGTTGGCCACGATCCCCACCGGTCTTCCATTCATGCGTGCGAAGCCAATGACGATGTTGCGGGCGAAGTGCTCGTGCACTTCGAAAAAGTAGCCGTCGTCGACCAACCGCTCGATGACCAGCTTGATGTCGTAGGGCTGATTCGACTCAGCAGGGACGAGGGTGTCGAGCTCGCGGTCGGCTCGATCGATCGGGTCGGTGCAGGCGCGCCGCGGCGGGTCGTCGATATTGTTTGAGGGAAGAAAGCTCAGCAGCTCGCGCACCATGGCTACGCACTCCCGGTCGTCATGCGCCATGAAGTGGGCTACGCCGGAGATTTCGTTGTGCGTCGTAGCTCCCCCCAGCTTTTCTTTGGTCACCTCCTCGTGTGTCACCGTCTTGATCACGTCCGGCCCGGTGACGAACATGTAGGAGGTCTTGTCCACCATGAGCGTGAAATCAGTGATAGCGGGCGAATACACGGCGCCGCCGGCGCAAGGGCCGAGGATAGCGGAAATCTGCGGAATGACTCCGCTGGCCAGCGTGTTACGTAGAAAAATATCGGCGTATCCGGCCAGTGAAACGACGCCTTCCTGAATGCGCGCGCCGCCGGAATCATTCAGCCCGACGATGGGCGCGCCGACGCGCATGGCCATATCCATCAGCTTGACGATTTTGGCGGCGTTTGATTCCGACAACGACCCACCAAAGACGGTGAAGTCCTGCGCGAAGACGAAGACCGTGCGCCCTTCGACCTTGCCATAGCCGGTCACGAAGCCGTCTCCCGGAATTCGCTTTTCGGCCATTCCGAAATCCGTGCAGCGGTGGGTTACAAATTTGTCAGTCTCTTCAAACGTGCCTTCGTCAAGCAGCAGGTCGATACGCTCACGCGCCGACAACTTGCCTTCTCTATGCTGCCGTTCGCGACGCTCCAGACCACCGCCTTCTACCGCCAGTCGGTCGCGACGCGCAAGCTCGTCCACTCCACGATTTTCCATCGTGTCGGATTATAGATGGGACCGGCGTTGCCGGCAGGCTGTCTAGGGTAGGCAGATGGACCCGAGTCCTGGAGAATTCTTAAAGGTGGGAAAAGGCCAGGCTTTCGCCGGGGCCTGCAAAGATGACAACAATTTCACCCGCAAGCGAAGAAATTCCTGCAACCAGCCTAGTACACTTCGCGATGGAAGAGATCGTCCTTCTCTTCACAGGGAGTACACACGCACCCGACTGCGCACCCAATGAGGACCCCTACGCCGATGGTTACCAGTATCGCGGGTAGGTAGTCACTCCACTGAGATAAGTGGTACAGAATGTCGTGCATTTTCGTGAACCACATAAAACCAACTCCGATACCTAAGAATGCTGAAACCTTTAAAAGGTTTCCTGCATCACGGGGGTTCCAGGTGAAGACATCATCTCACCTCTGCGCGCATTAAGAAAGACGCTTTTGGCCCGACGAAAGTCGAAGTGCCAGTCTGGCATGACTCGACCTTCGTGGTTCCATCACGAACAATTTTCGCATTTCGCTCTTGAAAAGAGGAGAAGATAAGGCGAAAATCAGCTGTGTACAGCTCTCTTCATGGCGTCCGACACTCAACCTCGCATCCGCTGGCTCTTCCTTGATCTGAACTCATATTTCGCTTCGGTGGAGCAGGAGCTTCGCCCTGAGCTGCGCCATCGCCCGATCGCCGTGGTCCCCCTGGTGGCCGATACCACCTGCGCCATCGCCGCCAGCTACGAGGCCAAGGCTTTTGGGGTACGCACTGGCACGCAGGTGGGCGAGGCGAAGCGCCTCTGCCCCGGGATTGAACTCGTGGAAGCCCGCCATGAGATTTACGTGAAATACCATCATAAGATTGTCGAAGCCGTCGGGTTGTGTGTCCCTGTCTCTGCTGTAATGTCGATCGACGAAATGGCGGCAAGCTTGATCGGCCGCGAGCAGCCGCTGATGGCGGCTATCGACTTGGCCCATCGCGTCAAGGCCTCGATCCGCGAGCATGTGGGATCGACGCTGCGCTGCTCGGTGGGTCTTGCGCCCAACCGTTACCTGGCCAAGATCGCCTCAGATATGGAGAAGCCAGACGGCTTGGTGGCACTAACTCCCGACATTCTGGAAGCGGCGCTCAACGGCTTGGTACTGCGCGACCTGCCCGGCATTGGCGCGCGCATGGAGCGCCATCTCAACGAACGCGGCATCCGCACCATGCCGCAACTCCTCGCTCTGTCGCGCGAGCAGATGAATGATGCCTGGGGTGGTATCGGGGGCGAAAAGCTGTGGCATTGGCTGCGCGGCGAAGATTTCAACGACCCGGAGCTCGAACATCAGAAGTCCATCAGCCAGAGCCATGTGCTCCCTCCGGAAATGCGCACGCATGAAGGCTGTAACGCGGTGGCGCATAAGCTTCTACATAAAGCCGCCATGCGGCTGCGCACGGCGCGGCTGTGGACAACAAATGTCTCGCTGTCGATCAAATATGCCGTTCCCAAAGCCGATGCGCGGCGGCTGCACAACTCGGGCATTCCGCAAGCCGGCTGGTCGCACGGGACTACGGTAATCGAATGTCAGGATAACCAGACGCTGGTCGAGGCGCTTGTTAAGCTCTGGAAGCTGCGGCCACAGGGCCCTCAACACCAGAAACCCTTCTACGTAGGCGTATGGCTGGGTAATCTGGTGCCGGATCACCTGCACACGCTCAGCCTATTCTCGGGACTCGAAAGCGAATCGCGGCGCACGCGCCTCTCGAGCACGATGGATGCGCTGAATTATAAATACGGCCTCGACACGTTGATGCCGGCGAGCATGCTGCTGGCCAAGGCCGCTGCGCCGACGCGCATCGCGTTTACCAGCATTCCGGATTTGTTTGAGTAGTCCGAGCCCGGCCGATGTCGGTATCATTGGGTCCGGTGAATTTCTGAGCCGGTGATGATCGAACTCACAAAGAACAGAGCCGGAACTTACCTCGTCCTCTGGCTTCTTCTCGTTATCTATGCGGCTTCAAGAGTTCTGCAGGTCTCTCCGGGCAGAATTCCCATGCTTGCGGTGATCGTACTACACGTCGTCCCTCCGGCGGTCTTTGCCCTGATTCATGGAAGCATGTTTTACCGGCTGCGGACCATGCTCATCTTTTTCGGCATCTGCCTGGTCACTGGAAATATCTTCGAGAACCTAGGCGTCCATACTGGTTTTCCCTATGGACCGTACTACTTTACGAACCTGATGGGACCGAAACTCTTTGTAGTGCCTGTCTTTCTGGGGCTCGCATACGTCGGGATGGCCTATCTCTCGTGGACGCTCGCGCGGCTGATTCTGGGAGAAGCGGAATGTTCGCTCGCCGGCCTGCGCGTGGTAACGGTGCCTCTGGTCGCCGGTGTCATCATGGTCGCATGGGATTTCTGCATGGATCCCATTTGGTCGACCATTCTGCATGCCTGGATCTGGCAACGGGGAGGAGCATACTTCGGCGTTCCGGTGAGTAACTTCGTCGGCTGGTACGTCACGGTGTATGTCATCTACCAACTATTCGCGCTCTATATTCGCAACCGTTCTGACCGCCTTCCCAATCGCTGGCATGCTCCCGGCCTATGGCCGTCGAGCTATTGGCGTTTGGCCATCCTGTTCTATGCTGTTTCCGCAGCGGGCAATCTTCTGCTTGTGATTCCCCGCACGGGATTCTCGGCCGTTTCCGATGCCTCAGGAACCCAGTGGAAGGTGAGCGACATCACCGGTGCGACTGCCCTGAGTTCTATCTTCACGATGGGTGCTTTCGCCCTGGCTGCATGGCTGAGGCTCGACGCGCAAAGCACGAAAGAAGACCGCCTATCCGGTATTTCCTTACGGGAGACTACGTCCTAATGATTTCGTCATAATGGATGCAGTGAACCCGTATATCAGCACGTCGGCGCCTTATCGCGGTCGCCTCGCTCCGTCGCCTACCGGACTGCTTCACCTGGGCCATGCCAGCACTTTTCTCATCGCGGATGCGCGAGCGCGCGATGCCAGCGGCACGCTCATACTGCGCAATGAAGGCCTGGACACACAGCGGTCGAGACCGGAGTTTTACCGCGCCATGCTCGAAGACCTCCAATGGCTCGGCATTCGCTGGCAGGAAGGTCCGGATGTGGGTGGATCGTATGGTCCATACTCTCAAAGCGAGCGCAGCGAGCACTATCTCGCCGCCTGGCGCGCGCTTTGCGACGGCGGATTCATCTATCCATGCGGGTGTTCCCGGAAGGATCTCGCCCAGGCTGTCAGCGCGCCGCAGGAAAACGACGACGAAGGACCGAATTACCCCGGCACCTGCCGATCGCTGCCCGGGGCTATTCAGAAAGACTACGCCGCTCCGGCCGGTGTGAACTGGCGGTTTCGGGTTCCCGACGGCGAAGCGATTGACTTTGACGACGGACACTTTGGCCGGCAACAATTTGTCGCCGGGCGCGACTTTGGCGATTTCCTGGTGTGGCGACGCGATGACGTGCCCGCCTACCAGCTCGCCTGTGTAGTCGATGACGCCGCGATGCGCGTCACCGAGGTTGTACGCGGAGCAGACTTGCTCAAGTCGACGGCTCGCCAGATTTTGCTCTATCGCGCGCTTGGTCCGGGACCACCGAAGTGGTATCACGGTCCGTTGATTGGCGATTCGAATGGTCAGCGATTGGCCAAGCGGCATGACGCCCTTTCGATCCGCGCTTTACGGGAACAAGGCAAACAGCCTGAGGACGTGCGGCGAATCGCTTCAGCCCTGGCGCGCTCATTGCTTACTTAAACCTCAACGCCCGCAACGCTGGATGCGGCCACCGCTCGGACCGGACCAGCTGTTCAATCTGCTCCTTCCGCTCTCGAGTGGGTGGATGGCTGCGGAAGTAATCCTCTAGAGTTTGAACAGACACATTGGTCGCTTCATCCATCGGTGATGCCGAGCTAATCGACTTGCCCTCTAAGGTGCGCTCGAGCCGTTCGAATTCGCCCATCAGCTGAAGGAGTCCATCCGGCGAGTATCCAGCAGCGACGGCCAGAGCGATCCCAAAGCGGTCGGCTTGGGACTCCTGCGTCTTGCTGTAGCCTGCCGTGAACACACCTGTGGGAAGACTCAACAGAGCTCCAAGCGTTCCGAGATTCCGCAGACGGGCCTCCATCTGAACCCGCTCGGCGCAGTGGCGAAGATCGATGTGCTCCACCTCATGCCCGAGAACAGAGGCGAGCGCGTCCTCGCTCTGCATGAGCTTCAGGAGGCCCTCGCCCACGAAGACGTGACCTCCGGGAAGGGCAAAGCCATTCACAAACGACGCCCCGGGCACATAGTGGAAGCGAAAGGGTAGGTTGCGCTGCGCGTGCGCCGAAACCGCATCTCCTACACGCTGAATGTAGGCTTCTGTCTGTTTCTCTATATCCGACTGTTGGCTGGAATGCAATCCAGATTCGTAGGACCGGGCAAGTTCATCGCCGATCCGGATTTCGTCGGCGTCGGATAAATTATCCAGGTCCAGCGAAGCGTGGCCGAGCTCACCCTCGGCGTCTCCGGCAAGCGACAGCGCGGCTTGGGGGCTTGCTTTCGTGGCAATCCTCTGACGCTCGGCGAGCACGATGGCCAGCACGGCGGCGACGATGATAAAAGCGAACGGAATCCATCGCTTCATAGAAACTTCAGGATTGTTTCGCGGTAGCGGGTGTAGAGGAACGAGACCAAAAGCAGCGCGATACCCATCACGATCAATGTGATGTAGCGGTCTGTTGGAGCGAGTTTCCAGATATCGATAATCAGAATTTTGCCAACTCCCAGCAGCAACAGGCCGAGACCGGCGAGGCGATAGCTTCGCTCACGGACAATCAGCGCTATAAGGAATACGCCCACACCAAGCGCGCTCCAGGTGATTGTGATCATTCCCGCGCGCATTTCGCGAGCCAGCATGATCGTTACCAGAAGCAGCGGAGCAAAGAAGAGAAGCTGCTCGGGGCGGGCGACGGCGAGCTTTATCCATCGCATCCATCCGTCGGGCTCAACGGCCTCGCCGCGCCGGCGAAGACGAAACGCGATCGGAAGCGTGAGAATCAGAACCGAGGAAGAAATGACGATGCAGGCGACTCGCCCGTGCCAGAGAGAAGCGCCGGGCATTGTTGCCGCCGTAAGGTTGAAGAAAAGCGCGCGAGCGAAAACAACCAGGGCGAGGACAAGTCCCTGGACAAGGAACAGGCGGCGATCGAGTATCCACGCAACCCCGAGTAGCAGCAGGACGATGAGTGCCCAGACGATTACGACCCATTCGCTTACAACTTCGAAGTAAACCAGAGCCACAAGTGCGATCGTTCCGCAGCAGGCAGCCGCATTTTCAGCAATGCGGTCGAAGGGCGTGGCGCTGCCGCTCTGTCTCAGCCGCTCGTATACCCAGAGATAAGCCGCGATCAATGGCAGCACGGTATAGATGCGCGGATTGATCAGTTGCCCCGATCCGCCAGCGTTCAGGTTGACGAAAAAGATGCGCACAAAGCCCGCCGCCAGCAACAGGACTCCCTGGTGCCGCAGGTAGAAGCGGTTGCGGAGGATTCCAATCTCGAAGAGCAGCAGCCCGAGCACCGCCCAGCCAACCGCGATGCTGACCGGACGCAATTCATACCAGATCAGCAGCGTCAGCAATATTGATCCGGCCCACGAATAAGCAATGGGGATGTACACGGGATTGAGATTACCCGCATCTTTTTTTCTTCTCGTGCCGAGATAGAAGAGCCCGCTTACAGCGGCTACGGTCAACGCGCGCTGCGTTGTGAACACCCAGCCGCTCGCTGATGGCAGATTGACCAAGATCGCGCGAAAGAACGATATCGCAGCCAGAAAATCGCATTGGAGTGCGAGATCGCTCGAATCTAACTGGTCGGCGGCAAAGCCAAGCGCAATGACCAGCGCCATCCAGGCAACGACCGTCTTGTTGTCGGGAAAGAAGACCCACAAGCCCGCTGCTGCAGGGAAAAGACCGAGATACGACATCAGCCGGAGAGAGATGGCGTCAGCCTTTGCCACCACGATCTCCGGCCATCGACGGGGCGCTACCTGCGCATTGAACCAATAGACGAGCGCGCCGCAGGCGAGCGCGAGGGCCGCTGCCCAATGCCATCCTGCATCGGCGTGCTCGGCGCGAAGCGAATAGACCGGAATCACTTCTGACACGGCCAACTGGAAAGCGGCGGCGAATCCGGCGAGCATCCCCAGTCTGCGAAACACGCTTTCGCGCATGCGGATGCCTGCGATGAAAAGAACCTCCGCCTCGATGAGCCAGAGCAGCGACCAATGGGCTCCGCGGTAGCGGAACGGAATTGCCGCCACCAGCAACGCTGACGCAATGCTGGAGAGCACGATGAATGCTGTGCGCCTTCGGGGCCGCGCATAGAGCGCGAGAAACATTTCAACGACGCCCATTACAAGGAGGGCCCAGAAGGCCCACTCCGGATGCACAGACTGGTACTTGAGCAGGCCCAGGACCCCAGCGGAATTCAAGACTGCGGTGAGCGAAGTGAGCCGATCTTCGCGATCATCGCGCGGAATGCGTAGGATGTAGGCGACGCGAAAGGTTAGCCAGTAACAGAGAATCAGGCCGGCACTGGCATAGAACTCTGGGAAGGGATGTCCGGGCCCGCCTCGTGCCCGGAGGATGCGGTCCACCCAGAGGAAATGATTGAGATAGACCGCCGCCAGGCCTGCTAGCTCCAGTTCGGTCCAATGCTCGCGGCTGGTTACGTACACGAGCCCCAGAGCCAGTATTGCTCCCGCGACCAGAGTGAAAACAGTGACCTGGCTGATCGTTACCGTGGAAAAAGCCAGCAGGAATGCCAGCCCCGTCACTACCTGCGACTTGTAACGAAGGGAGTGCCAAACCATGCCGATGGCAACCAGGATCATCAAAATCAAGTCAATGACCTGCGAGGAGAGAACCTGCGTGGCAGGCACGTGATACACCGCATAGGTGGTAAAGAATGTGAGCGCCCATCCGCCTCCTATGCCTGCGCGAGCAAAGATCCGGTATGTATTGCGGCGCTCGAGAATGAGGCCGCCGATCAGCAGCGTCGCACTGACGGCGAATCCAACCATAATCTTGCCCAGAGGGCCGAGCGTCCTGAGTTGATAGGCAAGGAAGAAGGCCACGCCAAAGACGAGAATCACAATGCCGAGCTTGTTGAGCCAGTTGGCGCCGAGTTTTTCTTCGAGCGATGCTATCCGGCGGGTTGGGGCAGCCTGTTCCGCATCCTGCGCTTCGAACCCATGCGTTTCCACCTGCGATTCGGTCGGACGATCGGACTCGGGAACAGGGATGCCGAAGAAATCGTGTTTGCTGACCGGTGTCGTTTCCTCCAGATCGGCCGCGTCGAGCAGAGGTCGAAGCTGTACCGTCGCCGGCGGGGTCGGCTGTGCCGGTGGAACAAGGGCGATCGGTTGCGCGGGAGCATCTTGGTGCGGGCGCGTGGGCGCCTGGACCGGTGCAGCAGATATCGCCTGGGGCGGCGTCGTGAGCGTGGTCTGCAGCTTTTCGATCTCGAGCGTTTGAACTCGCGCATTGAGTGCCTCAAGGCGGTTCAGTAGTTCCGCGTCGATGATTTCCCGCCGTTGGCGGTCGCGAGACCGTATCACTATCCAGACGACCACCAACACCAGAAACAGCAGAATTTCCATAGGTGAGTTGAGCGGAATTATCCCATGCGACATCGTCGGCTTGCTGAATTATTCAGAAGATCCTTACTAACCCGAGGTCTTGCGACAATCCCTTGTGGCTTGCGGTGTAATGCGCATGATATCCTCAGCCAAACGTACGAATTATGCGAGTTTCCGTGAACAATTCGCCGTACTCCAGCTGCTGGCGCTCTCGCCGCAGTTGCTGGAACCGTGCGTTTGCGCGAACGATCGCCCCTCGCAAGCATCTTCGTGTGCTGCCTACGCGCACGCGACCTAGTCTCTTCGGCAGCGACTAGTCGACGCTGCCCGCCGGCTGGGACTTCGCGCCCAGCAATACGCGCCTCGACGCATCGGCGAAAGAAGAAGACTCTCTCTCAAGCCCCGTCTTAACCATTCAAGACCAGACGCACACCAGGCCCCAGCAGCCGGATAAACCGCCGGCACCGAAGGAGAGAAGCATGACCGCTACTACAACGAAATCCAAGATCTATGAGCAATACGGGCCGAAACTGGTGACCGAGCTGCCCGGCCCTATAGCGCGCGCCACGGTTGAAGCCGATGATCGGCTTATCTCACCGAGCTATACGCGCTCCTATCCCATGGTGGCGAAGCGCGGCCGCGGAGTGCGCGTGGAAGACGTGGACGGCAACGAATTCCTGGACTTTGCCGCCGGCATCGCCGTGACTTCGACCGGCCATTGCCATCCCGAAGTGGTTAAGGCGATTCAGGATCAGGCCGCTGAGCTCATTCATATTTCGGGGACGGATTTTTACTACGAATCGCTCGTGACCATGGCGGAGCGGCTGTCGGCCATTGCCCCCATGCCCGGGCCGCATCGCTTCTACTACGGCAATTCCGGAGCCGAGGCCGTCGAGTGCGCTCTGAAAATCGCACGCTACCACACCGGGCGCCAAAACGTCATCGCCTTCTTCGGGGCCTTTCACGGCCGCACCATGGGCGCGCTGTCGCTCACCGCATCGAAGCCGCAACAGCGCCGCCGCTTCGCTCCGCTGGTTCCGGGAGTGACGCACGTTCGCTACCCCTACGCGTATCGCGGTTGTAGCGGCGGCCCTCAAGAGGAAGAAGCCTTCGCCCTGGGCTGCGCGCGCTACATCGAAGAAAAGCTTTTCAAGACGACGCTCCCGCCCGAAGAGGTAGCCGCGATCTTCATCGAGCCCATCCAGGGCGAAGGCGGATATGTCGTTGCACCCCCCATCTTCATGCAGGAGCTGCGCCGCATCTGCGACAAGTACGGCATTCTCCTGGTCGCCGATGAAGTGCAGTCGGGAGCGGGCCGCACTGGCAAATGGTGGGCCATCGAGCACGCGGGCGTCGAGCCGGACATTGTCTGCATCGCCAAGGGTATCGCCTCCGGCATGCCTCTGGGCATCTGCATGACTCGCGCCGAGATCATGGACTGGAAGCCGGGCTCGCACGCGTCTACATTTGGCGGCAATCCAGTTTGCATTGCCGCGGCGCTTGCGACGATGGACATCCTCGAACGCGAAGGCATCGCCAACGCCGCGAAGATCGGCGAGCTGATGTTCGACCGCCTTCGCAGCTGGCCCACGAAATTTTCCATCGTCGGCGAGGTGCGCGGAATCGGCCTGATGATCGGCATCGAGATCGTAAAAGACCCGCAATCGCGTGAGGCCGCCGGAGCATGGCGCGACCGCATCGTGGAGCTGGCCTTCGAGCGCGGGCTGCTGATTCTCGGCTGTGGCGAAACTTCCATTCGTCTCGCGCCTGCGCTTATCGTCAACGAGCACGAAGCGTCAATCGCCCTCGATATTCTTGAGGAGTGTGTCGCGCTGACAAAGGAAGAGCACGCGCAAAAGAGCGCCTTGGCTGAGTCAGTGGTTTAGATCTGTCGCGCAGCCCGAAATCACGTTTTACGGTGGCGGTGGAGATTACCCATGATCCCCACCGCCTTTTTGCATGTATGACGCCTAAATAACACTGTTCGCCCTTTCTGTAACGATTCCCCTCCCGCCCCCACTATCTCAACGTTGCCAATGGCCTGCCCACGAAGCCATGGCAACACCCGCAAAATCGGACAAATATCGAGCGGGAGATGTTTTTAACCTACTTGCACCACACTGGTGAAATTTCTGCCTTGGTTCACCTCATCCGATTTCAGGGGAATGATATGCATGCGAACAGAACGATTGCTGATGAAAAGAAAGCCAGATGCCTTCATAACAATCATGCGAAGACGATGGACCTGGACCACATCGGGAACGGTAGTTTTCATGGCACAGGCGACGTCCTGGATCGTTTCCCTTTCGCAACGCTGACCGAGCGAGTGGTTAGTTTCTTGGAGCGGTATAACCAATCGATTTGCGGCTTTGGATAGGGACTAGATGTGGATACCGACTTGGGACAGACAAGGCTCGGGCTTAGCCTCATCCGTTATCGGAAAGGAACGGTCACATCAGATCGGAGGCTCCAACCAGGAATCGGGGCCCCACATGCCACAACAGGGCAGCATTTAGAAGAATTTCCTCGCAGCGGTGTAAACTTGGGCGCGTGTTCAGCCGCCTTGGAGGAACGAGGATTGCAATTCTTCGCTTTTGATGCGTCGTACCTTGAAAGACTCAAATCCGGAGACGCGCAGACCGAAGAGCATTTCGTAAGCTACTTCAGCGAACTCATCCGGCTCAAACTGCGCTCTCGATTGAAGTCCAAGGAAGCCATTGAAGATGTGCGGCAGGAGACGTTCGTGCGCGTTCTCGTAACATTACGTGCCGAGAAAGGACTGAGACAGGCAGATCGACTTGGGGCCTTCGTCAATTCGATCTGCAACAATGTACTTCTGGAGCATTACCGCTCCGGGAGCAAAAAGGAATCGACGCTCGACGATGAGCCGGAGACGGTTTTCATCAATCGGGATCCCGATGCGCTTAGCCTGCTTGAAACCAAGGACCAGCAGAGAATCGTCCGGCAGATTCTAAACGAGTTGACCGAGCGGGACCGGAGCCTGCTTCGGTCCGTGCTGCTCGAAGAGCGCGATAAGGATGAGGTTTGCGCGGAGCTGGGCATCAGCCGGGAGTATTTGAGGGTGCTGATACACCGCGCCAAGCAGTCGTTTAAGGCCTTTTATGTGAATCGCTTAGACGAAAAAGGACCCGGGAACCTGTAACCATAAACCATGATACGTTTTCCCATCCCGAGCACTATAGAGTTGAGGCATTGAACCATGGATCACCATGAAGCTGTCCGGCTCTCTCTGGTGGAAAAATATCTGCTGGATGAGCTCCCCCCGGAATTACGTGACGAGTTTGAAGAGCATTACTTCGATTGCCAGGAGTGTGCCATCGATCTCCGCGCGAGTGCCGCGTTTCTTGACGCGGCTAAGAAGGAATTGCACGTTTTCCCGGTCGCAAAGCCTGCGGTGGACACCGCCAGGAAGTCGCGTTTCACGTCGCTTTGGATGCCGGCGTTTGTGCTGCCCGCACTGGCGGCGTGCCTGCTCGTCATCGCATATCAAAACATTGTGGTCTATCCACGTTTCAGGAGCGCGCTCGCAGAGTTGCGTGCCCCGGAGATTTTGCCTTCGGTTTCTCTGGCCGGTGGCAATAGCCGCGGGGGCCAGACTCCAGCGATAGTGGTGCGTCGCATGCAGTCATTTCTCATGCTGGTGGATATTCCGACACAAGACCGCTTTTCGAGCTACACTTGTTTGCTGTATTTCCCCTCAGGTTCACTTGCCTGGCGGCTTCCAGTTTCTGCCCAGTTAGCGAAGGATACTGTTCCTATAAGCGTTCCAGCCACCAATTGGGTTGCCGGCACCTATACCTTGATTGTGCAGGGAAACACAGGTCGAACACCGGCAGATAGCGGAGTCGATCTAGAGCATCAGCATTTCGACTTGAAGATTCAGGACTAAGATCACTGCATTCAGAGGGCAGCCATGCAAACAGATGTAAAGAAGGTTTTCTACTTTCACGCAGACGCCAACTCACTGGGCGGGTTCGTCGATGAGCCGTTTCGCTTCATCCCCTCGCAGGCGTCCGTGTCACTGCCGTCGGTTGGCGGCTATGCATCCGTGCGGGCGCACGATTTCAAGTTTGAGGAAGTCATCTCCTGCCGCTCGACGTACACGCACGTCGCAGGCCGACCTATCAAGACGAATGGCCCCTGGACGGCACGGGTCACCGCCGTCGTCGAGGGATTAAATGTTCTCGGTGTATTAACCGCGGAGCGGGCAGTGGCCCGGCTCTTCGTTGAGCATCCGGAAGACGGGGGCCCTCCCAAGGTTTCTTTTGCGGGCTCCCATTTTCATAATCTCCGGTTACTTGGAAAAGAGGTCGCCTTCACCCTGAATCCAACGCTTTTGCCTGCCCACCACCGTGCCGGAGATGTCTACAATGAGGACGAATCCATTCCGCCCGAGATTGAATGGTCGACGCTTTGGGAAGTCGCGCAAAAGCAGTCCAGCGCCCTGCGTGATACTTCTGGTGTGCCTGGCTGGGCAATCGACAGGTACGGATGGCTCGGTTCGAAACAGAATCCGGAAGAGGGATACGCCATATGCTCGCTGGTGGACAGGGTCGATTCGACAGCCTCTGCCCAGGCGTACGGCCATTTTCTGGAAGTCCCCGATGTGGGAAGGTTCTTTCTCGGCGAAGCGATGATCCTGCCCCAGTCCATTCAGCTCACCCTGATTCGAGCCGAACTGGGATGCAAAACGAAGGGTCAGGCGAGCGCGGCTACAACCAGATCCAACGGTGTTTCCTATCCGCCATAATCATCGCGGCGCTGGCCTCGGTTTCCGGCTTGTCCGGATGCCACACCGCACGGCCATCCGTTGCGCACTTTGATCCGGATACTGCATCGCGGAACATTCGCGCCGACATGTTGCGCGGCAACCTGACCGTTGCTCAGAGCAACGCAGAACGGGAACTGAAACACTGGTCCAGCCGCGACGTAGAGAGAGCCATGGAATTTCGCCTCCTCGATGCGGAAATCCTGGGACTTGAAGGCCGCAGTCAGGATTCGATCGCTCTGCTGAGCGACGACGATGTCGCTTATCCCGTAGTTGGCGACATTGCGATCAAGAGGAAACTGCTCTGCAGTCTGGCCCATGTCCACCTGGGACAGCCACAGATGGCGGATCAAGAATTGCGGGAGGCCCGACAGCTTACCGAGTCCAGTCGTTCCAAACTGGAAGGAGAGTTGCTTCAGACGGAAGGCATCATCGAGACACGTCGCGACCAGTTTGCGAATGCCAAAAATTCTTTCCGGGAAAGCCTGGAAATCGCCCGGAAGCAGAACGACAGGTTTCTGGAGGCGAGCAACCTTCTGAATCTGGGCTGGGTTGCTTTGCACGCAGAGCACAACGACGAAGCCCTGGACTGGTTCCATGCATCGTCTCAAATCGCTCGTTCTCTTCAGGCCCGCGTTCTTCTTGAGTCAGACCTCGGCAATATCGGATGGGCGTATTACAAGCTTGGCGATTATGAGAAGGCTCTGATGAATTTCCAGCAGGCGGAAGAGCAGGCCAGGCGTCTTGGCGCGCCTGTTTCTCAAATCAACTGGCTCAACAATGCCGGGCTATCGCTTTACCAGCTGGGCGATCTCAAGGGGGCCGAGGACTACTACCGGAAAGCGCTTGCGGAGGCGCAGGCCATCGACAGTAAGGAACTGATTGCCAATACACGCAGCTCGATCGCGCTCCTTTTCTTCCAGCAGGGGCAATTTGATTCGGCGAGGCTCGAAGCCGACGAAGCCCTCAAGTCTGCACGGTGGCTGCAGGACAAATCCACTGAGCTCGACCCCTTATTCCTGCAGGCTCTCCTGGCTGCGCGGCAGGCCAACTCGCCGGATGCGGAGCGCATGTTGTTACAGATCCACCAAGACTCTGCGGATGCGCCGTCACTGCAATGGGAGGTGGAGAATTCGATTGGCGATTTCTACTTAAGCAGACACCGCCTGCAACAGGCCGAGCAGTGGTACCGGAAATCGATCCGGACTTTCGAAACCCAGCGCTCTTCGGTCAAGGACGAAGAACTGAAGCTGCCCTTCTTCGCCAACGGTGACGCGCTCTACCACGACTACGCCGATTTTCTCATCGAGTCCAAGAAACTAAATGAAGCGTTGCAACTACTGGACCTTGGCCGGGCAAGAACGTTGGCCGACGGGCTGGGAACAGCCAAGCCAAGTTCGCAAACATCGAAAGAATCCGTCGACGCACAATCGGTCGCCCGTAGGCTCAATGCCACAATCCTGTTCTATTCGCTTGCTCCGGAAAAATCCTGGTTGTGGGCAGTCACTGCCAATAGCACGCGTCTCTTTGTGTTACCGAAACAGCAGGAGATTGAAGCCCGCGTTCAGCATTACCAGAAAGCGATCCTGAAATCGAGCGACCCTCTGCGTGAGACAAACGAAGACGCACGATCTCTCTACAACATCCTCGTCGCACCCGCCGCATCCATGATCCCTCGTGGCTCCAGAGTCTTCGTTATTCCCGATCGCAGTCTGAGCGGATTGAATTTTGAGACACTGCTCGCTCCGGGAGCCGAGGGAGTCCACTACTGGATTGAAGATGTAACAGTGACCAATGCAAATTCAATCCGGCTGCTGTCCAGGCTTGACGCACGGCCTTTGACAGAGGATAAAAAGAACCTTCTTTTGATCGGCAACCCCATCTCGCCGTCCAGCGAATATGAAAACCTTCCTAATGCCTCCGGCGAAATCAGCGATATTGAGAAGCACTTTTCGCCGGACAGCAAGACCGTGCTTACACAGGCCAAGGCGGTTCCCGCCGCGTATGCGGCGAACGAGCCGGATCGATTCTCTTATATCCACTTTGTCGCGCATGGCACGGCAAGCCGACTAAGCCCACTCGACTCGGCGGTGGTGCTTTCGGCATCGCCCGAGCATCCTGACAGCTTCAAGCTTTACGCGCGCGATATCGTGCATCAGCCGCTGCGCGCGGAATTGGTGACCATCTCGGCTTGCTACGGATCGGGCGCGCGGGCTTATGCCGGCGAGGGGCTCGTGGGCTTATCCTGGGCATTTCTCCGCGCAGGGTCGCACAACGTGATTGGCGCGTTGTGGGAGGTAAATGATGCCTCAACTCCACTGCTCATGGATCGGCTCTATAGCGAGATTCAATCTGGAAACAGGCCGGACGTGGCCCTCCGTACGGCAAAGTTGTCGCTGATTCATTCCCAGGGCGTATACCGTAAACCCCTTTATTGGGGAGCATTTCAGCTCTATGCGGGCTCGTAACGACGGTGCGCCCTCAGCCCACTTTCAGAAACGCTCCAAAATGCTCTGCGCTGATTTCAGGCCCTGTTGCCCGTCCTATCGCCAGCAAGTTGTCGATCTGTTTGATGGCATCGAGCTTTCGCACTTCCTCAGGATTCAGATCGCCTAGCCCCACGGTCTCCAGACCTTTTTTGCTGAGGTCGGCGTTGTAGCGCGCATACAGGAAAGCGCGGCCCAGGTCACGCTCCAGAGGAATCCCGGGAACCTTCGATACCCGCTCCATTGTCCAATCGTCCTCAGACTCCCGACAGATGAGATCCAGCAGCTCCCGGTCGATTACCGAACCGTGTGTGCATCGGCCCACCGTCCGGCAATTGAGATCCTGGTCGATCGACATCGCGTTCATGAGGCTGGCAGGAATGGTTGCTGCATTGCCAAGAAGGTTAGTGTCCGGCGCTTCTTTTGAGGGACCCAAGTTTTGCGCATCCCCGGTACCGACCGAGATCAGCAGAAGGTTCTTTTCGCCCGTCTTCCAACACAGCCGGTACGGCTCCTGCGTGGCCATACGGTAGAGGAGAAATGCCGGATTGTTGTACGGCGTCATGCCGCCGTCTACGAAGACGAAGGATTTCCCAGGATCACTTTCGTCCCAATTGAGAATTTCGGGCGGGAAGTATACCGGGGCAGCGGTGCTGGCCCGCACCAGCCGCCAAAGAGGGATGCGAAGGTTGCAGTC
>JBAVYX010000448.1:0-2144 GCA_049588475.1 Silvibacterium sp. | reverse complement strand
CGGCAGAATCGTTCAAACAGCGGCTGATCGCACAGGGAGAGCACACGACCATTCCTGCGTCCGCCAGCCCAAGCGTCGACTCGCCCCACCAGATTGCCCCGGAGGAAAAGCAATGACAAAGTGCTTTAGAGTTTTCACCTGTTCATGCCTGTTCGCGGCGATGTCGCTGTTCGGTCCCCGCCTTCATGCTGAAGGCAAGGATACAAACAAGATAAACGCGTCGGCGCTCAAGGTAGAAATGATCCAATCCAACGAGATAAAGTTGCCGGCTGCATTTCAGGTGGCACTTTATGAAAACCTGATTCAACAGCTTCAGAGGAAGGCCAGCTTCCTGCACATTTACCGTGATGGTGACCGCCATGCCGCCGATGTTGCGGACATTGTCATCTTCCAAAGTACGGTAAGCGGATTCAAGCAGGGCAGCGAAGAGAAGCGGCAGGTCACAACTGTCGCGGGCGCAACCTCAATTACCATCCATTGCAAGTTCACCGACGCTAAAGGCAAAGTGTTGCTGGAGCAGGATGTAAACGGCAAGGTCCGTTTCTTCGGCGACAATCTGAAAGCCACCTACGATTTCGGTAAGAAGGCTGCCGCGGTAGTGAACGATAACTTCTCTGCAACTGGACGCTCGTAGTGCGCGCCAATCTGCGGAGTCAACGTGCGCGCCGATTGGCAGGGTAAGGAAGTAAACACATGAGCGAGACTCGCAACCTATGAAATTTCTTGTACTCAACTCCGGCTCCAGCAGCCAGAAGGCCTGCCTCTATGAAATCGGCGAAACCATTCCGGACCATCCCCCCCGTCCCCTGTGGGAGGGAAGAATCGAGTGGGATAGCGACACGGCCAGCTTTTCGGCGAAGAACGCGCAAGGAGGTGTCCAGCGGGAACAACTGAACCTCGCTTCGCGTGACCAGTTTGTGCGGCATCTGTTGGGTACATTGGACGCTGGTCCGGCGAGTGCCATCGCGTCGCTTTCCGAGATTGATGCTGTAGGGCATCGCGTTGTCCACGGCGGCCCGCACTTCGAGGATCCCACAATCGTTACGCCCGAAGTGCGCTCGGCAATTGCTGATGCCTCAACGCTCGCGCCGCTTCACATTCGTGCGGAACTCGAAGGCATGGACATCGTCGAGAGCCTTCTCGGCGCGGTCCGGCAAATCGCCGTCTTCGACACCGGCTTTCATCGCCAGATGCCGCTGTACGCGCAGACTTACCCGGGTCCTTATGACTGGTTCAAGAGCGGCATCCGCCGCTACGGATTCCACGGTATCAATCACGGGTACTGTGCCGGACGCGCCGCCCAACTGCTCGGGAGGAAGCCGGAGTCGCTCAAACTAGTAAGTTGCCACCTGGGGAATGGATGCTCGGTCACAGCGATTGAAGAGGGCCGGAGCATCGATACCACCATGGGGTTCACCCCGCTCGACGGACTGATGATGGGAACGCGTTCCGGCTCGGTCGATCCGGGGATCCTGATCTTCCTCATGCGCCAGTACAAGCTCAATTGTGAACAGATTGACAAGTTGCTGAACCAGGAGTCTGGCCTGTTGGGAATATCCGGATTTTCGAGCGACATGCGCGACATTCTCGCCGCAATCAAGCAGGGCAACGAGAGGGCGAAGCTGGCGTTCGATATCTTCGTGAATCGTCTGCAATTAGCAGTGGGCGGCATGGCCGCAGTATTGGGTGGGCTCGATGCCCTGGTGTTCACGGCTGGCGTGGGGGAAAACGCTCCCGAAGTTCGGGCTGCAGTTTGCAGCACACTGGAATTCCTTGGTCTGAAATTGAACACCAAGGTGAATCAACAGCCTTCTCTCGACTGCGATATCGCCGCCGCGGATTCGCGAGTACACATTCTTGTAATTCGAGCGGAGGAGGATTGGGCTATTGCGGCGGAATGTTGGAAGCTTGTGCATGCCCCCGCACAAGTGGGAAACGCAGGCTGAAGCAGTGGGTGGAAATTAGCAATCGGATCGAACAATTCAAGGAGAGAACTTCATGAGCGACGCACTTCCAGTGGTGTATCTGGCACGGCATGGCGACACAGCATGGACTCATTCGGGCCAGCACAACGGTCTTATCGATTTGCCCCTTACAGAAGATGGCGAGCGGCACGCCCGACAGCTTGGGGAGCGCCTGAAGGG
>JBAVYX010000447.1:0-7857 GCA_049588475.1 Silvibacterium sp. | reverse complement strand
CTGCCGTAGCGGAGCAGTCGCATCCGGTGCATAACCGCGACGCCCCGTCAACCATTCAGCTGGTTGAATCAGGGCCGGCGTTGTACACCGTGGGGTTGCTGTCGAATGCCAGCCCATGGATCGTGTCGAGCGCGCGCCGCTGCTTTGACACTGTGATTGCTGCGGTTGCATTGTTTGTTCTGCTTCCGGCGATGTTACTGGTCATGCTTCTCGTTCGTCTGAGTTCTCCCGGACCCATTCTTTTCCGGCAACGCCGTGCGGGCCGCAACCGAGAAAAATTTACTCTTTATAAATTTCGTTCGATGCGAGTGGAAAATTCTCCGGGACCCGCGATTACAGTAAGTGGCGATGCACGAATTACCGCGATTGGCGCATTTCTGCGCCGCTACAAGCTCGATGAACTACCGCAGTTCTGGAACGTGCTGAAGGGTAATATGAGCCTGGTTGGACCGCGCCCAAAACTACCGCATCATGAAGCGTTGGACCTGCCGTATCGTCCTGGTATCACCGGAGTGGCCACGCTCCTGTTTCGCAATGAAGAGGACATTTTTTTCGGAATTCCACACAACAACCTCGATGCTTTTTACGAGACTTGTATTAAACCCAGAAAAGCCCAACTCGACCTGGAATACATGCAATGTGCCACCTTCTGGACTGACCTGAAGTTGCTTTGGCGTACTGCAGCCTCCTGCGTTTTTGGGCCAGATACTCTTTCTCTTGAAGAAACAGAGAAGCTAACTCATCTGGCCGCCACCTGGCCTGACTCCTCCTGTGCTGACCTCTCCAATGTCTCTTCGTTGGCGACAGTTACATCGCCGAGAAAAGCAGGAACCGAATTGATACGCTTGAACTGAGGCGATCTTTGAAGCGTGGAATGACTGGGTGATGCCTGGCGACATACTCACCGTTTAGAGCAATCAGATCGCCGCTGGCGGTGTCCCAAGTCGAACGAAGCCCATTGGGATTCCGGCAGGCAATTTCGCATTTATATAGGGTCGGAGATGGAAAACATTCTGATCTCCGGTGTCCTGCCTAGATAGGACACCGCACGAACATTGAGGAACCGTTGTCGACAACAACACAACTTGACGAAGTGCATTCAAGGCATGAGTCTTCCGCTGCCTCAGCACAGCCGCCACATTTATGACCTCCTCCTGTGAGGAGGGGATATCTCTCGCGATGCCCGATTATGGCACCTCGCTTGGATATGTCAATTCACTCTTACGCGTTGCCGTTTATTGGGAGAACTTAGAAAATTAACCCGTCACGCGCTCCACGTTAATTTTCTACATGCGCTATTTAAATCAAATAACCCTGTGTCACCGAGCCTCCGGAATAGCGGCAAGGAAACAGATTTTGATCCCCGAGATCAAGTTGACGGGTGGGAAGGCTGGAGACTTAGGCTACTCCGAAGTTACCCAGGATGAGGTTAGACCCGCTAGTGTAGTGCGTCGTAAGTAATAACGTTTATATGCATCGTGCGTCCATACTGTGGAGGACGACACGATGCGGGTTGCGCGACCGGTTTTGAGCTGCATCCCTCCGAATAGTCCAGGGCAGTGAGAGTGCTCCGATAGATTGGACCGGTAGGCGGCCGTCGTGAGGAGGAGGCTTCAGATGCGGAAGAGCCGATACACGGAAGAGCCGATGGTAGGGACTCTGAAGGAGTCGGACGGTGGGTTGGCGACCGCGGAGCTGTGCCGCAAGCACGGAATCAGTGAGCAGACATTCTACCGTTGGAAGGCGAAGTACGGGCTGGAAGTGAGCGAGGCACAGCGGCTGCGGCATTTGGAAGAGGAGAACCGTAAGCTGAAACAGATGGTGGTTGAGCAGGCGCTGGACATCGTGGGTTTCAAGGCGGTGGTATCAAAAAAGTGGTAGGCCCGCAGGCCAGGCGAGAGGCTGTCAAGGTATTTCGTGAATCTGCGGAGTGCTCGGAACGACACGCCAGTGGGCAGCGGGAAGTGTTGCGTGCCATGTTGCGCTATTGCCCGCGAGGGCCGCGTTTCGCGGAAGGGAACCGTCGTCTGGGTCTGCGATTGCGGGAGTTGGCCGAAGAACGGCGCCGTTGGGACTATCGGCGGTTGCATGTTCTGCTGAAGCGCGAGGGTTGGACTGTGAACAGCAAGCGAGTCTACCGGATCTACGTAGAAGAGAAGCTGATGGTGTGCAGGCGAAAGAGGCGACGGCGGATCTGCGCCCAGGCGCGGGTGCTGCTGGCCGCGCCGATCCGGGTCAACGAGACCTGGACGATGGATTTTCCGCACGACGCGTTGGCCAGCGGCCGCAAGGTGCGCACGCTCTCGATCGAAGATGCATACACTCGTGAGATGCTGGCCATCGAGGTGGACACGTCCTTGCCGGCGCTGCGCGTGGTGCGCCTTCTGGAGAAGCTTCGCGTGCAACGCGGACTGCCGGTTCGGATCGTGATCGATCATGGCACCGAGTTCACATCCAGGGTACGGGACCAGTGGGCTTACCAACACAACGTCACCTTGCACTTCATGACCCCGGGCCGCCCGATGGAGAACCCTTACGTGGCATACTGCACCCCTTCGGACGATTGTGGGAAGATTCGATATGAAGCTGCTGCATCTTCATATCGTGCAGAAGGTGAAGCCGGACGAGATCTACAATCTTGCGGCGAAAAGTCACGTCAAGATTTCTTTCGAGGAGCGACGGCACCCTGCGCAAAATGCTGGACGTTGGTCGTATCCACAAATTGGGGTGGCGGGCGCGGACCAGCCGGAATACAGCAGATGTACGAGGCTTCTCGCATTCTGCTTGAAACGGTAGCCTCCCGCCCCGCCTTGAGGAAGCTCCAGCCTGCCGTACGCCACAGCGCGGAAATGGCCCAGCAAAGGCTGTAAGGGCCGCCGTTTCTGGTTCAGAGGCGAGAATTTGAATAGAATTCGATGCAGATGGAATTTGTTCGTGGAAAAACCAAAACATGGTTCTGAGCAGATCAGCCGAACGGGTACGCGAAGCGGCGTCCCACCTCCGGCTAGCACCTTTTGACACCGCGACGCCGGAAGGGCGCTCCCGGGAGCGGCACCGTCGTGCGCTGCTGACGGGCATTAGTGCTTTGCTTGCGAAGGTCATCGCCGTCTCCACCAGCCTCGTCACGATTCCCATGACGTTGCGTTACCTGGGAACAGAACGATTTGGCCTCTGGATGACGATCAGCTCCGTAGTAGCGATTCTTGGCTTTGCCGACTTTGGTATCGGCAACGGAGTTCTTAACGTCGTGGCCGATGCGCATGGCAAAGAGGATATCGAAGAGATTCGAAGGTCCGTATCCAGCGCTTTCGCGATGCTGAGTCTGGTGGGAGTTGCCATCCTCGCCATATTTGCGACGGTTTACCGGCTGGTCGACTGGGGCCATTTCTTCAACGTCAGCTCGCAACTGGCGCGCCGAGAGGCAGGGCCGGCAACAGCGGTCTTTATCCTCTGCTTCGCACTCAATGTTCCGGCCGACGTTGTACAACGCCTGCAACTTGGAATACAGGAGGGATTCATCAGCAAGCTCTGGCAGCTGGCTGGAAGTATCGCAGGCCTAGTCGGGGTCATACTGGTGATCCACTTCCGTTTAGGTCTGCCCTGGCTGCTTGGGGCTCTGGCTGGGGCTCCGCTGCTGGTCACCGTCGCCAACAACATTGTTTTTTTTGGCTGGATGCGTCCCGACCTTCGGCCCGGATTTCGGCTGGTGTCCGGTACCGTCATGCATCGGATTACCCGGCTGGGACTACTGTTTTTCGTTCTGCAGGTGGTCGTGGCTGTGGCCTACTCTTCGGACAACTTCGTGATCGCGAAGCTGCTTGGTCCTGATGCAGTAACCCGCTATTCGGTGACAGCGAAGATGTTCAGCCTGATCTCTCTTGGGCTTTCGATGTTCCTTGGACCTCTTTGGCCTGCTTACGGGGAAGCGGCTTCGCGAGGAGATCTCACCTGGATTAAGCGCACTCTTATCAGAAGTACTGCAGCAGCTAGCATACTTGCTGCTGTTGCGGCGCTAGTCCTCGTCATTTTCGGTCCTACAGTGTTGAAATTCTGGGTGCATCAACCTATATCGCCATCTCTTCTTCTGCTGCTTGGATTGGGTCTGTGGAGCGTGATGGATGCTGCAGGTCAGTCAGTGGCGGCATTTCTGAATGGCGTTAGCGTGATCCTTTCTCAGGCGATCATTGCCTCGGTCTTCGCCGTGGGGTGTCTCACGCTCAAGATCTACTTCGTGCACAAGCTTGGAATCGCCGGAGTACCATGGGCAACCCTGCTTTCTTATGCAGGTATCAGTGCCGTGCCGCTTTCAATCGTGGTTCCCCGGGTCCTGGCCTCGCTCAGGAAGGACCCACATCAAATGATTCACAGTGCGGAGATTCTAAATGCATGATCGTGCCGACCGAGGCTGTTCGCGGCGGATCATGGATCAAACTTTCCTAGCTATTTCGCATCCCGTGAATGACGAATCGGGCATCAGTGATATGAAAGATTTTTCAGATATATCTTCTAACTGTCCTGTTTGCGGCGGTAGCAGTCGCTCCGTCAGTTTTATCGCAAAGGTGCTGCATAAATACGACGTTCCTTATCTCTATTGCAATTCCTGCGGCTTGCTGCAAGCTGAGTCACCATATTGGCTTGACGAAGCCTATCAATCGGCAATCGCGTTTGCAGATACGGGGTTACTCGACCGCAACTACCGCTTCGTACGTCGCGTGGCGCCGTTGTTGTACTCGCTTGGCATGAGGGACTGTAGGTTCCTGGACTTCGCCGGGGGATATGGTGTCTTTACCCGGTTGATGCGTGACGTCGGTTTTGATTTCTATTGGTCCGACCCATACTGCGCAAACTTGGTGGCGCGTGGCTTTGAGAGAGAAAGAGTAAGCCCACCGTTTGCGGCGGTAACTGCATTCGAAGTGTTTGAGCATGTCGTCGATCCGCTCGATTTTTCCCGCACTGTATTGTCCGAAACGGGTTCCTCTACATTTATATTTTCTACACTCCTTTTCCAGGATCAGCCGCCTGCGATGGACTGGTGGTATTACGTATTTGATACCGGCCAGCATATTTCGTTTTATCAGGCGAGGACGCTCCAGGTGATAGCCGAATCGCTTGGGATGTATCTGTACTCGACGCCCGATCTTCATATGATGAGCAAGCGGAAAATGTCTGATGCCGGGTTCAGGCTGATCACCGGGCGGCTGTCGAAGATCTATCTGGCATATGTCCGCAGGAGGATGCGATCACTGACTTTCAGCGATCACGAACTGATTCTGCGAGGCGATGGCTAACCAAACAATCGTTAAGCCGGGCGATAGATGTCTGCCCCTAGGAGCTCCAGGAGAGCCAAGTTGGGATTGAATGAAAGTGGTGCCGGACACGTATGAGTTGTCTACAGGTTGGGATTGAATGTCGCTTTGGCAACTTCCGACAGGGGGTCGGCACCCCGATCCTGTCGCTAGCCCAGGCACTCTGTGAACTTCCCTCGCGAGACGAACAGTAAACGTTCATCCTGTTCGAGGACCACCGGGAACGTGTGAGGATTTACCGCTGGACCTGAGCATTTGGGACCTGGCCCTACTAATATCAAAGATTCTTGGCTTTGAGGGTGAACTTGTCTTTGATCCTGCTCGACGGGGTGGTACTCCTAGAAAGCTGTTGGATGTGAGGCGCATTTGTGCATTGGGCTGGATGGCTGAAACTAGCCTAGAGGATGGCATCCACCTCACTTATCAGTCCTATAACTCTAAATTGAAGACAGAGCAGCCGGTCCGACGGGTTTCCAGTTTTGAGGTTGAAATCTCGCGGGTTTTCTGATCCTCGTGGAATGCGCGGAAGTTGAAGCCGTGAGCTCTAAAAACACCGGAGCGTCCAGTGCTAGGCTGACTCTGAAGCCTCTCCGGAGCCGGGAGGCTTCAGAGTCAGACAAAAAAAGAGGATGAAGGCATGTTAAAGTCAATAACTCGGCGAGCCGCTAAGGAGCTCGGCTATCAAATTCTGGGGCGTGCCGAGTCCTTTGCGGCCCAGAAGACACTGATGGGGCTGCTTCAGCAGGAAGAGATCAATCTTATCCTCGATGTTGGAGCGAACATCGGCCAGTTCGTGCAGGGACTACGGCAGGCTGGATACAGGGACCGCGTCGTGTCCTTTGAACCTCAGGCGTCGGCACATGCGCAGCTACAGGCCTTCGCTGCAAGCGACCCGAAATGGACGATAGCGAATCGTACCGCTATCGGCGCCGAATCGGGTGTTATCACGATGCATACCTCGGGAAACAGCGTCAGCAGTTCGATCCTCCCGATGCTCACCTCGCACCGTGAAGCAGCACCAGAGTCCGACTACGTCGGGAGAGAGAGTGTGCAGATCAACCGGCTCGACGATATCTTCGTGGTTACAACCCAAGACAGGGTAATGTTGAAAATTGATGTCCAAGGATATGAGCAGCAAGTGCTCAATGGTGCACCAAGTATTCTGGCAGGCTGCCGCGCGTTGATTCTGGAAATGTCTTTGATCCCATTGTACGAAGGTCAGATGCTTGCACGGCAGATATGGGATCTGCTGGACGAGGCCGGATTTGAGATTTGGTCTCTTGAATCCGGATTCCGAAATCCTCGTTCGGGTCGCATGCTGCAAATGGACGGCCTATTCGTCCGGCGAATTTAAATCTGCCCAACTGCCTTGTGCGGGACCCGCAAAAGAAGCTTGGCCTTATACTGGTGGGCACGGATCAGCCTGAAGGACGAAAAACGGCGTACATACGAGGCCTCCCGTATGTTGCTGGAACCGAGGAGTTTGCGCCCAGCCTGAGAAAGCTCTAGCCAATTCCAGGCCCGGAGCGCACAAGTGGAGCCAGGGTGACGGCAAGCATCGCGGCCTCTTGGTCTGGAGGGAGGAATTGGACTGGGATGCAGACGAAATTGTTGATGGAAGGGCCACCATATGGGTCTGAGAAAGTCGTTGGGGCAGACACGCGATGCCCTGTCTCACTCTCGGCTATCACCGTTCGACACTTCGACGCCGGAAGGGCGCTCGCGGGAACGGCACCATTGCGCACTCTTGACGGGCATCAGTGCTCTGCTCGCCGAAGTCATTGCTGTCTCCACCAGTCTGGTAACGATTCCGATGGCGTTGCATTACTTGGAAACAGAACAATTTGGCTTGTGGATGACAATCAGCTCAGTAGTGGCGATCCTTGGTTTTGCCGATTTTGGTATTGGCAATGAGTCCTGAATCCTGTCGCCGAGCCGTATCTGCCGCTCTGGTCGCTGTGGGGCCGGACATTCTGCGCTTCTGGGTTCATCGTCCGATTGCCCCATCGTTCATGCTGCTTCTGGGATTGGGGGTGTGGAGTGTAATGGATGCCGCAGGTCAGTCCCTTGCTATTTTCATGAATGGTACGAACACGATCGTCCAACAGCTGATCGCGGCGACGCTGTTCGCAGCAGCGTACTTACCGTTCAAGATATTCGTCATTCACAGAGTGGGAGTCGCTGGTGTACCCTGGGCGACGTTCATCTCTTACGCCCTGCTCAATGCTTTGCCGTGCGCGTTCATCATCCCGCGAATTGTGGGCTCTCTTGCGAAGCGGCAGGCTGAGCACGGCGGGTTGCTCTTGCCTATCCCGCAATCCGTCCCAGAGGAGGGCAACGCGATCATTCTATGAAGAAGCTTCGTGTGGCACTCGAATGCCGGATTCCGAATTTTCAGCAGGGGATCGGCACCGTCATCCTGTCGCTGGCCCACGCACTCTGCAGGCTGCCCGTTAATGAGGAACACTACACTTTTGTCATATTCGAAGATCATCAGCCGCTTTTTCGGGGTCTTCCGGCAGAACATGCAGCTGTGCTCACAGTGCCGCGG
>JBAVYX010000446.1:0-3268 GCA_049588475.1 Silvibacterium sp. | reverse complement strand
AGCCTTTGCTTCGTCTCTCTATCTCGATCCTTTGTCGCCTTTTCGTACTCCAACGTGTTCTCAACTGCAATCGCTACCTGACAGGCCACCTGCTCAAGCAAGATGACGTCGTCTTTCTCAAAAGCATTGTCCGAACGCCTGGAGAGCATCAGAACGCCAAGCACGCGATCACGGCCTACGAGCGGAAGATAACACCCCACCTTGAGGTCTTCCTCGATCACGCCCTCATAAAGAAGTTGGCCGTCAGGATTCCCATAAATTTCAGGATCCTCCCGGACCTGTTCGAAGCTATCGATCCGGACGCTCTTGCCTCTTCGAAATACCTGACCCGAGATCGAACTATTCATTGGCACCAATGATCCCTCGCGGAAGGGTCCTCTCGCGTCGGGATTGTACAAGGTAGTGACGCGTAACTCGCCGCTCTCAGAGTCGGGTAGCAGCAACGCGGACACGTCACATTGCATTATCCTGAATAGATTCGTCGAAAGCGCCTCAACCACTTGCCGGAGGTTCAACCTGGATGTCACGCTGCTTGTGATTTCCAGGAGCAAGCGCAGCCGATCGCGTTCATGCCGTAACTGTTCCCCATTAATGTGCCGCTCAATTGCTATTCCGGCGATACGACTGGCATTCTCGATCAATTGTAGGTCGGTAGCCTCCGGGCTACGCGCTTCACGATAATGAATGGCGAAAGTCCCGAGGACCTTACCATCACTCGTAAACAGGGGTCGCGACCACACTGCACGAATCCCATAAGGCGAGAGCAGATGACGATAATGATCCCAGATGGGGTCTTTTTGGATATCTGTCGCATAAACTGGCTCTCTTCGATAAACGGCTGTGCCGCAGGATCCACCTTTTGGACCAATAAGCATTGACCCTACGTGAGCGCTGAATCCGGGAAGACCCGGAGATGCCGCGCAATGGAGTTGCTTTCCGTTATCGCTCGGAAGCCAGATGGTACATAATGTGCCGTCGCCCCGAGATTCAACCAATCGAGCAATGATCGTCAGCACTTCAGACAGCGGAGATCCCGCAAGGATCAACTTTAAAATGTCAAGTACAGACTCGCTGGAAAAGCGACCCGGTTCGTCCTGCGCCCGATCAACACGCGATAGCATTTGCGCGGGAGTTGTCATTGCTCGCTCCATGGGCCTAGCTTCCTCGGCGACACTCGGTAAGAGGAGGACGTCTCACTCCAGGCCGCTCGTTGTGGTTTATTGGTTGGCCAATCGCCCTGACAGATCGCCTCAGTCTGGGTGCCGTCTGAATGCAGAAGCTGATCTCATGGCCCGATTGTCGACCAGATCGTCCGCGATTCCAACCCGCAACAGGCGAACCTGCTGCATGTCGCGGATAAGCCCACTAAATGTTATCGCAAGACGCCGCTCTGTTGTCGCTGATTAAGCGGCCCGCTTCGTGCCGGACAGAGACAATATGGAAGTATGTGGAAACCGACGCAAGGTCGTCGGCTATGGGACCTCGGGATTTATTTCCAATGCAGTGGTCCCTCCGGCTTCGGCTATAGGCGGTGTTCCATTTCCGATAGAAGTATTCTTTGTCGGACGTCATGGTGGTCTTTAGCCCAGGAGTTTCAAGAAGGGACAGAATGGTCCGGCTGCCGAAGTAATGCAAGAGGCAGCGATGCACACAAACCGGAGGGTGTCCGGTGTCGATCAGTCGATTGCGGTAGTCCATATCACAATAGAGAAGGGTCATTGTCTCATCGAAATATCCGATCTTCTCAGCGCATTCTCGGGAGACGAAAAAACAGTATCCACAGAACCCATCGGTTGAATGGGCGGCGGGGAACAAGTTGCTGGGGGTTCCTAATACGCAGTGGCGTAGTAGTCCTCTCGGGTGGGTGGTTATTTTCCAGGCGCAAATCGGCGTAAGCTTCCTCGAGACGGTCGGCGGACGCTAGTTCGGCTCGGGCCTCAAATCGTCGGGAAGTGCGCCTCTATCGGTAGAAGCCAGCGGGAACGAGCAGTACGCGCCTTCATCAAGCGCCCGCATACAATGCTCGATCCAACCCTCGACCACAATTACGTCGGAGTTCAACAAGCATTCGGCCTCTGGCCCATGCACCTCTAACCCAAGGCGGATGCCCGTATTCCAGGGTTTGGAAACCGCCAGACTGACTTGGTTGCGAAAGAGAGTCCAATCGAGGCGCATCTGGTCAAGCAAGGAAGTATCCAGTTCTTCTTCGGAAGCCTTGTCGAAGAGCACGACCTTGACACGAAACCCCGGGAGGGTGCGCTGGCAATAGAGCGCAGAGTGTGCATGAGATAACAAATCTGGTGAAAAACGGAATCACAGTGGTGACAATTCGCTCTTCGACCATTGAATCGCGACAGCCTCTCTTTTCTTCAATGCCTGGCGCCATCCGCGAAGGGTCTTTGGCACAAAAGAAAACACAGTAGAACTATCGACTTTCACGGTGCAAGCATACTAAATGAAAGGCACCCGCAGACGGATAGATCTGCGAGTGCCAGTGAGAAGCGATGCCCTCCCCCGAGGACCGCTCCATGGATGACAACAATACGCCGCGAAGGTCAAGACGAAAAATCCCCCGTCTGTCCGCTGCAAGTTACCCATTAGTAATTGTTACCGCGAATCTTGCAGGCTGGCGATGGGGCCTAACGGTGTTGGCGCGCATCCCGATAGGAGGTGATTTGGCAGCTTCTCATTGCCGCAGGTAGATGCCAAGGCGATTGAGAACAAATCGCTGCAAGATTCCCTGGCGTTCTTGTCGTTGCAAGGGTTGATGGCATCTTCGGCAGGTCACGATGGGATCACGCTATCTTATTGATTGTTTAGCAGTTACAGCGCGTGAGTATGAGCGTCAGCCATACTTTGCTGGTAATGGACAGCCGCGGGCGCTGAGCACGCTCCCTGATCTCTGCGAGCTACATCTAGGGGTTTTACCATTGAGAATCAGTCGGCGGCTGCCGGACGGAAGGTATGCCCTCGAACCGTTAAATAGAACAGCAATTCAACACGGCTCGATACTCCCAATTTCTCAAACGCTCGGAAGAGATAATTTTTCACGGTATGCTCGCTCAGGCCCAGTTCACCGGCGATTGTCTTGTTGGTCTTGCCCTTCGCGGCACATTGCACAACTTCGAATTCGCGTTTGGTGAGAGGCGGTATACCATTTGCGGTCAATGCACTCGGAGCCGGAATGCTCTTGAGGGCTTCCAGCAAAGAAGTTGTCTCTTCTCTCCCGGCCCAGATAAATCCCTTGCCTACGTGTTCAATACAATCC
>JBAVYX010000445.1:0-3148 GCA_049588475.1 Silvibacterium sp. | reverse complement strand
ATATTTGAACTCGACTCTGATGACATTCTTGCCCGGAGTGACGGACGCCGACGCGCTCGTATCCCGAAGGATGGGGGCAGCGGCCCCCCGTTGGTTGACGAGAACTGTCCTGTTTCAGGGGAACCTTAGGCACCCTCGACGATGCGAAAGTCGCGTTCTGCTCCGGAACCGAGTGCCTCAAGCGCCTTCTGGTATGTCTCGCTTTCATGAACTGCGAGGGCAATCTCGTAGCTGTCGAATTCGACAAGTATCGTCCGCAGCTGCAATCCGGCTTCGTGGCCTTGAATCTGGCTCGTGGACCTGGTCAAGAAGCGCCCGCCGAAGGACTCAACCGCCGGCAGGGCCAATGCAGCAGAGGCTTTTACCCGCCGATTCGTCGGAAACCGATCGATAGACAACAAACCAATGGCCCTTTTCCATGGTGTCTCCTTTCAATGCAAATGCAGTATCAGGTACTGTGAAAGTGTTTGCCTCACGCTGCGTATCTCTCCGTCGCCACGCCGTTCCGGACTTCGATGGCTTTGACGCTCGCTATAAACGCCTTTTCTAAAACGCTCCTGCCGATGGTACCGAGCACAAGGCCCAGCAGACGTCCCTTGAGATTCTTGCCCTCGCGTATGACGACCACGTCAATGTCTGTGGTTCCGTCGGGCTGATTTGTAAAGGTATAAGTGTGGCCTGACGCGCCTCCCCAGATGTTCGAGTCGGTCGTCGTGAGGACGACGTGGTTGGGATCGGACCAGTCATAGTGCAGGCGTTCCCATATGCCTCCAGAGCCTTCGGTGACGTCCGCCTGTGTGCGGCTCCGCTGATGCACCTTGAGGTACTCGTCGGCGCTGTTGCCGAAGAGTTTCGAACGGTCGGGTCCGAAGTCGGTGAGTCCGGCGACGTACTGCTCAGCTGTGAGCCCGGTTATCTGGTGGAAGTGGATCGTGGACATGTGTCTCTCCTTTTGCGTTGAACATTATTTGTCGGACGAGCTAAGCGGGCCGCCTTGCAATCAGCCGCGCAGGATAGGAGCCCCAAAAGGCGCACCCGTCATTCCTCCGTCAACCATCAACTCAATCGCATTGATGTATGACGAGTCGTCGGAGGCAAGGAAAAGCACAGCTTTGGCCAGTTCCTCCGGTTCGCCCCAACGGCCCAGTGCAATCGATGAGGAGACGAAGTCGGCGAGCTTAGCAGATTGCTCTGTAGTGTCATTGGCGCGGGGTCCACGCTTCCAGATAGGAGTCTTCGTGGCTCCGGGTGCGACGACATTCACGCGAATGTTACGGGGTGCAAGGTCGGCTGCGATGGCACGCGCCATGGAGACGAGGCCGCCCTTCGTGGCAGCATATGCGGCGAAGCCGGGTTGACCGAGATAGTTGTGCACCGATCCGTTGAAGATGATGCTGCCGTTATCATTCAGCAGAGAAGCGGCTGAATTGACGGTAAAGAAAGCGCCATTGAGGTTGGTGTGGATGACGCTCTCAAAAATGGTTTCGTCGGTCGCGCCCGTAGGTGTTCTGCCCGAGATCCCGGCATTTGCGAAGACAATGTCAAGCTTGCCGAAATCTTTGGCAAGAGCCGAGAAAAGCTGTTTACGGTCCTCTGCCACTGTAACGTCAGCGCGATAGCCGTGCGCTCTCGGTCCCAGTTCGGCGACGGCCTCATCCAGAGTCGCCTGGTCACGGCCGGTGATGGCGACCTCGGCGCCTTCTGCGATGAAGAGGCGGGCTGTGGCCAGACCGATGCCGCTGTTGCCTCCGGTTATAAGAGCTTTCTTGCCTGTGAGTTTCATATTTCCTCCTGCCGGCCAACATATATGATGTCCGTCATACATACGATATGATGGTCATCATATATGGAGGATGCAGAAAAATGCGCTATCCGGCCGAAGAAACCGCCGCCAAACATGAACGAATTGTGAAGGAGGCTTCCCGGCTCTTTCGAGAACGGGGATTTGAGAACGTAACCGTGGGCGAAGTCATGAAAGCTGCCGGGCTTACACACGGCGCGTTCTACGCGCACTTCGCCTCAAAGCAAGAGCTGCAGGAGGCTGCGGTTGCCTATGGACAAGAACTTTCTGCAGATCGCGCTCGGAGCCACGGTGCGACGAAAAAGGGGAGGCGAGCGTACACTGCCCGATACCTCAGCCCACGGCATCGCGACCATCCAGGCGATGGCTGCACCATGGCAGCGCTGGGACAGGAGGTGGCTCGCTCGACACCTGAACTCAAAGCAGCCTTCGAGCGCGGATTCGAGGAAATTCTGTCCGCAAGCGGTGGGGACCGGAAGGAAGCGATCTTTCAGACAGCCGCGCTACTCGGCGGTGTTGTGCTGGCTCGCGCTGTGCAGGACCCACAGCTCTCGGAGGAGATTCTTAAGAGTGTTCGACAGAAGCTCGGTTGACGATGGTCACTCGGTGATAACAAGGTAAAATCACGCATTGAAGCCCGATACCGGTCCTTATTCGGGTTCCTGGCGTGGTCGTCGATTCCGGAATTAACTCCCCTAGCCTCAGCTAGTAATAGCCCTACCTCTGGTTGAGCGCGATATGCGCCACGATAAGCACGGCCACCGAGGCCATCGTCCAGAAGTGCGTGCGTCGCAAAACTCGGCGATTGGATTGAGTGGGATTCCGCAGAAGAAAACCGACAGCAATCTGCCAAAGCATCACCAGCAGCGCGAGCGTTGCCAGCCAGACCCCAGGCATGTCCATTCCTTTCAGATTGCCGCTGCTCATCGTGAACCAGGAGTGAGCAAAGGAAACGAGGAACGCCAGATATCCCAGCCAATAATGCGGCCACATCCGTCGCAAGTAGGGCGTTCCCCCGGCCATACGGCGTAGCAGGTAAGGCATCGCCAAACCCGATCCGAAGACCATGACCGCGGCCCATCCGGTCAACGCACCCTGCAGATATGCGCTCACTTGGTCCTTTGTGCCACATGGACATAGCCCGTGAGAATCACCACCTGATCGGCACGCAGTGCATGATTCTCATCCAGAACCCCGGCGATCTGAACGATAGCGCCGGGGAGGAGATCCTCACGCTTCCCCATAACTACCGTCGCTTTCTGAGTCATCACGACGGAAATCAGGTTGTTATCAGAGACCGTCCGGCGGTAGACGCTGTCGCTCTCACGTTGCAGCAGAGTTGCGGTG
>JBAVYX010000444.1:0-37323 GCA_049588475.1 Silvibacterium sp. | reverse complement strand
TAGGGCGTGTTAACACTAACGGAGTGCTTCGCTGATGAGAGCGAAACAGAGGAAGGCCAGGAAGATGCAGTCCAGTTTCTCGAAACGGGAGAAGATGCGGCGGTAGCCCTTCAATCGGCGGAAGAGTCGTTCGATCTCGTTCCGCTTGCGATACAGGGCGCGATCATAGCGCCAGGGATCGACGCGATTGGACTTCGGTGGGACTACGGGAATCATGCCCAGCTCTAGCACGAGCTGACGGGTCTCATTGCCCTCATAGGCGCGGTCCATCAACAGTGGCAGACCGGGTATCGGCCCTAGATCGCGCAGCAACTCGCGGCCTTCGGGGGCATCATGAGCATTGCCAGGTGAGAGGGCAAAGGTTATGGCTGTTCGAGCATTCGCGGCAACCATATGAATCTTGGTTGTCCATCCGCCGCGCGACTTGCCAATGGCTTGAGGTCCGTTTTTTTTAACGCACCGGTGCCGTCCGGATGAACCTTCACCGAGGTCGAGTCGAGACTAAAGGCTTCAATGCGGATGCGCACAATCTGTTGCTGTTGTAACTTCTCGAATATCCGATCCATGGTTCCGTTCTTCGACCAGCGGTTCATGCGCGTATAGATGGTGTGCCAGTTACCGAATCGTTTGGGCAGACCACGCCATTTACAGCCGTGCTCGGCCACATACAACACGGCATTGAGAAATTGCAGGTTGGTTAAACTTACGTTGCCCCGCTGTATACCGGCAGGCTGTCTTTAATCCGTGCGTATTGTTCCTCGGTAATTTCCATCTATATCGACTTACACGAGTTAGATTGAAATAGTGTTAACACGCCCTAATACACGCTCGATGCTCCCAGATCATCACCAAGTCTGACCAATTGCACGGTTTTTATGCCTTCCAATCAGACGCGTCGTGATGATAATGAAGATCTTTCTCCGGGAGAACAGGATCAAAAGATCGAGAACAGAGATCTCATCGCCCGACTGAGGCGGCATGGTATTCGACTGGGGCAAGGTTTCGGTGTCGAAGATGTGCATTGTTGATATCTTCAATTCTGAAGGGCTACGACGTTAAAAGCAAACCCGCTTGATGTGTTAAGTCTAGCGCGAGGGCAGGTTCGTAGAAGATGGATCCGCGCCGATTTACTCTGGGCTGTCGCTTTGCGCCTTGATCGTGCCGGCCTTAATCCCTTTTACAAGTAGCGCGTGGTCGGCTTCAGTCTGGTTGCCATAGGCTTCAGCCCAATCTGCCAGAGCCTCATCCAGAGCGTGCGTATCCCCGCAATATCCTGCAAGAACGGCTGCTTCGCTGGTGCGCGCATGAGCCCGGGCAAGAATGGCGCCGCAGGCGAAGGCATAGAAGTTGAAGGAGGTGCCGCTCAACCACTCTATCGGAATGCCGCCTTTCATGTTTTTCATCTGGCGGACAAAATAGTGACGGCCCTGGATGGTTGTCCATCCCAGGAATATGTCGCTTGAGGCTTGCAGCGCGCGCTGGCCTATCACAATACGTTTACCGTCGTGCCGGAAGTCATCCATGAAGCGAGGAAGATAGGGAGAATGCGCGGGTGCGGTCGCTTCTTTGATTTGCAGGAACAGCGGATCAAGGTCATCGTTACCAAGCAACAGGGCCAGATAGGCGCGCGTTCCCACGCTGCCCACGCCCACCACCCGGTGCCCGACGTCGACAACATGGTAGCGTCCCAGCAGATAGCGGCGCTCCGGGTTTAGGGTTTCCGCATATGCATTGAGGCCTTCGTATATCTGATCGCGAAGTTTGTCCGGAATGTGCGTCAGGATAGGAGGATCTTCATGCAAGGTCCAGGATCCGGTCACATCCCGTTGGCCCACTTTTTGGAGCAGGGCACGATTCGTCTTGCCGGAGGCCTTGGCGACGGCCTTTTCGACAATCGCAGCGGTTTTCGCATCAAACTTGAGCAGAGGATTCTTGCGTCCCGGATACGCATGCCGATACCAAACGTCGAGGATGCCCATGCTCTGAAGTTGAAATAAGTTGTTCCGGTAACCTTCAACACAACGGATGACGGCTGTTCTTCGCTCGTGAGCATTTAAGCCATTCTCTCGTCCGGCGACATTCACGCTCGCTGTGAGCCGCTTCAGGTCATATTCCCAGGGTCCGATCATTGTTTCGTCGAAATCGTTCAAGTCGAAAAGCAGATCGCGTTGCGGCGAGCCATAGAATCCGAAGTTGTTTACGTGAGCGTCGCCGCACATCACCACCGGAATACCGCAGATCGGTGTCCTTGATAAGTCGAACGCCATAACTGAGGCCGCGCCTCGCAAAAATGCAAAAGGAGAAGCAGCCATGCGCCCCATCCGCAGAGGGATAAATTCTGCCTGGCGTCCTCGATTGCTCTGCTTCAGCAGATCGAGTGGGCTGGGCCGGTCTTTTGCCGGTGTCCATTTACCGTGGCTCTCGTGTGGCAGGTTCTCTCGCAGCCGCGACCCGAATTTATGCCTTACCGGCCAGGCATCGAAGGATCTCCGCAGGTCGGTGTGAATGCCTAGATCACCGAAACGATTGAGACCAACCTCCTGATACTGGATGGGGTGCGGCTTTGGAGACCGCATGCTCAAACGGCGTTTCGACGCAGCCATTACTGACCCTCACTAACGCGAATTTGACAATCAGGCAAGCATACTAACAAGAAGAGGAAGCCCTGTCTCGTTCCAACAACCGTCTTCGCAGGCTTTTTGCCTCGCGATAAGCTGATCGACCAACCTGGTCCCTTCCTCTTTTCTACAAGCCGTCCTATGCTGGTAGCGAGTTGTCAGGAGATCCGCCAATGCCTCTTCCTGCACAGAAGCCGCACGAATCCCTTCGCTTAGACGATGCCCGTACATCGAGAATTCCGTGGCGCAAATGGGGCCCGTATCTGAGCGAACGCCAATGGGGCACGGTTCGTGAGGACTACAGCCAGGATGGAAATGCATGGGACTACTTCTCGCATGACCAATCGCGCTCACGCGCCTACCGCTGGGGGGAGGACGGCATCGCCGGCATCTCAGACGACCAGCAACGTCTCTGTTTCTCCCTGGCACTGTGGAACGGCCAGGATCCGATCTTAAAGGAGCGGATGTTCGGGCTCACGAATTCCGAAGGCAATCACGGCGAAGACGTCAAAGAATATTACTTCTATCTCGACTCCACGCCGACCCACAGCTACATGAAGTATCTCTACAAATATCCGCAGGCTGCATATCCATACAGCGATCTGGTGACGACCAACCGCGGCCGCACTCGCGAGGAGATGGAATACGAGCTGCTGGACACGGGAGTCTTCAACGACGACCGCTACTTTGACGTCTTCGTTGAATACGCCAAGGCTGAACCGGAAGACATACTCATCAGAATCACCGCGGAGAATCGCGGCCCCGCTGAGGCCGCCCTCCACCTGCTTCCCACTCTCTGGTTCCGCAATACGTGGACCGGCCATGAAGGCGCTCTCCGTCCCGCGCTCTTCTGGCAGAAGGGGGCAGGCAAGAAATTTGGGAGCGGGGTCATTCGCGCCTCCCACGCCGAGCTGGGAGACTACGAACTGGTTGCGGAAGACGACGTCGAGCCGCTGTTTTGCGACAACGAAACCAATCGTGAACGTTTGTATGGGGAGCCCCGCGAGGGCTTTGCTAAGGATGGCATCAACGATTACCTCGTCGAGGAAAAATCTACCGCGGTCAATCCCGTGCGCACAGGAACCAAGGCCGCGCTGCACTACCACTTTGTGATTCCAGCAAAGGGCCGAAAGACCATCCAGCTCCGGCTTCGCCCGGCAACCGCGCCGGGTGTCGAGGCATTCTCGTCGTTTGCCGGCGTCTTCGACACGCGTCGTTATGAGGCTGACGAGTACTACGGCGCGCTCACCCGGCACCTCTCGTCCGACGATCAGCGGTTGGTCGTCCGGCAGGCGCTCGCCGCTATGCTCTGGTCGAAACAGTTCTACTACTATGACCTCGATTTGTGGCTCAGCGAACATGAATCAGCGCGCGGCATCAGTGGAAGCGGCCGTAACGCCGACTGGGCGCACATGGTCAGCCACGACATCTTCTCCATGCCCGACAAGTGGGAATATCCCTGGTTCGCCGCATGGGATCTGGCCTTTCACACCCTGCCGCTCGGTCTCGTGGACCTCGATTTCGCGAAGGCCCAGCTGGATCTCATTCTCCGTAGCGCGTATGTGCACCCCAACGGGCAGGTGCCGGCCTACGAGTGGAATTTCGGTGATGTAAACCCGCCGGTCCACGCCTGGGCCGTCATCGCTCTCCACCGGCAGGAGGCCGCTGCCGGCCGGGAACCCGACTACGAATTCCTGAAAAATGCCTTTCAGAAGCTGCTTATGAATTTCACCTGGTGGGTCAATCGCAAGGACGCGAGCGGCAGGAACGTCTTCCAGGGCGGCTTTCTCGGCCTCGACAACATTGGCGCCTTCGATCGCTCCAGTCCACTGCCCATGGGAGGCTACCTGGAACAGGCCGATGGCACCGCGTGGATGTGCTTCTTCTCCCAGACGATGCTGCAGCTCGCCATGCTACTCACCGAGGAAGATGGATCCTACACCGAAATGGTTCTCAAGTTTATCGGCCACTTCCTTGCCATTGCCGCGGCCCTCAACGACATCGGTCCGAATCACGACGGCATGTGGGACGAACAAGACGGCTTCTACTATGACGTGCTGCGCCTTCCCAACGGAGCATCCGAGCGCCTGAAGCTGCGCACCGTGGTCGGTCTCCTCCCGCTCTGCGCGACCACAGTCTTCGAGGAGGATTTCGGTCGGCAGCATCCGGAGATCCTGAACAGGGCTCGGATCTTTCTCGAGCGGCATCGCGATCTGCGCGACAAAATCGGCCCTGTCGAGAAGCGCGGGTTCAATAATCGCACGCTGCTGGCTGTTCTTAACGAGGACAAATTGCGACGCGTTCTGAAGCGCATGCTCGATGAGGAAGAATTCCTTAGCGACTATGGCATCCGCTCCATCTCAAAGCAGCACAAAGATCATCCTTATGTCTTCGATCAGTGGGGTGCGCGCAGCGTCGTCGAATACCTGCCTGCCGAATCGAATACCGGCATGTTCGGCGGCAACTCCAACTGGCGCGGTCCCATCTGGATGCCAATCAACGCACTCATCATCCGCGCTCTCTATCACTTCTATCAATATTATGGGGATGATTTCCGCGTGGAGTGCCCGACCGGCTCAGGCAAGATGATGACCCTCTTTGAGGTTGCCTATGAAATCGGCGGGCGTCTCGAGAACATCTTCCTGCGGGACGAAAAGGGCCGCCGCGCTGTCTACGGAGGAACAGAGAAGTTTCAGACCGATCCGCTCTGGCGCGATCTGGTCCTCTTCTATGAATACTTCCATGGAGATAACGGCGCAGGACTGGGAGCCAGCCACCAGACAGGATGGACGGGCCTGATCGCGACCCTGATCCACATGCGCGAGGCGATCACGCCGCAAAACGCTCTGGAAACCGCTACTCCGGCGCTGGCTGCAAGCGCCGGAATTGAACAATGAAGCGCGCCTTTACCTTAGATTTGCTCGATCTTCACACTGCCGTCGCTGGTGTGGATGCTCAGCGGAGTGCCGCCGCCGTTTAGCCGTCCATGCAACTCATGACCGTTTCCGCCGCTGCTCTGATAATGATCCATCGTAATCGGTAGCGTGCAGTCCACATGGCCGTCGCTGGTATGAACATCGAGGTTTGCGGCAAAGCTCTGAGGAACGCGTAAGGTCACCGAACCGTCCGATGCCTGGATCGTCGAAGCCTCGGTGAGCTTCGTGCCTTCGCGCAGATTCAGATCCAGTCGTCCGTCGCTGGTGTGCAGCGTAAGCGCATGAAAAGCCCCGTCGACCGTGAGGTTGCCGTCACTTGTGCGTGCATCGAGCGCGCCTGCGGCATTGGTAATGTTCACGTGCCCATCGCCTGACTTCACGCGCAGCTTGCCCGACACATGATCGAGCGTCACGCTCCCGTCGCCTGTCGTCAATCCAATCTCGCCCTGAAGTCCGCTGAGATCGACGCTTCCGTCCGAGGTCTTTGCTTCGAGCGTCAATTCCGTCGGCGTCTCCACTGTCACGCGCGTTTGCGTCTTATGCCACGTGATATGAACACCCATGTGGTCCCGTTCTTTCATTAGAAAGTGGATCTGATTGCCGCTCTGGCTCTCTTCCAGGCGATAGTCGCTCAGCTTCTGCCCTTCGAGTTCGACATGAATGCGAATTTCACGGCACTCTCCGCAGGAATGTATCTGAACGCCGGCGTCCGAGGTTTCAAGTGTAAGTGTCGGCTTGCCGGTGACCGCGTACGTCTTCGACCAGGAATGATCGGCATCCTGCGCAAGGGCCGGCAGCGCGGTAAACGCTGCCAGCCCAATCACTGCCAGAGCAATTGTCTTCATGTTAGCCAGATACGCAACCAGGCGGAGAAAGGTTCCGTCAGGCGGCTCGCCCGCTCCGTCGCGACTCGAGACGTACTGACATGAGTGCCAGCATCTCGCGCAAACGAAAGGCCTTATCGAGCTGCTTCTCGATAAGCAACCGCTGGCGGCGCCTGTGATCCGGGTTACGCAGCGTCGTCAGGAACTGCTCATCCAGGGCGGCGTTGCGTTCCAACTCCAGAATCGTAGCCTCAATCGTTGAACGGAAGCGTGAGCTTACCTGGATCGATTCACGGACAGGTTCAGCGGTCATAAATTTTCGCTCGGAGCTAAAGTTTTCACTTCACTCCGCCGATCATAGCGATATGTGGGCGTTCGCGCGATACCGCCGGAGCGTTTCGCGCAAACTTTTCGCATCAAGTTTTCATGTTGTAACGTTTTCGGACAATCCGCAGGAGAATCCATGCTTCGGCTCAATAGCTTAAGCAGGTCTCTCCTGGCTCCCCATTACAACTCCATCGATTTGCTCGCCACCAGGTCTTTAGCCTTCGTTTGGAAGTCGGCGAGAGGCGTCGAACCCTGATCGCCCTTGCCCCGTACGCGCACACTCACCGCGTTCGCTTCTTCTTCCTTATCGCCCATCACTAGAACATACGGAACCTTCTGCATGGTGAAATCGCGAATTTTCGCGTTCATCTTTTCATTGCGACTGTCGAGCTCTACCCGCAGTCCCGCCTTTTGTAAGGCAGACTGTACTTTTTCCGCATATTGCTGATGACGCTCGCTGATCGGAACGAGTCCCACCTGGACTGGCGCGAGCCACAACGGGAACGCGCCGCCATAGTGTTCGATCAGATAGGCGACCATCCGTTCCATCGTGCTGATGATCGCGCGATGGATCATCACCGGTCTGTGCTGCTTCCCATCGGCCGCGATGTAACTCAGCTCAAACTGGTTGGGCAGATGGAAATCTACCTGGATAGTCGAGTAAGTCTCCTCGTGCCCCATCACATCGGCGAGCTGTATGTCGAGCTTCGGTCCGTAAAAGGCAGCTTCCCCGTGGCCCTCCTTGTAAGGCAGACCGAGCCCATCCAGTGCCTCGCGCAGCACACGCTCGCCAAGCGCCCACATTTCGTCGTTATCGATATACTTCTCTTTGTTTGCCGGATCGCGCAATGACAGCCGGTAACTGTAATTTGTTATGCCCAGGTCGTGGTACGTCCGCTCGACCAGCTTCATCACGTTCGAGAATTCTTCCTTGATCTGATCCGGCGTGCAGAAGATATGCGCGTCATTCAGCGTCATGCAGCGCACCCGGCTCAGCCCGCTCAGCACACCCGAACGTTCGTAGCGATACATTGTCCCTAGCTCAGCGAGTTTCAACGGCAGGTCGCGGTAACTGCGCGGCTTCGATTCGTAAATCAAAATATGATGCGGACAATTCATCGGCCGCAACACCATTTGCTCCGTCTCCAGGTCCATGGGCGGAAACATATCTTCGTGGTAGTGCGCCCAATGGCCCGAGCGGACATACAGATCCACCTTCGCCAGACTGGGCGAATAGACGTGTTGGTATCCTGCCTCGCGCTCCCGTTCCAGGATGTACTCTTCCAGGATGCGCCGGATGGTGGCACCCTTTGGTAACCACAACGGCAAACCGGCGCCCACGTCTTCGCTCACTGTAAATAGTTCAAGCTCTTTGCCCAGCCGCCGATGGTCGCGCTTCTTCGCCTCTTCTAACCGCTGGAGATAATCGTCCAGGTCCTTCTTTGAGAAAAACGCTGTCCCGTAAATACGCTGCAACTGCGGATTCTTCTCGTCGCCCAGCCAGTATGCACCAGAGAGACTCATGACCTTGAAGGCCTTCACCCGTGCGGTCGAGGGAACATGGGGCCCACGGCAAAAGTCGACGAACCCGCCGTTACGATAGAGTGAGATTGCTTCGCCTTCATGCGTAAAGCGCTCGATGAAGTGAATCTTCATGAAGTCGTTCTCGGCCTTGAAGTGTGCCAGACCCTCTTCGCGCGGCTCAAACTCGCGGACAAACCTTTCGTCGCGCGCGACGACCTCAGCCATCTTTGCCTCGATCGCCCTCAAATCCTCTGGAGTAAACGGAGTCGGGCGATAAAAATCGTAGAAGAAACCAGCCTCGGTCGCCGGCCCATGTCCCAATTTGGTCTCGGGAAAGAGCTCGAGCACCGCTGTCGCCAGCACGTGCGCGGCGGAGTGGCGAACCACCCTGAGTGCGTCTGGGTCTTTCTCGGTGAGCAATTGCAGTTCGACATCTTCTGTGAGCGGCGTGCTCAGGTCGACAAGGCGCTCAGCCTGGGGATCTTCAGCGGCATACATTGCGCCCTCGTCGGTAGTTGCTGCCGCCATTGTTGCAGCGTGAACCGGCTTGATACGTGCCACGACCGAGGCGGCAGCGAGGCGCGGAGAAATACTCTCCGCCACCTGAAATGGCGTTACGCCCGCGGCAAACTGCTTCAAAGAGCCATCGGGAAGTTTGATCTGAACGGAATTTCCGGAATCATTCATAGAGTCGAAATCGGTTTCTGCAATCCTGTAACGATGTGTGCTTTTATATTTGGTGGTCAATATTTGGTTCTAATTATTAAGGATATGTTCTTGAGAGAGATGCGTCGAGCGCACCCCGATCGAATACATCGGCATCCAACACTCGGAGAATAGAGCCAGGGAATAGAAGCAGAGGAATGAAATGGGACCGCAACCCGATTCACGACCCAACTCGAGCATAGCGCTCATCGGCTGGCTCGCGCTTTGCTTTGCCGTCGGCGTCGTCTCCGCGATCATCAGCACCCACGCCATCCCCACCTGGTATGCCGGCCTCATAAAGCCGCCACTCACCCCTCCCAATCAGCTCCTCGGCCCCGTGTGGAGTGTGCTCTACACGCTCATGGCCATTGCCGCCTGGATCGTCTGGAAAACGCGCCCCAGTCCCTGTCGCCGTCGCGGTCTGCGGTTGTTCTGCGTGCAGCTCGCCTTGAATTTTCTCTGGACTTGGATCTTCTTTGATCGTCACCAGATCGGTACGGCCCTCGCGAGCATCATTGTCTTATGGGTCGCCATCCTGCTCACCATCCTGACCTTCAAAAAGATGAGCACACCTGCTGCGTGGCTGTTGATTCCCTATCTCGCCTGGGTCAGCTTCGCCGGCTACCTCAACCTGGCTTTTTGGCGGCTGAACTAAGACCTGTTACCTGCGAATCAAAAAAATCAGACATCTTTGGCACGAAATATTGCCGGTCTCCGCTTTAGAGAGTGAAGGCAGTCGAAATCGGGACACTTCACGAAAAGGAGACGTGTCATGAAGCGAATCACAGCAATTGCGCTCTTAACCATCGCAACGTTTGTCGCCGCCGGCCGGGCATTGGCGCAGGATCGTGCAGTCCAGGCGACCGTGCCTTTCGACTTTACCGTAGGCGACAAACTACTTCCCGCGGGCACATACACGATTGCTACGGCATCGTACGACGTAATCGCTATTAAGAACTACGACAGGCACGTCGCGATTCTGAGCACGGCAATCCCCAACAGCAAGGAATCGAAAAACGGCAGCAAGCTGGTCTTCGACAAATACGGTGACCAGTACTTCCTGAGCGAAGTTCTCTGCCCCGGCACCTCGATGAACGTGAACCTCCCCACCTCAAAGCAGGAAAAGAGGGTCCGCATCCAGCAAGCCATGCTCCCTAACGCCAGCCAGGTCCTCATTGCCGCCCGGTAACTGAGATGAACTTACTCGCTAATAACTGACTCGGAGACAAGAGCCTCCGGGTCAGTTATGTCTGAATCTTGTGAAAAGCGTCAAAGAGCGGCTTTAATCGCTCCCACCGTTCGGGCGTCATGATTGTTTTGAGAGTTTCAGTCTTCAGCCATGTCCATGCCATGGTCCAGTCGCGCCGCCGATTTCCCTGCCTAAGCTGCCAGAGCAGGCCACTGATCGAATGGTCGGGATGGGTCGACACCGGCCTGTCCCTGGATGTAAACACTCGTGTGCCGAGGATTATAGCGCGGTTTTACACGAGGACCTGGGAAATCCAGGGCTAGGTGGAAGCCGGATGTTTTATCGAGCAGAGATGCGCATCAGAGCGAAAAGCAGATTTCACTGACCACCGGAACCCCTCAAACCAACCGAGAGATCGTCAGGAGCAAGTTCCGCCTTGCGAATGCCGTGGTTCTTATGGTCGGCGCTTTGCGTGTCGATGTGAATCCATTCGTGAATCGCGATGCGCGAGATCGCGTGGGTCATTGTGGTCCTTCGCTGTTCCTCATTCATTCCCAGCGTCACTGGGTTCAGATACTGTGCCAGGCGCGTGCAGTCCACGTAGACGAATGGTTGAACCTCCCCCGAAACCTTCAGAACCCAGCCGACAGGTCCGCGTCGTATCGGACGATATGCCTGCTGAACGACATCGCAGCGCCCAATCAGGCGCACCTCGATAACCCGCGCGAATTCCTGACCGGGTGCCAGGTTGCTGGCCCGAATTAACTGCGCATCCTCAGGGAGCGGATACTCGCGCTCTTCCCGCACCAACTCACGGTGGAATGCGTCGAAGAGCGTCGGCCAGATTGTCTCTCGAACGTCCCGATCCGCGTAAAAGACAATAGCGGTGCTCGTATTGGGCTGGGTAGAAATCTGCCCTGCCGCCGGCCGGGGGAGCAGGTAAACCAAGAGCGGGAACAGAAGGCAACCAAGCATTCGAAGATCGAACCGTTGCAGCTTCACACGGAAAGTCTTAGCGCGCGCGCAGACGGGTTGTCTATCAGAATTTGTTATGTGCTAAATAAATCTTTGTAATGATACTAAAATCCCGAAAATGACCCGGCATCGAGCTCGGCTACCAGGTAAACCCTCTGGCGCAGGGACAAAGGTCCCCCTTTTTAGGAGAAATGAACACGGCTGGGAGGAGATGCCTCTGCCCGCCGCCATTTTCTGCACCGCACCTATTTCGGCGGTTCTACCGCGCCCGGAAAGACCCCCGGCAACGGCTTCTGCTGCTGGCGCAGCTCCGGACGAGGCAGAGGCTTGCGTGGCAGCATCTGGTCGCGCATCGCGGCGTTGTAAACAAAGATCGCTTCGACCACGGCGGCTTGTTTCAAGTCGCCGGGTTGCAGCCGCTCGAATACATCCTGATTCGAATGGTGCGTACGGCTCTCATAATCGAGTTCGTCCTGGATGAATTGAAATCCCGGAATGCCCACCGCGTCGAATGAGAGATGATCCGTCCCGCCCGTATTCCGCATGGTGATCGTCGTTACTCCTAGATCTCTGAGCGGCGCCATCCACTGTGCGAAGATCGGCGAGACGGCCGCGTTCTGCTGAAGGTAAATGCCGCGGATCTTGCCTGAGCCGTTGTCCACGTTGAAATATCCGGAAATGAGCTTCTGATCCGGCTTCAACTCCAGGGGACCCGTCGCGCGCAAAAACTCCGGCAGCGCCTGCTGGTCGGGAGTGGTCAGCGGAGGCGCGAAGCCGAAGTGCTCCTTCACATATCCTCGCGATCCGAAGAGCCCTTGTTCCTCACCCGTCCACAATCCAATCCGAATCGTCCGCCGAGGCTGCACATTAAGCGCCTTCAAAATGCGCATCACTTCCATGGCCACGATCGTGCCCGCGCCATTGTCGGTCGCGCCTGTGCCCGCAATCCAGCTATCCAGGTGGCCCCCCACCATTACGACCTGCTCTTTCAAATTGGGATCGGTACCGGCGATTTCGGCAATCGTGTTATAGCCATGCTCGTTGTCGCCCGTAAATTTAGTCTCCACATCCATCTCGATCGTGACCGGTACGTGCGCCTGCAGCAGCCGGTATACACGCCCATAGCTCTCGATCGCCATCACCACTACCGGCACCTTCACTACCGATTCGCGCTTGTAGGGCGTGCGTCCCAACGCCGCGCCGTTGTCGTCGAAAATCGTTCCGCCCGATCCGCCACCGTTCTTACCATCACGGCTCGGGCGGATGACCCCCGCGGCCTTCTCATCGGCAAGAAACTGTGCAATCTTGTCCACCAGGCGCGTGCGTTGTAGAAATGCCTTGATCCGTGCCTGCATATCCGCCGCCGCCCGGTCGCTCACCGGGTATTCCGCAAGCTCTTCCAGCTCCTTATCGGTATAGCGTTCGAACAAGGCCTTATCGACCGGCGGCACCTCACGCATCTCACCCAAAAAGACAATCTTCCCAGCCAGTTTGCCCTTGTACTGGTCGAAGTCCTTCTCATCCTGGATATTTACCCACACGGCGTCACCACTCACCGGGCCATTCGTTCCCGGCGACCATGGCGTAGCCTGGGCGATAAACACCGCAGTGTCGGGCGAGGTCATCCGCACCCAGGTGTTGAGTTGCTGCCATCCCATTCCAAACTCACCCCAGTCATCCAGATGTGCATTCACGCAGCCCATCGCCGTAAGCTGATCGCGAGTCCAAGCATTCGCCTTCGACAGATTGGGTGAACCCGTCAGTCTCGGACCGATTGCATCCGCCAGCGCCGAGCCATACTCCATAATGTGCGAGTGCTGCAGCCCTTCTTCGCGGATGCGTGCATACATCCCGAGATCGATCGCTTCAACTGAGGGCTGCGACTGCTCCCATGTCGGTACATCGACGTTGGTCTTCTTGTCTGCCGCCAGCGCGGGAATTGCCGCAGCCAATAGCAGGAATGCGAGTGGACGGAGTAAGCGTTGTTGCATGTACAAGGTTGCCTCCAAAAATGATGACCGGGAAACCGGAAGAATATCACGAAAGCGTATGGAGGCTTGACTGCCTTGGGTGCACACCGTGTCGCTCTAAGCTAAAAGCGAAGCTGACCATCCCGTGAACTTCTCCTGCAGACGAGCTCTTAATCCGGACAAGCTGGAAGGAGATATCAGCCTGTTGGTATCCTCGTTCGGTCCGAATAAAGTCACCTGAATGCTACGCAGGAGGGAATTTTGGTTGAATCGAAGAATCGGGGCTCATGGGCAAAGTGGCTTTTCTTGGCATGTGCGCTGATCGTGGTGATCGGCGCAGTTTTGTGGTTCATTCGCCGCCCAAGGCTGGTTACCATTGTTCACCCTACGCCTGTTTCGCTCACAGAAACCATCGCCAGCAGCGCGAGAGTCGGTGGAGTTCAGGAGAGTGCCGTAGGCTCCCAGTTCACTGGAACAGTGGAGCGCCTCTTCGTAAGGATCGGCGATCGCGTGAAAGCGGGCCAGCCCATCGCCACGCTCCGGAGCACCGTAACCGAGCAACAGAAGGTACAGGCCAGGACAGCCGTGAATACGGCGCGGGCCAATCTGGCACAGGCATCGAGAGCTCCCTTGCGATCGGAAATGGATGAGGCCGTCCATCAGGTGACCGAAGCCAAAGCCCAGGCGGCGCAAGCGGACGCCGATCTGCAGCTTGCGAAGAGTCAGTTCGACCGCAGCCAGCAGCTGTTCCGCGCGGGAATAATCCCGCGGAGTGAATTTGATGTCGCAGAGTCGAACCTGAACAGCCTTCGCTCGCGCGTTAAAGCGGCCAAGGCGACGGTAAAAGCGCGAGAAGCCAGGCTGGAAACGCTGCAGAAGACTCCCCGCCCTGAGGATGTCCAGGTGGCACGTGCGCAACTTACCGAAGCCGAGCAGGCGCTGCAGGTCGCCACCCAGCAGTTGCGCGAGGCAACAGTAATCGCACCCTTCGCCGGCGTGATCACGGCTGTGAATGCGGAAGAGGGCCAAACGGTAGGAGCGAACGGCGTAGTGAACCTGGTCAGCGACGATCTCGAGATACGCGTCGATCTCGATTAGAACAATCTCGCCGATCTGGAGCTGGGGCAGACCGCAATCCTGTCGTCATCGGCTTTTGGAGACAGGACCTTTGCGGGCAGGTTGACAGACATTGGAGCGGCTATCGATCAGGCTCGCGGCATTGTCACGGTGACTATTACGCCGGATCATCCTCCGGATTGGTTACGCCCCGGACAAACGGTGAACGTGAACCTGGTGACAAGCGAAAAGGTTGACCGCCTGCTTGTTCCTTCCACCGCCGTTCTCCGACAGGGAAGCCGATCTATTGTGTTGACCGTGGAACATGGACACGTATTGGAAAGGGCGGTGCAGCCCCGTCCCGCAGTGACGCAAGGCATTCCCATCTCAGGCGGGCTGGTTGAGACCGACGATGTCATCGTGGATGCCATTGGCGTGACGGCAGGACAGGCAGTCCGGGTAAGGAGGCAGAGCAAGTGACCGTACTCTCGCTGGTTCCGCTCAGATGGCGATTTGAAACAAGGCTGGCCCTGCGGCATTTGACGACTGGCGGAGGACAAACCCTTCTCACCGTGGGCGCGGTTGCCGCCGGAGTTATCGTCATCATCTTCCTGACCGGCCTGATCTTCGGTATACGGGCAAGACTGACGACCATGCTCACCGAGTCCATCCCCCATGTGACCATCCGAGTGCGGGAGCTCGAGCCGGTGCCTCTCTCCGAGATTCAGGGCCACGGCCAAGCGATGAGTAGCAGCCGCCTGGAAAAGCAGGCCCCGCAGCAGAAGTTCATCGATGACTGGCAGCATGTAGTCGATATCGTGAGCACCATCCCGAACGTGCGCATCGCGGTTCCGGCAATTCAGGGGCAGGGCTTCGCCTCCCGCGGAGGCAATCCGGTAGGACTGACGATTACCGGCGCGGATCCGGCACAGCAGGACGAGGTTTCCCCGGTGACCAAGGACCTGATTGCAGGCAAGTATGTGGGCCTGGCCAGCGATGAGGTGGTCATCGATTACGAGCTGGCCAAGGATCTTGCCGTCTCCGTGGGAGACCGCATTCGCATGACCTCCAGTGCTGGCAACACAGAATCCCTGTCGATCGCCGGCATCTACAGCCGGGGCCAGGGACGCGGAGGCGCATATGTAACGTTGCGCACGGGCCAGAGCCTTTTCGCCATGGGAAACTCGGTAAACGTCGTCCTGGTGAAGGTGTACGAGCTATTCGGAGCCGATAAGGTGGCCGATCGCGTTCAGAGCCTGGTGCCCTACGAGGCCCGCTCCTGGTCGCGTGAATTTCCGAGTTTCGTCTCCTCGCTGACGGTGCAGGCTGCCTCGGCTTACCTTATTTCCGGATTCAGCCTCATTGCATCGTCGTTTGCGATCGCCTCGGTGCTGATCGTGTCCGTGCTTCAGAAGTCGAAACAGATCGGAATACTGAAAAGCATCGGCGCGACGCGCGCCCAGATACTGCGCATCTTTACCCTGGAAGGTCTGATCATCGCCTTTGCGGGCAGCGTTAGCGGGGCTGTCGTCGGTACGCTTCTCGTCTACCTCATCGGCCTGCCTCTGCAGCCGACGTCAAGACCGGGGCACGTTCCCGATCAGTTGTTTCCCGTTGCTGTTTTGCCCGTATACATATTCGGCGCCATGTTCTCCGCCATCACGGCAACCGTTGTGGCCGCATGGTTTCCCGCTCGCCGGGCTGCGAAGATGAACCCTGTCGATGTAATGCGCTAGGAGTAGCCCGACGCCTATGAATGCTGCGGCAACGAACGACCGGCAAAAGCAGATCGTGGTAGCAACGCGGGGATTGAAAAAGACCTATTTCGGCAAGGTCGAAACGCCCGTGCTGCACGGCATTGACATCGAAATAGCCGCCGGAGAATTTGTCGCGATCATCGGACAATCGGGAAGCGGGAAGTCGACACTGCTGAATATCCTGGGAGCGCTCGATGTGCCAACCGAGGGCACGGTCCTGATCGATGGAGTCGATATCGCAACTCTGAGCGAGGATGGCCTGGCGGCGCTGCGCAACCGGGTGGTGGGCTTCGTTTTTCAGTTCCACTACCTGCTCGACGAGCTGAGCTGCCTGGAAAATGTGCTGACGCCCATCACTATCAGCACAGGAGAGGCCAGCAAAGAGGAAGAAGCCCGCGCCATCGCCCTGCTTGAACGCGTCGGTCTCGGGGCTCAGCTTCACAAGCACCCGGATACAATGAGCGGCGGTCAGAATCAGCGCTGCGCCATCATTCGCGCTCTCGCCAACCAACCGAAGATCGTCCTTGCCGACGAGCCGACTGGAAATCTCGACAGCCGGTCGGGCAACGAGGTCTTTAATATCATGCGCGAGATGAACCGCGAGAACGGCGTTGCCTTCATCATGGTGACCCACGACGATCGTCTCGCCCAGGAGGCGGATCGCATCCTGATGATCGAAGATGGCTGGGTCCAGGAAATTAACAAGCAGGAACACCGGATGAAACTACTCAGCAGCCTCAGGGAGTGATAGGAATTTCATCGCGCACGAATCCGTCCTCTCAACGACTGATTGCGTCGCGCCCGATGCATCACCACTTTTTACGTACGACCGCTGCACCCGGGAACGGTGTTGAGACTTCGTTGCGCGGGGAAAAATGTTTGACCGGCCTTACCGCTCAGCTCGATGCAGCACAACTGGGATAGTCCGAGGGAGCCGCCAGGAAGCATTGATCGACGGATCTGAGCCGTCTGGCGGCGGCCCAATCGCCGGCCTGTCCGCAGTCTCCGCGGGCGGAGGCGGTATTCTGAACGGGAGCGTGATCGAGCGTTCGAGCTCAATGCCGCCATCCTTCAGAGTTCCGGAATAAGTGCTGTTTCCCGCCTTGAAGGAGACGCTATTGCCATCGACTTTCCCTTCCGTAATCGGAATGGGCACATCGTTGCCGCCAAAGAAGCCGCCGCCGGTCCCTTCTACCGTCCCCGTCAGATTGCTTCCATCCTGCCGCAGAGTAAACACCATGGTGCCACCGCCCGCCAGGAACGCCATCAGGCGGGCATTGTCGCCGGCCTCGATCGTCGGCCTCCACAGCCCGGTGACGCCAGCACCCGCGGGCACCTCGCGTTCCCAGACCGCCACCTGCGGGCGAAGCGTCACCGCCTTCGCCGCAACTGTCACACTGGCCGGAGCAAGTCCGGGAGACGTCGCCTCCACGGTGATGTTCCCGGCATTTTTCGTTGACTGCACAATGGCCATGCAAAGGCCGGAGAAGGCCTTTCGCGATGTGCCCTTATCGGATTCCTGATTGGTGGGATCACCATTACCCGTGCCGATCAGTTTTCCCGTGCCGGAAACCCGAAACGTCACCTGGTTATCGGTGATGGGCACGACGCGGCCCTGCGCATCCTGAACCTCGACGGCAAACATGGCCACGTCCTCGCCATCGGCGGAAATCTCCTGCCGGTCCGCATTCATTATCAATTTCGCTGCCGGACCCGTGGTTTCCCGCTTCGCCGTCATCACCTGCTTGCCGTCTTTGACGCCGCGTGCCTCGATCACGCCGGGCGCGTACTTCACCACCCACGCCACGTGGGAATCCTTCTTCACTTCCTTTGTGCCCAGGCTCTGGCCGTTCAGGAACAACTCCACGTTGTCTAGGTTTGAATGAACCCAGACCGCGATCTCTTTGCCTTCCATGCCCGGCCAATTCCAGTGGGGGAAGAGGTGCAGAACCGGCTGGCTGGTCCACCAGGATTGGTAGTAGTAAAACGTATCCTTGGGAAAGCCGCAGGTATCGATAATCCCATACTGCGAGCTGATGTTGGGCCAGTCATTTGGCGAGGGTTCACCACGATAATCGAAGCCCGTCCACACAAAGCCTCCCGACATCCACGGCCGCGAGTTGCAAAAGCTCCACCAGCCTTCCGCCGAGGCACGCCCCGTCGTCGTATACGGATCATACGAACCCACATAGCCCTTCTTGGGATCAGTGATGTAGATGCCGCGCGTACCCACCGCGCTGACCGTCTCCGTGCCCATGACCGGATTCCCGGGATGCGATTTGTGATAAGCCTCGGCCTGCGGATCCTGATAGTTGTAGCCCATCACGTCGCACAGGGCGAGACCGCCCGTCCCGATCGCCCCGGTCGGCGCGATCGACACCGGCCGCGAACCGTCCTGCTCGGTCGCGACCGCTTTCATGGCGGTCAGAATATAGACGCCTCTTTCCGTGTTCGCCTGGCCTTCTTCATTCCCCATCGACCACATGAAGACGCTTGGACGATTACGGTCGCGCCGCACCAGGTTCGCAAACTGGCTCAGGCCTTCAGGATTCGAAGACATCATGCGCGTCTCATCGAACACCAGCATTCCCAGCTCGTCACAGGCGTCGAGCAGCTCCGGCGTGGGCGGGTTATGCGATGTACGTATGGAGTTACAACCCATCTCCTGAAGCTTGCGCACACGGTAGTACTGTATGGCGTCAGGCACCGCGGCGCCCACGCCGGCGTGGTCCTGGTGATTGCAGGTTCCTTTCAGCTTTACGGACTTGCCGTTCAGGAAAAAGCCCTTCTCTGCGTCGAACTTCACCGTGCGGATGCCGAATGGCGTCTCGTATCGATCGACGATCTCACCGCCCGCCTCTACTTCTGTCACCAGCTTGTAGAGGTTTCTCTCTTCGAGTGACCACAGGAGTGGCTGCTTGACTACCATCTCCTGCTCGTAAGTGCGCTCTCCCTCTACGGGTATGGGTAAGGCTGCTGTGGCCACTTTCCCCACCGCGTTGCCCGAGGGATCAAGCACCGTCGAGACAATGCGCGCGTTCTGTGCACCCTTGCCGTCGTTATTTACTTCAGTGCGGATCGAGAGGGTAGCCTCACCGGGCCGCACCTGGGCAGGCACGAAGGTGCCCCATTGCTTCACATGAACCGGATGCGTCTTCACCAGCCAGACATGGCGATAAATCCCGGCTCCCTCGTAAAACCAGCCGTCGCTCGAAGTGGCATCCACCCGAACCAGCAGGACATTTCTCCCGCCCGGAGTCGCAAAGTCGGTCACATCAAAACTGAACGGATCGTATCCGCCGCTATGTCGGCCGATGTAAAAGCCGTTGAACACCACCATCGTTTCCCGGTAAGCACCGTCGAACTGGAGGGTGATCCGCTTGCCCGCGTCCGAGGCAGGGAGCTCGAAAACGCGGCGATACCATCCGACGCTCGTGGCGGGATAGGTCCGTCCCAGCGGGTAGTACCCTTTGCTCGCAAGTGAGGGGTCGTTCTGAAAAGGCAGCTCGATGGCCCAGTCATGGGGAAGATCCACGCTCCGCCACCCGCTGTCGTCAAACGCAATCGCGCCGGCAGGAAGGAAATTCCCCGTCTTCTGGAAGTTGCCCGTCCTTCCACTCCCGAATCCGAAGTCCTTAGCCGGATCGTCGGCATTGCCGAAGTGGAAGCGCCAGCCAAAATCCAGGAGAAGACGTTCGCGGCCAGCGCCTGCAATCGCAGATTCGCGTACGTTGTTTGCTGGAAGCGGACCAGCACTCTCTCCAGCTGCCTGGATTGCCATGCCAATCGGTCCCATTCTGTTGGCCGCCATTGCTACGGCAGCTGGCGCCAGCAAGCCGCCCTTCAAAACATCCCGGCGTGAAAACGGTTTCATTCTATCTCCTGAAAACTTGCAACATGACCGGTAGTGAGTATAACCCAGTCATTTCGGCGATCGATGTGCTTGTTAGGCTCTTCACACAATAAAGCGGCGACAATGGCTCAACCGGGGATCGGAGTTACCGTTCAGCATGGCCTTGAAGCTCAGCCGTGTGCCAAAAGCAGCGCTTCAAGAGTAGTCTTTGAGCGAAGCTCAGCTTTATTCCCCGGAGAATGCGAATGAAAGGATGCAGGTGGTTGGGTTCGTGCGCCATTTTGGCGCTTGTGTCCGGGCTGACGGTGTTTGCTCAGGACGAGGTAAAGATCGAATCAGGTTCATTGCGTGGCGCCTCGCAGGATGGAGTCGTGTCATTTAAGGGAATTCCTTTTGCGACGGCGCCAACTGGCAACCTGCGCTGGAAGCCGCCACAACCCGTGGCGCCCTGGACCGGAGTTCGCGCCGCGACTGAGTTTGGGCACGACTGCATGCAGACTCCGTGGGAGCCCGAAGGCTATCGCATCACTACCTCGCCCAGCGAAGACTGCCTCTTCCTGAATGTGTGGACACCCTCAACGAAAGCGGACCCAAAACTCCCGGTGATGGTATGGATCTATGGTGGCGGGTGGGTCAATGGAGGCAGCTCCCCACCTATCTACGATGGCACACAATTCGCAAAGATGGATGTCGTCTTTGTCAGCTTCAACTACCGCCTCGGTCGCTTCGGATATTTCGGCCATCCGGCGTTGAGCGCTGAGTCTCCCTCCGGCCCGCTCGGCAACTACGGCTACATGGATCAGATCGCCGTGCTCAAGTGGGTGCAGCAGAACATCGCGGCATTTGGAGGCGATCCCAAACGGGTCACCCTCTTTGGTGAATCGGCGGGAGGCGGCTCGGTGCTGGCCATGATGATATCGCCCATGACTCGCGGGCTGTTCCAGCAGGCTATTATCGAGTCCGCCCCGGCGCGAGACTCCACCACGGGACTCCCGCAGTTGATGGGTAAGGCCGGCTTCTTGAGCAAGCCGACCGGCGAGTCCGCTGGATTGGCCTTTGCAAAATCGAAAGGAATTTCCGGGACAGACAGCGCGGCGCTCGACGCCCTGCGCAAGCTGCCCCCGGACGCCCTTCTCGACGGGCTCAACATGATGAGCCTTTTTCAGGCCTTCCGCACTTACGTGGGACCGATGATCGACGGCCAGGTGATCGTCGAGACAACAGCGACTGCGTTTCAGGCGGGTCACCAGATGAAGATCCCGGTGATTGCCGGTGCGACGAACCGCGATATGGGAATCACCCTGGCGCAAATTATGCCTCAGGTGATGGCCCCATTCGGCTTCAATCAATTACGCGCATACGCAGCTTATGATCCGAACCACACCAATGACGCTAAGACGGTAGGCATGGCGGTTGCATCCGATCGGCTTCTGGTTGAGCCGATGCGCTTTGTTGTGCAGCAGGTCGCGGCTTCGGGACAGCCTGCCTACGAGTACCGCTTCTCTTATGTAGCCGGGTCGGAGCGCAGCCATGTCGATGGTGCGGGGCACGCCTCCGAGATTCCCTACGTCTTCAATGCAGTAAAGACGCGCTTCGGAGACCCGGCAAATCCCGCCGACAACGCAATGGCTGCAACGATGATTGGTTATTGGGTCGCGTTTGCAAAAACCGGAGATCCGAATGGCGAAGGACGCCCGCACTGGCCCGCCTATTCCCCTCAAACCGATATTCTGCTCGACTTCACCGATGCCGGAGCCATTGCCGGCCCCGATCCGTGGAAGACACGCCTCGACCTGACGGAAAAAGTGGCCGGCGGCCATCCATGATCCCAGCGTTGCCTGAACGCTCAGTCTGGCTGCCCAACGAAATTGCAACTTGACAATTTATCGAGCCGCTGAATATACTCCGCGCGCGTTAGTAAATCGAATTACTTGGGGCGTTTGTGCACGGCGGCCCACTAGTCCGCGCGACGGACTGCCCCAGGTAGCAGCCTGAAAAAGGGGGAAATCACGATGTTTGTTTCAGTCGCAAACTATACTCCACGTCTATCGCGGAATCGTGTGGCTCATGTCCTGTGCGTCATTTTTGCTTTCGCACTTCTCTTCGCCGGTCACCTGAGCGCGCAAACGGTTGCGACGTACAGCTTCGAGGATGGAACCGCCGACGGATGGACTTCATTTAACGGCGCAAGCACTCCCGTCGCTACCAACGCCGCCGCGTATGCGGGGTCCTACAGTCTGCTGACCACAACCGGTTCCGGCGGCGCGGGCGGACCCTCGATTTCCCTAAGCAGCATCCTGCAGGCCGGGGCGAAATACACGATCACCGGCTACGTTCAGCTCACCAGCGGGGAAAGCGCCAGCAACGCGAACTTCACTATAAAGCGCAGCGATCCCAGCTGTTCCGGCGGCACCTGCTACGACACAATCGGGACCTATCAGGTTCCCGTATCGGACTCCGGATGGGTCCAGATTGGCGGCGCATACACCGTCAGCACCACTGAAACAGGCTTGACCCTCTATGCCCAGTTGGTCGGAGCGACCAGCGCGCAATCCTTTTATCTGGATAACGTCGTGATTACCGAAACAGCGCCGCCTCCCGGTGGGACGCCAGTCGCGACCTACACCTTCGCCGATGGCGGCCTCGATGGCTGGACGCCCTTCGGCTCTGCCACCCTGACCAACACCGCGCCCCCGATCCTCGATCCGAATGGCGATACGAATAGCCTTCTCGTCACCAATCGCACCGCCACCTACATGGGACCAAGCCTCGATCTGCTGAGCGTGCCCAACGTGGTCGCGGGTGCAACCTACCAGGTCAGTGCCTACGTCCTGCTCGCCGCTCCTGACAGCACCAACCCCACCGTGACCATTTCGACCAAGACAGCGGATTGCGCCACATCCGGAGCCTACGGCAATCTTGCGACCTCCGGTGCGCTCTCCAGTACAGCCTGGACAAAAGTTCAGGGCACCTTCAGCTTCAGCGATCTACCTGGACCACCGACCAGCTTGATTCTTTACATTCAATCCAGCAGTGCGACCGATTCCTTCTATATCAGTGACGTGACTATTGGCGAGCTTTCGCCGCCTCCGCCAAGCCCCAGCCAGCAGGACAACTCGGGTATCACCACCACATTCGCCGATGGCGGCCTCGATGGCTGGACCTCCCGTACGGGCAGTTCCACTCTGACCAATGTAGCGCCGCCGGTCCTTGACCCGAATGGAGACACGCGCAGTCTGCTCACCACCGGCCGGATAGCCAATTACGACGGACCGCAGATCAACGTCAGCAATAAGATGTACAGCGGCTCGAAATACAACGTCAGCGCGTGGGTGATGCTGGTGCCAACCGACGGCTCAAACCACGTCATTAATATGAGCCTGCAGGTTACGCTCGACGGCAACACAAGCTACCCGAGCATAACTCCCTATCCGGGTATTACTGTGCCGGCAGACGGGAACTGGCATCAGATCAGCGTCACCGGATACAACATGGCGAGCAGCTACGATCCAGGGACCGCCTATCTGTATTTCCAGACCGTGCCGTCCTCAGGAAGCGATCTTGTCTCGTTCTATCTCGGCGACTTCCAGCTCACCTACGTTCCACCGCCCACTATCCAGACGGACCTCCCTTCGATTTATAAGACCTTCGCCGATTTCTTTCCCGTCGGGGCGGAGATCGATCCGACCGACCTTTCCGGACCGCATGCTCAGCTACTGACCATGCACTTCAACAGCATCACATCGGGCAACGATATGAAGTGGAGCTCGGTTGAAGCCACCAAGGGCGCCTACACCTACGGCAATGCTGACGCCGAAGTTGGCGAAGCCGTCTGCAACAACATGAAAGTGCGCGGACAGAACCTCGTCTGGTCCACCGGCGCACAGACTCCCACCTACGCTACCGGCGACGGGACCAATTCCGCCGCCAATCAGGCCGTGGTCACCGCCAACATACAGGAGCATATCCAGAGCGAGGTGCAGCACTTCGGCACCCAGGTCTACGCGTGGGACGTCGTCAACGAACCGCTTGACCCCACGCAATCGGACTGCCTCGAACACGGCCCGTTCTATCAGGTCCTCGGCCCCAGCTACATCGACATTGCGTTCAATGCAGCCAAACAATATGCTCCCGCCGGCACCAAGCTTTTCATCAACGACTACAGCACCACCGATCCCAACCGTTTGGCCTGCTTAGTGAAGGTGATGCGCGAGCTGCGTGACAGGGGGGTTCCCGTCGATGGCGTCGGGCATGAAATGCACAATGCCATCAACTACCCCTCCGTCGAAATGATGATCCAGGCCATCGAGACCGTGCACCATCATTTCCCCGGGATCGACCAGCAGGTCACCGAGCTTGACATGAGTGTCTACAACGCCGGCGACACTACCTCAAACTACGGCAACAATATCCCGCCATCCGTTCTCGCCGAGCAGGGATGGCTCTACAAGCAGTACTTCGACGCATTCCGCCGCTTAAAAGGCAAGATCAGTGCCGTCACCTTTTGGGGCATGGCCGATGACGACACCTGGCTCGACAGTTTTCCGGTTGCTCGCACGGACTACCCAATGCCCTTCGACATGGGACTACAGGCTAAGCCCGCCTACTGGGGAATCGTAGATCCGAAGCAGCTACCCGGCTACGGGCTCAAATTCTCCATCTCCGGCGAAACTGAAGACAACGACACGCGCGTCGTCACCCTCACCGCGACCAACGGTGATGTGGGCCCGGCCTACGCCACAGAAATCAGCAGCGTTACCCTCCGCCAGATCTTCGGCCGTCCCTGTTCGCCTGTGGTCACGCCGCCGAGTGCCTTCCCGGTCCTGCTCGGTGACATTGCCGCAGGAGGCGCCGCGAGTGCGACATTCACCATCAACTTTACCGGCTGCGACCCCTTCGCCCGTTTCATCTTGAAAGCGCCCTGGAGTTCAGCCGTCTACCACACCGGCACATTCATGTCAGAGCTGGAGGCTCGCAGGGAATAGAGTCAAGGTGAGAATGCATTAGGCAGGCATGGAAGTCATCCCATGCCTGCTATAAAACCTTATGCGAAAAACAGCCTTTCTTGTCTGCGCTCTGTTTCTCGCCGCCGTCACTCACGCTAAGGTCTCCATCGCGCCCGCCCCCGACGAGATCCGCTCCGACCGCTTCACGGTCATCATTGACGGACATTCCGCCTTTTTCGCGCACGCCGCCGCCAACTACTACTTCCTGAACTTCGATCTGAAGGGCAAAACGAAGATCGCCATCACCGCGCCTTCCGACGACTACTGGGCTAAAGGCGTCGAGGTTCAGCCCTGGAGCCTCGGCATACGGCCCACGCTCAAGGGCCGCACCATCACCTTTACGCTCACGCACGCCGCCAAGCTCTCGATAACCCGCCCTGGCGACCACCTTGCCGGTGCCGAGATGCTCTTCCTCTTCGCAAACACGCCTGAGACCGATGCGCCGAAGGCGACAGACCCCAAGATCCGCTACTACGCACCCGGCGTCCATCGCGAGAGCATCGACGCTCATTCCGGAGACGCCATCTACCTCGCCCCGGGAGCCGTCCTCTTCGGCAGCCTCAATATCTGGCAGGTCCAGAACGTGAAGGTCTTCGGTCGTGGCGTCATCATCTATGACGGTCCCCAGGACCCCGACAATGACACCGGCTGGAAGCACCAGCCCAACTGGCACTGCATCGTCATGGACAACGCACGCAATATCTTGATCAGCGGCATCACTTGCGTCGTGCGCAGCCGCACCTGGATGATTCAGATGAAGGACTCGCGCTTCATCACCTTCGACAACGTCAAGGTTATGGGGGGCAGCAATGCTAATGCCAACCAGGACGGCATGGATTGGCTCGGCGGCGGCGACACCTTGGTGCGCGACGTCTTCATCCGCGCCGCCGATGATGTCTTTGCCATGCAGGGCAATTGGGACGGGTACGACCACGCCGCGATGATCGCACCCGGCCACGACGTCACCAATATCACCGTTGAAAACAGCGTCCTGTCGACCAGCATCTCGAACGTCGTCCGTGCCGCCTGGCCCGAGAAGGTCTTCAACAGCAGCAATTTCACTCTGCGCGATTCTGACGTGATCCACGCCGGCATCGGAGCCTGCGGCATTCCCTTCGCACTGCTGCAGATATGGGCAACCAACGGCGCCACTGGACACACCTCCGGCTATCGTTTCGAAAATATCCGCCTCGAAGACTGGTATTCGCTGGTGCAAATCGAGCAGCCCAACCCCTCCATCCGCGACATCTCCTTCAGGAACATCTGGGCGATCGAAACACCGTCCCTCGTTCCGTCCGCGCTGCTCGGCGATGTCGATGGCATCGCCTTCGACCACGTCCGCCTGGCGGATAAGCTGGTCGCAGCCAACGCCGATATCCCTCTCGATCTGAAGTCCGGCGCGAAGCAGCCGTCGTTTGCCGCTCCCTCGACCCATGCAGCCTTCACCTACTCAAGCGGAGCCATCAGCTCCGGAAAGAAGGTCAATTTCGACGCATCCCCATCTGGCCCTCATATCCAGTCCTGGGAATGGTCCTTCGGAGATGGCGCTACCGCCTCCGGACGCAAAGTCCATCACAAATTTCCCGATGCCTCCGGCACCCTGTGGGACAACTCCGGACGATTTCGCGTCCTGCTCAAAGTCACCGGCGACGACGGCACTTCTGATTGGATCTATCAGCCCGTAGTCGTGGCGACAGCTTTCCACGAGCCTGACCGAACCGCTGGAACAGATCCGGGCCTGAATTACCTCTATTTTGAGGCGCCTGCAATTTCGCTCGACAGCCTGACACAGCAAAACCCCGCCGCCACCGGAACGACACCGCGCATCGATTCTTCAGTGCGCAAACGCGACGAAAATTTCGGCATCGTCTTCGACGGATATATCAACATTCCCGCCGACGGCGGCTACACCTTCACGCTGTTCGCTCGCGATAGCGTGAAACTGGAGATCAATTCCGCCGTAGTCGCAGTCGCCCCGAAGCCTTTCCCCCAGGTCTGCGGCTCAATCGGAAACGCTGTCCAGGCTACCGCCGGAAGCCTCGGCCTGCGCGCCGGTCGCCACGCCATTCGCGTTTCGCTGACTCACACCACCGGCAACCATGACTTCGCCCTGAAGTGGCAGGGACCTGGAGTGCCGCTCTCCGATGTTCCCCCAAGCGCCCTCTCACACTAACGTCATGCTTTGCAGAATTGTCGCATCGCTGTAGCATCAGGAATCACGCATTGCGTCCGACGCAATGCACTATCGCAAATGGAACAATCACGGTTACGTATATTCTTCCGCGCCTGCGGCCACCTCTTCGTCTGCATCATCCTGCTCGTTCTCGTCCTCTGGACCGTCGCCGCTCTCTATTTCGACATTCGCGTTGCGTGGCTGCGAATTCCAGGCATCGCTGTCTACTTGCTTGCCCTCGTTGCTGGACTCGTTTTCTTTAAGGGCTTCTGGAAACGCGTCGCCGGCTGCGTGGCCTGCGCGCTGGTCGTGATGCTGTGGTGGTTGTCGCTGAAGCCCTCCAATTACGCGAACTGGCAGACAGATGTCTCGCGAACTGCATGGGCCGAAGTCAACGGCAACATCGTCACCATTCACGATCTTCGCGATTGCGACTATCGCGCTGAGTTCGACTACACCTGCCAATGGCAGACTATGCAAGTCAATCTCGACGATCTCCGCGGCCTCGACCTCTTCCTCGATTACTGGGGCTCGCCCTGGATCGCGCATACCATTCTGAGTTTCGATTTCGGCAACGGCAACTACGTGCCCTTTTCTATCGAGGCTCGCAAGCAGGTGGGCCAAAGCTACTCCGCCATCCGCGGATTCTTCCGCCAGTTCACGCTCATCACCGTCGTCAGTACCGAGCGCGACGTCGTCCGCCTGCGCACCAACTACCGCATGGGGGAGGATCTCTACCTCTACCACACCACGGCGACTATACCCTTCGCGCGCTCTCTCTTTCTCGACTACATCGGGTTGGCCAACGACCTCCACGATCACCCCAAGTGGTACAACGCCATCACCGATAATTGCACCACGCAGATCTTCAAGCTCCAGGCCATGCGCAGCCAGCCGTGGAAGCTGGCGATTCTGCTGAACGGCAAAGCGGATGAGATGTCATACAAGAAAGGCAACCTGGCCACGGATGGCATGCCCTTTGACGAACTGAAGCGGCGCGCCTACATTAATCCAGCCGCGCAGGCCGCAAACGACGACCCCAATTTCTCCGCGCGCATCCGTGCCGGCCGCCCCGGATTTGCATCCCAGCCTGCACCACAACCTTAAACCAGCTGCGTCCCCGCGATCCCCTCCAGCACCTTCAGTGGAGAAGTCTCCGGATTCACCAGCGCCTCGGGTGCCACCAGCAATGTCTGCTCCAGCGCATACTGCCCCGCCAGCACCGCATGAGGAACCGTATCGGTATAGACCATCCAGCTCGACCCGGCAGGAAATTGCCAGGGATACTTCGCGCACTCCGCCTGAAAGCGTGCATTCTCTTTCAGAAAGTTATGAAACCGCATCATGAAGTCGTCATACGGCGATCGCCTGATCGACGGAATCGCTGCGCCAAGTCCAACCGAGCGTCCCAGCCCTTTCGCCGCGCGGCTCAGCGCATTGTCCGGCGAAGGAACAATCTCCGCCGGCGCGAACTGCTTCACCAGAGTCGCGAAAGGATCGCCGACCATCCAGTCCCGCGTCCGCGTGGGATGAATATTGTTGAAGAAGCGCAGAATCCTTGCGCCGTAGGTAGGCCGCGTCGGAAAGGCATCCGTATGCAGAAGGTCATTCCTCTTACGCAACGACAAGTCGCGGCCCTCCTCCTCCTGCGGCCGAAAGCTCGCGTAATCCAGCTGCCACTTGGCCTGGTACGGCGACAGAAACCCGGTCAGAAACGCGACTACACTCTTCGAATACTGCCGCATGATTCCTTGCAGCCGCACCACCGCCGCCGCATCGGCAGTCTTCGTGTCCACGCCGCTCAACTTGTCGATGTTTGGCTTGTAGGCGATATTCTTATGCAGCGAGCTATCCGACTGCTGCTGCCCCAGCAGAAACGCCAGATCGTCTTGCGTAATCGGAACCGGCGTCTGGGGAAAGTAGAGAATCTCTCCGGCTTCAAGCTGCGCGCACCAGGCTCGCGCCTGAGTCTCAGACACGACTCCGCTCAGCGACTCCCGGGAAATTGTTACCAACCCCACGGCCTTTATCTCCCGGCAATCTTGCGCCGCAGCCACAGCCCCAGCAGCACTACCATCGCCAGGCCCAGCGCCACCAGCCCTGCGGGAAGGGCAATATACCGGTAGCTGTCGGCCATATTGACGGCATGGTGCCCCGCCGAGTTGTAAAACAACAGGCCCAGAATCGCAACGAAGCATGTCGCAAAGAACACCAGGAAACCAAAGGCAAGCGCCATCAGCAGGCTGGAAAACAGGCCCAGATCACCCAGCGGGATACCAAAGACTTTGCCCGAAGCCCTGCTCCCTGAAAGCCTGCCCGGCGAACTCATTTCGTGAACCGACATATTCATTCCAGGCGCTGCTCCGCGCAGCCGCCTCAGCTAGAATACAAGTTTATGGTTGATACTGCCCAGATCCCCCTGCTCTCCGCCACCCAGGTGGCCCAGGAGGCTCGCGTTCAACAGGCGCCGAATGGCATATGCTACGCGAGCTTTGGAGAGACTCAGATCGCTCCCGAAGATTTGGAGCGCATCGTACAGGCTGTGCCCGCGACGATCGCTCACGCTCTCGCCCGCCGTGCCTATTACTTCGTGCCGCTCACCATCGGCGAAGGCGACGAGACCACCGTCGCTCCCGCCTACACCGTCGATCTCGGCGACCGCGCCATCTGCCATCGCAACGTTAGCTTCGGCTCGTCCGACTGCATATTCATCTCCACGCGCCTCATGCAGGACCGCTTCGCCCTCGCCTTCGAGTACTTCATCAACGTCGGTCATCACTTCGTGGAAGCCGTGGGAGTGCCGGCAAGCTTCTCCGAGCTCGTCTGGTCGCAGGCCCAGGCCGATGTCCGCGGAGAAACCAGCCAGGATGCATGGGAAAGCCGTCGTCGCGCCCGCGATCGCAATCAAAGCCGCGGTAAGGACGGCGATCGAGACGGTAAGGATCACGGAGGTCCCACGTTAGTCCAGGAACAGGTCGACGAGAAGGCGAAATCCAGCTACTTTGAATCTGCCTTCTCCGACGCCATCGCCATTTACATGCTGGCCATTACCATTGACTTCGACTACACCGAACTACGCGAGCGCGAATATCCCTTACTCGCCGCGCCCGCCCTCGCCGAGCGTCTCCGCCACGTCGCCGGGCTGTTTCCCGCCAATCCGGGATATGACTTCGAGATCCGGTACCGGCGCCGTGGCTGACCGCTCCGGTATGGCAACTGTTCCCTAATCCCTGTTCCCTGTACCCTGTACAGAATGATCGCCCACCTACGCGGACGCCTCTTTTCGAAACAACCCGGTCAAGCGATTATCGAGGCGGCCGGTGTCGGATACGACGTCGTCATCAGCATCCCCACCTTCACCGCACTTCCCGCTGAGGGATCTGAGGTTTCCCTTTATATTCACACCCAGGTGCGCGAAGACATCCTTGCCCTCTATGGCTTCCTCGAACTCCGGGAGAAGCGCCTCTTCGAGCGCCTCATCACCGTCACCGGAGTCGGCCCCAGGCTCGCCGTCACCATACTCAGCGGCTTCAACCCTGAACGCACCGTCGCCGCAATCCGCGCCCAGGACCATGCCACCCTCACCCACATCCCCGGAGTCGGCAAAAAGCTCGCCGAGCGTTTGGTTGTAGAGCTGAAAGACAAATTAGAGGACATGGCCACTGCGCCTGCCGTCGTTTCCGCCGGACCCGCCGCCGAAGACGTCCTCTCCGCGCTCACCAACCTTGGCTACCAGCGCCCTGCAGCCCAGAAAGCCATCGAGACGGCAGTCGAAAAAGACAAATCCCTCGGCCAGGACTTCGACGCCCTCTTCCGCGCTGCGCTGAAGATCATTCGTTAGGCCAGGAGGGTCGGGTGGCGAAGCAGTGGCCGTGGACTCTCGACCGGGTCCAATTGGGATAGTCCCGGCGACCTAGGTTCAGGTCGTCTCGGCCCGGTGCCTCGATTAGGTCACATGCAACTTGCTAACTCACACATGGCGGCAGTATTATCCGAGGCCCGAGGTCCCACATGAGTGAACTGACGGCGACAATCAGCGCCGTACTGAAACGCAAGCCCGGAGACGTCTGGTCTGTGCCGCCGGATGCTTCCGTGTACCAGGCCATCGAGATCATGGCTGAGAAGCAGGTGGGTGCGCTTCTCGTGACAGAGCAGGACAAATTGCATGGCATCATCTCGGAACGCGACTATTCCCGAAAGATCATTCTAAAGGGTAGGTCGTCGAAGGAGACCGCTGTTTCCGAAATCATGTCCAGCCCGGTTATCTCCGTTTCCCCGCAACATACGGTGGGCGCCTGCATGCGCATCATCACGGAGCACCGCATTCGGCATCTCCCGGTATTGGAACGCGGTGCCATCGTCGGCATGATCTCCATCGGCGACATGGTGAACTGGATCATCACCGAGCAACAAGAAACCATTCGGCAACTCGAAGCCTACATCAGCGGAATGGCGACCTGACCGGAAAGGGATATGTAGCGTGGCCATCGCTCGGCTCGTTGCCTACTTCGTAGCCGTATTCCTGAACGGGATCGGGCTGATCCTGCTGATAAAGCCGGAACTTGCGATCGGCCCCGCGGTCTCCCTTTGTTAAGGGACCAATCCCGTCCAATGATGGCGGTGTTGGCGGCGCGGGAAATTGTGCTGGGCCTTATCGCAGCTGGTCTGGCCTACACCGGAAACTTTCACGGGCTGCTGTTCGCTCTTCTCATGGCGCTGATTATCACCGTCATCGATGCCGTCGCGCTCTATAGCACGAATCTATCTTGGGTTTGTCATCAACAACCTCGTGGGATTGCTACTCCTCTTCGCGGCCTATATGCTCTGGAAGGATTTGGGGAGTTTGTAGGTCCGTCCCCCAAAGATGATCTTCATTGTGAATTTGGCGGCGCTGTCGCAGCCGGGACCTGGCCTTCGTCCTCGATCAGCTCCCAGCGTTGCAGAGCAATGGGCACGTTGCCGTTGTTCCAGACAAAATCGTTGAACTTCAGCATGGAGAAGTCCGCGCCCTGCTTAAGCCGCGCATCGGATAGAAGCTGCATGATCTGCAGCTTGCCGATCTGGTAGGAGATGGCTTGCCCCGGCGTGCTCGAGAACATGGCCGCCTCCGCAAGCGCCGTCCTGCGATCCATCGGGACAGTGTGCTCAAGATAGCTCGCCGCCTGCTCCAGCGTGAATTCGCCGAGCGCCAGCTTTACATCGACCTCAACCCGCAGCGCCCGCAGCCGCATGAAGTTATAGATCGTCGCTCGTGTGTGCGGATTATCATCGAAGAATCCGGCCTGGAGCATCATCTCTTCGGCATAGAAACCGAGGCCTTCGTTGGCATTCGAGTCGTAATAGTGACGCCGGATCGGATCGTCATTATGCCATCCCAGGCAAAGCTGAAAGTAGTGCCCCGGCACGCCCTCATGCACCAGGATGGGCCGCGGATCGCGCGCCGTCGAAAGGTTGAAGTAACCCAGGTTCGGACTCGGCTTGCGGATATAGCTGGTCCCGTTCTCATTGAGGCGCGACGGCCCCGTCAGATCGTCCGTGACCCCCATCCCCTCAAATGGTTCGAGATAGTCCGGCAGTAGCAGATTGCGGTAGTGCTTCATCCAAGCCGGCACGCTGAGAATCTTCTGGTCGACAAGAAATGCGCGCACCTTCTCTTCGTCGGTCTTTTCCGCCGCGATCTGCGCGTCTGCGTTGGTAAAGATAGATGCAGGCGGAGCGCCTGCCAGTCTGGCCTCCTGATAGGCTTCAAACGCCACCGATCGGCTCCACTCCTGCTGGCTCATGGCCAGCAGTTCTTCCGGCATATAGGGAAGCAGGGCGACATTGCGGAGGAAGAAGACGTAGTTGTCGCGCCCAATGGCCGTGTCTTTGCGTGCGGCCGGCAGCTTCTCCTGGAGCCATGCACGATACTCTGTGAGCGCGGTCATTGCTGCAGGAATGGCCCGTTGCAGCGCCTCCTGATTCGTGGCGTTGAACTGCGGCGCGAGTCCCGTCTTCATCCGTTCGGTTCGTTCCGGAACCTGATCCAGAGCGGCGATGGCCAGTTGCACAAATGGCTGCCGCATGTCGGTCAGATTTTCCTCGGCTGCCTGGATCGTGGCCGGTATCTGCTTCATGCGGGCGACAATCTCCTGCTGCCGCGCTTCGGAAAACGGCGGAGGCTGCAACAGCAGAATGAAGACGGAGCCCAGCGTCTGGTCCACGTAGAATTGCGGATTTCGCTTCCAGTTCTGCTGAATCGCCAGCTCCCACCGCGCCCGCGCCAACGCCGAGCCCATAAGACGGTAGTCCACCTGCTCGTGCACCGGAGCTTGCGCCGAGGGGGCAAGGTTCTTCCATCGCTCCTCGAAGGCGGCAAGCTGCTCGAGCCGCTGCGCGATCGTTTTCGCTGACCAGTCGACCGTCAACCCCACTGGCCGATCGATGCGTGGAATGTCGTCACCCGTGAAGGGCTGCTCCTGGGCTCTCCATTGCCAAAAGCTTTCGCTGAGTTCGGCGAGGCTGTTGGCACGTGCCCAGGGGTTCGAGACGAACACAAGAGACAAAACAACCAGACACCGTAGGATGTTCAATGGCGGCTCCAGTACGTATGGGATTTTCTGTGGAGAAGCCAGTGTATCCCGGCATCGCAAAAACGGAAGCCAAAATCGGTGCGAACGCATTTCAGCAAAGATTCTGTTGATTTCATTTCATCAAATATGATGCAATAATGATTCAGAAATGGAGAACGCCGCATGGCCGCCTCTTTAGCTCTGCCCAACGTACCGGGATACAGATCGGAAACTGCCGCCGATCTCTCCGATCCCGCCACCCGCCGCCGGCTCAGCCCCGCCGCCGTCCGAGGCTTCCTCGGCATCATGGAAAAGTGGGATCTGCGCGACCCGGAAGCCCGGCAGCTTCTCGGCGGTATGTCCACAGGCTCGTTTTACGCGCTGAAGAAAGACCCCAAAGGCCGCACCCTCGATCAGGACACGCTCACGCGCGTCTCACTGCTGATCGGCATCTTCAAGGCGCTGAATATTCTCTATAGTCCGAAACTCGCCGACGCTTGGATGACGCTGCCCAACACCAACCCCATCTTTCGCAGCCTCACGCCCATCGCCTACATCATCCAGCGCGGCCAGCCCGGCATGCTCAACGTGCGGCAACTGCTCGATGCCCGGCGTGGTGGACAATAAATCTCAGTCATGCCTGTTCCCCCGGACCGTGTTCCCCTCACATCGATTGATCTCGAGGACACCCATCGCCTCATCCCCGCGAAATACAGCCCGTGCGGCACCGTCTTGTCTCGCCTCACCGAGGACACGCGCGTTCTCGACGACCTGCTCGAACTCGACGGCGTAACCAACGATCGCCTGCTCGGCGAAGAAGGGCTGCTGCCCGGGATCGGCGTCCATGAGCTCGTCTATGGAGTCGACTATGCGCACATCGTCAACGCCGCTTTCACCCACGCTGCCCCCGACGGCGGCCGTTTTAACTCGAACGGTCGTGGCGCATGGTATGCCGGTCTGGAGCGCGAAACTTCACTCGCTGAGGTCGCCTTCCACAAACGGCGCCAGCTCGAAGAAGTAGGTTGGCAGGAAGAAGAGATCGCCACCTTCGACGATTATCTCGCCGATTTCACCATGCCTGCGCACAACCTTACTGCCGCCCGCCCGCAGTTCCGGAAATACCTTTGCTCCGGACCCCTCCCCGAGTGCTACGTCGAGCCGCAACTGCTGGCCTCCAGGCTTTTGACCCATCAATCGAAGGGCATCCTCTACCCGAGTGTCCGCCGCACCGGCGGACACTGCGTGGTTTGCTTCCGGCCAGCGCTCGTCTACAACGTGCGTCGGGGCAAGCGGCTGCAATTCACCGTGCGCGCTGGTGAGGGTTTCAACACGGCACATGCCCGCAGAGTGGCAATTCCAAAAGAGTAGACGTCTTACTCGCCCTTGTATTTCTGAAACAGCTCCGGAAACTGCTGCTTGAGCGCCGCGATCTTAGGTCGGTCGCACACGTAGATATAAGGATTGTCCGGATTCTTCAGTGCGTAATCCTGGTGGTAGTCCTCCGCCTTGTAAAACCCCTGCAGCGGAACCACCTGAGTCACAATCGGCTTGGGAAACACATGTGCAGCATCCAGCTGCGCGATGTACCCTGTCGCAATCCGCTTCTGCTCGTCATTGGCAAAAAAGATCGCCGACCGGTACGACGTGCCGACATCATTTCCCTGCCGATTCAGTTGTGTAGGATCGTGCGCCACCGAGAAGAAGATCCGTAGCAATTGCCCATAGGAAAGCTTCGACGGGTCGTACACCACTCGCACACTCTCCGCATGGCCTGTTGTCTCCGTTGTCACATCGGAGTAGTGCGCCGTCGAGGCCTTGCCGCCCGAATATCCGGCCGTCGTCTCCACCACGCCCTTCACGCGCTCGAAAACCGCCTGCGTTCCCCAGAAGCACCCGCCGGCAAACACCGCCGTCTCGCGGGATGAAGTCGTCGCCAGGGGAACGTCGCTCGTCGCCGCCGGAATCGGCGTATTGCTCGCCGCCTGGCAACTTACCATCGGCAGCCCGGCAGCCAGCAGCACAAGAGTCCGAACAATTGCTTTGAACATGGAAAATCTCCCCACCTATTGGAGTCCGTAGAGTGAGAAAAGTTACTCCGAGACCTCCGCAGCTTTGTGGAGATCACAAAGCCAACGCTGCGTCTCAACCTCTACGCGAGATCCGGTGATACACGAGTCTGCGCGCCCTCTACAAAACCCATCCGCAGATAAAGCTCGATCGCGTGGCGGTTCCCCGAGGTCACATGCAGCCATGAGACAAGCCCGTCGCGGCGATGATCGCGCACCACCTGCCACATCAACGCAGCGGCATAGCCCTTGCCGCTCACTTCGCCGCGTAGAAACTGTACTTTGCCGTGTACGGTACCGGAAGCTCTCCGCTCGTACACGCCTCCTTCGGAGCAGCGCCACCGCTCGTCTCCGTGCGGCGAATGTATGCAACTTCGGCGAATTTGCCGCTCCCGCTTCCTGGCACGGCTCCCACCAGCAGCCATGGGATCGATTTGCCGTCCGGCGCGGGCTGGCTCGCGATCAGCTTGCCCTTGACTTCACTGCCATCGTTCAGCCGCCACGTCGGCCCGGCAAAGTGTGTCCCGATCACCTGGCCGCGAGCATCCAGCAGCTTCGCTTCCGGAGCCTCGAGCAGCCAGTGCGAATCCGTACAGGTGTAGATCTGCGCGCCGACTCCTTTCGCCTCCAGCAGCAGCCGCGATCCGGGCGGAGCCTCGATCGATACCGGCGCAGGTTGAGCGGGCAGCAAGACGATCGGGCCGAAAGCAGCGGCAAGGAGCAGAAGAATTCGCATAACGGTGTGAGTCTAGCAAGAAAGCCCGCAAGAAAATAGCCACGCTTCAGCCGCTTAAAATACGAAAATGCTCTCGCGATCGGCCAAAAAATCCACGCCCGTCAAACTGTCCCAGCCCGCGCAGCCATACTTCACCCAGCAAACCCTCGACTTCCTGCGCCAGCTCAGGCGCAATAACCGGCGCGAGTGGTTCGAAGCGCGCCGCGAAATTTACGAACGCGACCTTAAGCAGCCCATGCTCGACGTCATCGATAAAATTACCCACGGCATGGCCGCCTACGCTCCGGCACACGTCCGTCCGCCGCAAAAGTGCATGCTGCGCATCTATCGCGACACGCGCTTCTCCGCCGACAAGTCGCCATACAAGACCAATCTTGCCGCCTGGTGGACCCGCAACGGCCTCGAGAAGACCTCCGGCAGCGGCTACTACTTTCACCTCACGGCGACCGACCTGGTTATCGCCGCCGGTGTCTACATGCCGCCGAAGGAACAACTCCTTGCTATCCGTCGGCACCTGCTGGCGCATCACTCCGAATTCAAGCGCCTCATCGAGGCTAAGAAGCTCCGCGTAAAGATGACCCTGCATGACCCTGCCGCCCTCACCCGTCCGCCCAAGGGCTTTCCCGCCGGCCATCCAGCGATCGAGTGGATCAAGTGGCGCCAGTGGGGGGTAACGGCCACGCTGCCGGTCGCGGAAGCGCTGAAACCCGCGTTAGCCGCGAACATCGGTGCGTATTTCAAGCTGGCCCAGCCGCTTGTTGATTTCCTCAACGATCCGCTGCTGCGCAGCCTCGAGAAGAGAAAAAAGCCTCTGTTCGCCCTTTACGAGTCTCCTCTTTCGCGCCTATAGTCTCGCCATACCGCATCGCTGGGGGCCGCTCTGGACAAGGGTTTCCATACTCTCAACGCCTCGGCTAATCCCCAAAATGGCAAGAAAACCAGGAAAAAGCCGGCAAAACCCCAAAACACCTGTGGAAACCCGGCTTTTGCTGTTGACAAGGGCGTTAAAAAGCCGCAAGGTAAACGGCGGTGGGTTCTCTCGGACCCGCATAAACAC